>JAJTGK010000136.1 GCA_021297815.1 Planctomycetaceae bacterium
CGCTCGGCGCGGTCGGGCAGAGCGCGCTCAGCCCCGCGTCGCTCATGGCGCTCGGCGGCGCGTCGGCCGCGCTCGACGGCGCGCTCGGCCGCCTCATCGGCCTCGTCGAGAGCTACCCCGAGCTCAAGGCGAACCAGAACGCGCTGCAGCTCCAGGAGGAGCTCGTGAGCACCGAGAACCGCATCGCCTTCGCGCGCCAGGGCTTCAACGACGCGGTGATGCGGCTCAACGAGTCGATCGTGGTGTTTCCCGCGAGCATCGTGGCGAACGCGTTCGGCATCCGCGAGATGGGCATGTTCCAGGCCGAGGCGGGCGAGCGCGCCGCCGTCGCCGTGAAGTTCTGAACGCACGCGAAGGGGCGAAGCGATGACGAGCGACTTCTTCCAGAGCCAGGACGACGCGCGGCGCCAGACGGGGCGCCTCGTCATGCTGTTCATCGCGGGCGTGGTCGGCACCATCGCGGCCTTGTGGCTCGTGGCGGTGACGGTCGTCGCGCTCGGCAACTCGAAGAACGGCGGCCCCGACTGGGCGGGCGCCTTCGGAAACCTCACGGTGCTCGGCTCGGTGGTCGGCATCGTGCTCTTCGTCGTGGGCGTCGCCACGCTGGTCAAGCTCGCGCAGCTCTCGCAGGGCGGCACGAAGATCGCCGAGATGCTCGGCGGCACGCCGATCCTCGCGGGCACGCGCGACGCGAACGAGCGCGAGCTCCTCAACATCGTCGAGGAGATGTCGATCGCAAGCGGCGTGCCCGTGCCGCCCGTCTATGTGATCGAGTCGCAGAGCATCAACGCGTTCGCCGCGGGCCCCGACCCGTCGAACTCGGTCATCGGCGTCACGCGCGGCTGCATGGAGCTCCTGAGCCGCGACGAGATGCAGGGCGTGGTCGCGCACGAGTACAGCCACATCTTCCACGGCGACACGCGCATCAACGCGCGCACGACCGCGGTCATCGCGGGCATCATGGCGGTCGGCACGATCGGCTACATCATGTTCCGCTATGTGGGGCCTGCCATCGCGCGCTCGTCGTCGGGCCGTGGCAAGGACAAGGGCGGCGCGGCGGGCGTGGGCGTCGCGCTCATGATCGCGGGCCTGGCGGTGTGGGCGATCGGCGGCGTGGGCGTGATCGTGGGGCGCCTCATCCAGGCGGCGATCAGCAGGCAGCGCGAGTATCTCGCCGACGCCGCGGCGGTGCAGTACACGCGCAACCCGAACGGGATCGGCGGCGCGCTCGCCAAGATCCGCGACCACTACTCGCGCGTCTCGTCGCCCGCGGCGAGCGAGCTCAACCACTTCTTCTTCGCGAGTTCGCTCGACACGCTGTTCGCGTCGCACCCTCCGATCGAGGACCGCATCGCGCGCATCACCGCGATGGGCGCGACGGCGATTCCCGCCGAGGGCGAGAGCGCGGTCGTGGGTGTCCGCGAGGCGCGGCGTGCGGCGGCGGACGCGCACTACGAGCGCAAGGCGAAGGAGAAGCGCGAGGCGCTGCGCGCGGCGAACGGCGCACCCGTGGCGGGCCTTGCAGGCATGGTCGACCGCGGCGGATCGCTCGACGCGGGCTCGATCGCCGCGGCGCGCGCGTACCGCGACAGCCTTCCCGCCGCGCTCCGCGACGCGGCGCGTGCCCCCGAGGGCGCACGCGCGCTCTGCTACGCCATCGCGCGCCGCGCGGGCACGCACGAGGGCTGCGACCGCATCGTGCGCGAGCGCGACGCCGAGGCCTACAACACCTACGCGGCGGTCATGCCCATGCTCGACGCGCTGCGCCCCGACCTGCAGCTCGCGCTCGTCGACCTCGCGGCGCCGACCCTGCTCGAGCTCGGGCAGTCGCGCTACCGCGGCTTCCGCGAGACGCTCGCGATGACGATCCGCACCGACGGGCAGATCGACCTGCGCGAATGGGCGCTCGTGAAGTGCCTCGAGCGTCATGTCGAGCGGCGCTTCATGCAGCCCGCGCGCGATGCGAAGGAGCAGCTCGGTTCGATGCGCGGCGAGATGCGCACGGTGATCGGCGCCATCGCCGCACAGGAGCAGGCCGCGGCCGAACGCGACGCCGCGTTCGCGCGCGCGTTCGGCGGGCTCGGCATGCAGGCCCCGTCGTTCCCCGAGCCTGCGGCGCGCAACCTCGACGCCCTGAACGCCGCGGCCACGCGCCTCTCGACCATGACCTTCTCCGACCGCGCGCGCTTCCTGAAGGCCTGCGCGCTGGCCGCGTCGCACGACGGCGAGGTCACGCCCGACGAGCATCTCGTGGTGCGCGCGGTCGCCGACTCGCTCGATGTGCCTGTGCCCGCGCTCTCGCGCTGAGTTCCCGCGCCGAAGTCCCCGCAACAGGCCGCCCACCCGCCTCGCCCGAGGTCTGGTCGGAACCGCGACCGCCCCGCCGCGGCGCCATTTTCAACGAGACCGCCGCGAATCTCGCCCAAGAGGCTTGCACGGACCCGCGCAGGGCATAGTTTTCCAGAAATGCCGCCCCACCGAGGGGTGGAGTTGTCCGCTCCCGCCGTCCCTTCCGACGGCCCCGCTTCAGCCCCCTGACCACCCTCATGCGCAGCTTCGTCGCCCTCGCCGCCATCCTCTTGCTTCCCGCGCCCGCGCTCGCCCAGGACTGCAACGGCGACGGCCTTGCCGACAGCCAGCAGGTCGGCGTGCAGGGCCTGACCGCCCAGTACTTCGCGAACCGCGAGTGGCTTGGCTCCCCCGTCGCCGTGCGCGTCGACCTCGGCGGCGCGGGCAGCTTCGACCTCAACAACTGGACGCTGCCCGCGGGCGTGCCCGAGGACGAGTTCAGCGTGCGCTGGACGGGCGGCCTGATGTTCAACCAGACGGGCGCGTTCCAGTTCCGCGTGACTTCGGACGACGGATACCGCCTGTACCTCGACGGCGTGCTGCTTGGATCGAGCGAAGGCGTGTCGAACGAGGCGGTCGTGCCGCCAGCGCCGATTCCTGTCTCCGCGGGCATGCACTACATCCGCGTCGAGCTGCGCGAGAACACGGGCGGCCAGCGCATGAAGCTCGAGCGCAAGCTGTCGACCGCGACCACCTGGAACACCATCGCGAACACGAACTTCCGCGCGGGCGTCGACGACAACGCGAACGGCACGCTCGACCTCTGCGACTCGGGCGACTGCAACCGCAACTTCCTGCCCGACGAGCTCGACATCGCCGCCGAGTCGTCTCTCGACTGCAACACGAACGGCGTCCTCGACGGCTGCGAGTCGACCTCGGTCGACTGCGACCAGAACGGCCTGCCCGACTCGTGCGAGCCGTCGCTCGTGGGCCTCGTGGGCCTCTACTACGGCACCAACGACTTCTCGGGGCCCGTGCTTGCCAAGCGCCTCGATGCGTCGGGCGTGCTCGGCCTCGACTTCAATGTGACCAACGAGACGGGCAACGACTGGCAGCCCGACGGCGTGCCCACCGACAACTTCTCGGTGCGCTGGTCGGGCGCGCTGCTCGTACCCACGAGCGGCTTCTACGACTTCCAGATGCAGAGCGACGACCGCGCGAACCTGTTCATCGACGGTCGGCTGCTCTTCAGCTCGAACACGGGCGGCGAGGAGCGCGGGCCGTTCTACCTCGAGGCGGGCACGCGGCTCATCGGCCTCGACCTCCGCGAGTTCGGCGGCGACCAGCGCATGCGCCTGCGGTGGCGCCCGAGCTTCACGCCCGACTGGAGCCCGCTCGGCGGCGAGTTCTACCGCCCCGTGTACGACGGCGACGCCGACGGCGTGACCGACATCTGCGAGTCGGGCGACTGCAACGGGAACCTGGTGCCCGACGGCTTCGAGCTCGCGGAAGGCCTCGACCTCGACTGCAACTCGAACGGCACGCTCGATGTCTGCGACATCGCTTCGGGCGCCGTCGACTGCAACGCGAACCGCGTGCTCGACTCGTGCGAAGCGTCGGTGCCTGGGCTCGTCGGGCGCTACTACCCGCGCCTCGGCTCCGACCAGCCGTCGGACCCATACCGCCCGGGCACGCTCGCCGCCGTGCGCCGCGACCGCGACATCGCGTTCAACGAGGGCAACTGGCAGCCGACCAACGCACCTGGCGACAACCTGATCGCGATCTGGACGGGCGCGCTGATCACGGGCCCCGAGGCAGGCATCTACCGCTTCAAGACCGAGTCGGACGACGGCTGCCGCGTGTACATCGACGGCGTCGCCGTGATCGACCGCTGGCTGCAGAACGCGGGCGAAGGCTTCGGCGAGATCGAGTTGGCCGCGAACACCGCGTACGACTTCCGCATGGAGCTCCACGAAGGCATCGGCGGTCAGTACGCGCGGCTGAAGTGGAAGGCGCCGTCGGCTTCCGCGAAGTCGCCGTACGAACTCGTGCCAGGCAGCGCCTTCCGCATGGCCACGCCCGACTGCAACGCGAACGGCGTGCTCGACGACTGCGACATCGCGAACGGCACGCTGCCCGACCCTGGCGCAGGCATTCCCAACCCCTGCGACGCGGCGCCCTGCACGGGCGACCTGAACGGCAGCGGCACGGTCGACGCCGCCGACCTCGCCACGCTGCTCGGCGCGTGGGGCACCGCGGGCTCCGACCTCAACAGCGACGGCACCACCAACGCGTCGGACCTCGCGCTTCTTCTCGGCAACTGGGGCGCGTGCGGCTGACCGCGCGCGAACCGACACCATCGATCATCGAACGCTCCCCTCCCTCTCGGCAGGCATCCGCGGAAACTCCATGCAGCACACGACGCTCCTCGGCGCACTCGCTCTTTCCACCGCGCTCTCGGCCACGCCCGCGCTCGTCGCGCAGGGCTGCACCGACTGCGACGACAACGGTCTGCCTGAATCGGTCGAGCGCGAGGCCATCAGCGGCCTCGTGGCGCAGTACTACCGAAGCCAGAGCGGCGGCCAGTTCACCGAGCGCCTGCTGGCGCGCGTCGACCCGAACATCGCGTTCAACTGGCAAGGCGGCGCGCCCGACCCCGCGCTGCCCGTCGACAACTTCGCGGTGCGCTGGACGGGAACGCTGCTTGTTCCGACGACGGGCACCTACACCTTCTCCACCACGACCGACGACGGCGTGCGCCTGTGGGTCGACGGCGCGCTCCTGATCAACAAGTGGCAGCCGCAGTCGCCGACGACCTGGAGCGCGACCATCGCGCTCGCCGCGGGCACGCGCGTGCTCGTGCGCATGGACTACTACGAGTCGGGCGGCGGCGCCGAGGCGAAGCTCGAGTGGCAGGCGCCAGGCATCGCGCGGCAGGTCGTGCCGACCGAGGCGTTCGACCCCGTGAGCGATGTCGACGGCGACGGCTGGCCCGATGCGTGCGGCGACTGCGACGGCGACGGCGTGGCCGACCCCGCGGAACTCGCGCTCGGCACCGACACCGACTGCAACGGAAACTGCATCCCCGACTCGTGCGAGATCACGCAGGCGGCCACGCTCGGCTACTGGCGCTTCGAGAACGACTCGACCACCATCGCCGACTCTGGTCCGAACGGCCTCACTGGTGAACCGACCGCCGTCGGCTTCGTGACCGATGTCGCGGTGCCCGTCGTGCCCGCGACCGTCGAGGACAACACGCGCGCCGCCAGGCTCGGACCATCGAGCCGCGTGCTCGTCCCCGACGCGCAGGGCGCGCTCGCCTCGGGCGGCGAGAGCTTCACGATCGAGGCGTGGGTGCGTCTCGACAGCCTGGCCGCAGGCGCGACGGCGGCCGACCGCCATGTCGTCGTGCAGCGCAAGGCGATCGCGTCGGGCGACAAGTTCGCCGACTACATCTTCTTCGCGCAGGGCGGCGACATGCCCACGCAGGGCTTCGCGAACTATGGCCGCACCTCGGGCTTCAACGGGCGCGAGCTCGTGCTCCTCTTCGGCAACGGCGGCACCGCCTCGGCGAGCTTCTGGACGGTGACCTCGAACCTGCGCATCGAGGACGACGCGTGGCACTTCATCTCGGCGTCGTTCGACGCGGAGCGCGGCGAGGTGCGCTTCGTGCGTGACAACACGGTCGAGTACCACGCCTTCATCGACGGCGGCCATGTGGCGACGAGCGCGCCCCTGCTCGTCGG
>JAJTGK010000137.1 GCA_021297815.1 Planctomycetaceae bacterium
CAACCACCAGGCTCCGCATGGTGGCACCCGGGGTGGGCGGGGCGTGATCATGCAGTTGTCTGCCACGGCTACGCCGTGAGGTGGTGCACAACCACCAGGCTCCGCATGGTGGCACCCGGGGTGGGCGGGGCGAAGGCGGATGCGCACCGCCACGGCTACGCCGTGAAGCACGCACGACTCACCCCACACACCTCACCCCAACCTCACCCCAACCAACACCACCCCTCCCCACCCCTGCCCCACAACCACGCCGGCGCTGCGCAGCAGCCGCCGCCCGCACGCGCCGTGCGCGCCCTCCGTCCCCTGCCCCTCCGCGCCATGCACGAGCGGGTGGATTCGAACTTCGGCCCGCAGGGCCGAAGTCCGCAATCCTGGAGACGCGGCCCGCAGGGCCGCGGATCCGTTTCACGCGGCGAACGCCGCGTGAAACTCTCCCTGTACGCGAGAACCGCCGCATGCCCCGCGAAGCGGGCCATGCGGCGGTTCGAAGCGGACAGGGAGGGATTCGAACCCTCGGTACAGGGAATTCCCCGTACAACGGTTTAGCAAACCGTCCCCTTCGGCCTCTCGGGCACCTGTCCAATGGGGTCGGGCAGTATACATCGGGCCGAAATTCCCGCGACTTCTGTTCTGATATCCTCTCCGCCCCCATGAAGATCCACGAGTATCAGGCCCGTCAACTGCTCGCCGATGCGGGCGTCGCCGTTCCCGCCTTTGCCGTCGCCGAGGACATCCCGACGGCCGTCGCCGAGGCGAAGCGGCTCTTCGACGCGGGAATCAAGGAAATCGTGATCAAGGCGCAGGTCCACGCGGGTGGCCGCGGCAAGGCGGGCTTCGTGAAGCTCGTCTCGAACCTGAAGGACGCCGAGGCCGCGGCGACCTTCATGCTGACGAACAAGATGGTCTCGTACCAGACGGGCCCCGAGGGTCTGGTCGTGAAGAAGCTCCTCATCGCGGCCGCCGAGGCGATCGCGAAGGAGTACTACCTCGCGATCACCGTCGACCGCTCCCGCCGCACCGCGACCCTGATCGCGAGCGCCGAGGGTGGCGTCGAGATCGAGGTCGTCGCCGAGAAGAACCCCGCCGCGATCAAGAAGGTGCCGCTGCACCCGCTGCTCGGGCTGCAGGCGTTCCAGGCGCGCGAGCTCGCGTTCGAGCTCGGCTTCAAGGGCAAGCAGGTCGGACAGGCCGCCGACATCATGATGAAGATCGCCAAGGTCTTCCGCGAGAAGGACGCGAGCCTGGTCGAGATCAACCCGCTCGTCGTCACCCCCGCCGACGAGAAGAACCCCGACGGCCGCGTGCTCGCGCTCGACGCGAAGTTCCAGTTCGACGACAACGCGCTCTTCCGCCACCCCGAGCTCGAGAAGCTCTTCGACCCCGCCGAGGAGAACCCCGCCGAGCTGCGCGCGCACGAGTTTGGTCTGTCCTATGTCGCGCTCGACGGCAACATCGGCTGCCTGGTGAACGGCGCGGGCCTGGCGATGGCCACGATGGACATCGTGAAGCTGCACGGCGGCGAACCCGCGAACTTCCTCGATGTCGGCGGCAGCGCCACCGAGGAGGCCGTGACCGAGGCGTTCCGCATCATCCTCGGCGACCCGAATGTGAAGGGCATCCTGGTGAACATCTTCGGCGGCATCATGCAGTGCGACAAGATCGCGCGCGCCATCGTGTCGAGCGCGAAGACCGTGGGCTTCAAGGTGCCGCTCGTCGTGCGCCTCGAGGGCACGAATGTCGCGGCGGCCCGCCAGATCCTGGCCGACGCGGCCAAGGAGATCCCCAACATGCAGGCGGCGACCGACCTGACCGACGCCGCGAGCCGCATCGTGGCCGCCGTGGGCGCGCCCGTCGCGAAGGCGGGCTGATCGCCCGACGGCGACCGACGCATGGCCGCGCACCATCTCGTTCTCTTCGACATCGACGGCACGCTGCTGCGCTCCGAGGGCGCGGGCGTGGCCGCGATGCTGCGCGCGTTCGCGACGATCCACGGCGACCGCGGGTTCTCGTTCGCGGGGCTCGAGATCGCGGGCGCGCTCGACGGCGTGCTCTTCGACCGCATCATGACGCAGCACGGCCTGCCCGCGCATGACGAGGCCCACCGCGAGTTCCAGCGCACCTACCACGAGGAGCTCGACCGCACGCTGACCCCCGACCGCGTGCGCCGCATGCCTGGCGCCGCCGAACTGGCGCACGCGCTCGCGGCCCGCGGCGCGGCCACGGGCCTGCTGACGGGCAACTACGAGCACACCGCGTTCGTGAAGATCCGCGCCGCGGGCATCGACCGCACGCTCTTTCCGTTCGGGGCCTACGGCACCGACGGCTCGCTGCGGCGGCAGCTGACCCCCGTCGCCATGGCGCGCGCGGCGGCCCACCACGGGCGCAGCTTCGCCGCCGAACGCGTGACCGTGATCGGCGACACCCCGCTCGATGTCGACTGCGCCAAGGCGCACGGATGCCGCTCGATCGGCGTGGCCACGGGCCCCTTCCCGATCGACACCCTGCGAAGCGCGGGCGCCGACCTCGCCGTCGATTCGCTCGCCGACACCGACGGGCTGATGCGCTGGATCCTCGGCTGAGCCCCCGCCGCGGTGGACAACCGTCCAAAAACGCGCCCCGCGGTGCAACCCGCGCCGCCATCGGCCACAATGCGCCGCGATGTCGTCGTTCTCCGCCCTCTGCAGCGACTTCTATGTCAACCAGAAGCTCGGGCTCAAGCTCGATCTTCCCGAGCGCCGCGAGACGGTGCTCGATCTCTTCGACCGCATCCGCCGCGCGTTTCCGCGGCTGTCGACCTTCCAGCGCTACGAGGGCGAGGTCGCGCTCGAGAGCGACTCGAGCGAACGCGACTGGCAGTGGGTGTCGCTGCGGCAGACCTCGATCCGCTCGGGGCATGTGAACCCCGCGTCGCTGGCCGATGCGTACGCGTTCCACCGCGCGATCCTCGAGGTGGCGCCGTTCTTCCTGTCGATCTCGCCGCTCGACATCGACACGCTCGAGGTCGCCTTCGGCTTCGACTTCGAGACCGAGCACGACAAGGAGGCGATCGTGTTCGACGCGCTGCTGGCGAACTCGCCGCTCGCGCAGCTCGTCGACCTCGGCTTCGAGAGCGTGATCGACGCGCAGCCGTCGCTCGGCGTGTCGCTTGGGCAGCGCGGCGACCTGCAGGCGTTCTTCGAGGTGCGCACGAAGCCGAAGGTGCAGCTCGCGGGCGAGCGCGGAGGCGACCCGATCTCGGTGTTCCTGACCGTGCGCAAGCTCGGGCCGCTGTCGTCGCTCGACGACCTGAAGACGGCGTTCGGCGCGATCGTCGGTCACGCCGAGATGCTGGCCGAGCAGCGGGTCATTCCCGCGCTCGTGGTGCCGATTCACGAAGCCATCGAATCGCGCGGATAGCGCAGGACCATCATGACGACGACCGCCTTCGCCGCAATCGCCGTAGCACTGTTCGCGAGCGCTTCGCTGCGCGAGCCGCCCGCGGCGCCCGCCGCCACGCCTGCGCCCCGCGTCGCGCAGGACTCGCCCACGCTCGCCGCGGATCTTGCCATCCTCGCGCGGCTCGAGGTGCCGTTCGCCACGCCGAAGTCGTACGCCGACACCACGGTCGAGGAGGTCGTGAAGGACATCAAGGCAGCGACGGGGCTGTCGGTCGATGTCGACCGCCGCGCCATCGGCGACGCGGGCGCGTGGGAAGTCGTGCGCATCGACGGCGAACCTGCGACGCCGCGCGCGGCGCTGAACGCGATCGCGCGCGCGATCTCGCCCGACTACCAGACCTACTCGGTCGATGTCGCGTCGGGGCTCGTGGTGTTCACCGACGACTCGGGCCGAAAGTCGCTGGCCGCGCCGCGTTCGTACGACCTCGCGCCTGTCGTGGCGCAGGTGCGCGCCAGCGGGCAGAGCGACGCGGACGCCGCGGCGCTCGTCCTCAACCAGATCCTGCAGTCGGTCGTGCCCGAACTCTGGTCGGCGAACGGCGGCGACGCCGCGCGCGCGGAACTGCTCGGCACCAGCCTTGCGGTCAGCGCGTCGCCTGCGATCCACCACGAGGTCGCGCAGAAGCTCGCCGCGCTCGCGGCCACGCTGCCGCCCGCCACGCTCCTCTGGGAAGTGACCATGCTCGAGATACCCCTCGCGAAGGCCGATGCCGCCGACGCGCGGCGCGCGATCGCCGCGGGCGACCTCGCGTCGCTGACCGCGCTTGGCGCCAGCGTCGTCGCGGCGCCGCGCGTCTTGACGGGGCGCGACCAGCCCGCCGAAATCTCGATCGGCAGCGACGCCGAGGGCCTGGCCGTTTCGATTTCGCCCGAGGGCGAGCCCATGTCGCGGGCGTTCGCCGTGCGTGTCACGCGCCGCAAGGCCGCGGTGGTCGACACCGTGGCGTTCCGCTGCGCAGGCGGCGAGCGCGGCTGGGCCATGCTCGGCGGCAGCTCGGCGAACGCGCTCGTCGTGCTCGTGTCGTCGCGGCCGCCCACCGAGTGACGCACGCCAAAAACGAACCCGCCGCGGACAAGCCGCGGCGAAGTCCGGCCGAATGCGGAAAGCCGTCGATTACTTGACGGGCTTGAAGTCGAGGTAGTCGGCCACGCTCGCGATGTCCTTCGACAGCTGCGGCGTGACGGGAATCGTGAACGACTGGCCTGCGGCCACGCGCACGAGACGCGTGCAGCGCGCACGGACGAGCCACTCGCGGCCCGCGCGCGGACGCCACTCGTTGAGCTCGGTCATGCGCTTGCCCTGCAGCTTCTTGAGCGTGCGCTGCTTGCCCTTCTCGAGGCGCATGAGGCGCTCGATCGTGCGGAAGCCGCCCTTGGTGAGGGGGACCGACTTGATCGTGAAGGTGACGGTACCGGTAGAGGGGATCGTGCTCATAGGACGCTCGCTTTGAAGAGCCGCACACCTTACACGAACCTCGCGGGCTCGGCAACCCGTCGCCACGCGGCGCTTGGGTTATGGGGCGCGTTCAGGCCTTCCCAAGCCGATCTCGGTACAGGAGATAGAGCCCCTGGGTGCCCTTGCGCGGGTGCCCACTGGCCGCGAGGTGCTCGTATCGCGACAGGCAGAGGTCGACGAGCGGCAGCACCTCGCCGAGCTCCTGGGCCTCGTCGCGCGCGATGCGCAGGTCCTTGACGAGGTGTTCGACCATGAAGCCAGGCTCGAAGTCGCCGCGCAGGATGCGGGGCGCGAGGTTGCTCAGCGCCCACGAGGCGGCGGCGCCCCCGCTCACCGCGTCGAGCACGCGCTGGGGGTCGAGCCCCGCGACCTGCGCGTAGTGCATCGCCTCGCACATGCCAAGCGTGCTCGCGGCAACGAGCACCTGGTTCACGATCTTGGTGCGCTGGCCGCTGCCCGCGGAGCCCTGCAGCACGACCGCCTTGCCCACCGCCGAAAAGAGCGGCATCGCGCGCTCGAACGCCGCTGGGTCGCCGCCGACCATGATCGAAAGCGTGGCGTTGCGCGCACCCACATCGCCGCCCGAGACGGGCGCGTCGAGCGCCGCGGCGCCCTTCGATGCGGCCGCCTCGGAAATCCTGCGCGCGAGCGACGGCGGCGAGGTCGAGAAATCGATCAGGCACTGCCCTTCGGACACCGTGGAAAGCACGCCGTCGTGGCCGAAATGCACGGCCTCGACCTCGCTCGGCAACCCGACATTCGTGCACACGAAATCCGCGCCGCGCGCGGCCTCCGCGGGCGTTTCGGCCCATTGCGCACCCGCGTCGAGCAGGTGCCGCGCCTTCGCCCTCGTGCGCGAATGCACCGTGACCGCATGGCCTGCGCGCAGGAGGTGCCCCGCCATCGAGGCGCCCATGATGCCCGTGCCGACCCAGCCGATGCGGCGGGGCTCGGTGGCGGTGGCGCGGTCGGGCGTCGGCGGGTGTGGGCTGCTCATGCGGTGTTTCTCGGAAGCCTGCGCAGGGGACGATTTCGGGGCCTGTCCGCCCCGAGCGCTGCGATCATGCGAAGGAGCGCCGA
>JAJTGK010000138.1 GCA_021297815.1 Planctomycetaceae bacterium
CACATTTCGCCGTCGAGGATGACATCGGGGTCGGAGCGCAGCACGCGGCGGAGCGCCTCGGCGAAGGTCGGCACATCCCTGCCCACCTCGCGCTGGTTCACGACCGACTTCTTGTGATAGTGGTAGTACTCGATCGGATCCTCGATCGTCACGATGTGGCGGTCGTAGATCTCGTTGATCCAGTTGACCATCGACGCGAGCGTGGTCGACTTGCCCGAGCCCGTGGGGCCCGTGACCAGGAACAGTCCGCGCGGACGGCGGCAGAGCTCGGCGACGATCTTCGGAAGGCCGATCTCCTCGAAGGTCAGCAGCTTGTTCGGGATCAAGCGGAGCACCATCGAGATGTCGCCGCGCTGGCGGAACACCGACGCGCGGAAGCGCGCGGCGTCGCCAAACGCGAAGCCGAAGTCGGTTCCGCCGACCTCGGCGAGCTCCTGCTGGTTCTTCTCGGGGGTGATCGACTTCATCAGCGCCGTGCAGTCGTCGCTGTCGAGCACCTTGGTGGCGAGGCTGCGCAGCTTGCCGTGCAGACGGATGGTCGGCGGGCGGCCGACCGAGATGTGCAGGTCGCTGGCGCCCTGCTTCACGATGGTGTCGAGGAGACGGTCAATCTGGACGGTCGACATATGGCACTCGCTGTGAATACCGCCCCACAGGGCGGACGGGACTGGATGGATTCAGGTCAGGCTGCGCCGACTTCAGTCGGGTTGAAGCCCTCGATCTGGGCGAAGTTCGCGATCTCGGCGGGCGTGGTCATGCCGCGGAGGATCTTGATCTTGCCGTCGCCGAGGAGGCTGCGCATGCCGCCGCGGATCGCCGCGGCGCGGAGCTTCGAGACGGTCGATCGGTTGAACGCGAGGTCGCGGATCTCGGAGTTCATCGTCATGAGCTCGAAGATGGCGCGACGGCCGCGGTAGCCCGTGCCGTTGCACGCGGCGCAGCCGACGGCCTTCATGAGGTTGCCGCGCGACAGCTCCTCCTCGGAGATGTTGACGAGGCGCAGCACCTTGCGGTCGGGGTTGTCGTCGGGCGCCTTGCACTTCTCGCACAACATGCGCACGAGGCGCTGGCCCATGACCGCCTGGATCGAGCTCGCGACGAGGAAGGGCTTCACGCCCATGTCGATCAGACGGGTGATCGCGCTCGGCGCGTCGTTCGTGTGCAGCGTCGAGAACACCATGTGGCCCGTGAGCGCCGCCTGGATGGCGATGTCGGCGACCTCGCGGTCGCGGATCTCGCCGACGAGGATGATGTTCGGCGCCTGACGCAGCATCGACTTGAGGATCGCCGAGAAGGTCAGGCCGATGTGCTCGCGCACCTGCACCTGGTTGATGCCCTTGAAGGCATACTCGACGGGGTCTTCGGCCGTGATGATCTTGCGGTCGGGCGTGTTGAGGTCGTTGAGCGCCGAATAGAGCGTGGTCGTCTTGCCCGAACCCGTGGGGCCCGTGACCAGGAAGATGCCGTTCGGGCGACGGATGATGCGGTTGAAGTTCGCGAGGTTGTCGGCCTCGAAACCGAGGCCCTCGAGGCCGATGCGGGCGCTGTCGGGGCGAAGGATTCGGAGGACGATGCTCTCGCCGTGCACCGCGGGGCACGCGGAGACGCGGAAGTCGACGACCTTGTCCTCGATCGTCATCTTGATGCGGCCGTCCTGCGGGATGCGGCGCTCGGCGATGTTCACGCCCGCCATCAGCTTCACGCGGGCGAGCAGCTGGTTCTGCATCGACTTCGGCAGCTCGTCGCGCACGATGCACACGCCGTCGATGCGGAACCGCACGATGACCCTGTCCTTGCGCGGCTCGATGTGGATGTCGCTGGCGCGGCCCGTGACCGCCTCGACGATCATGCGGTCGATCAGCTTGACCGTGCCCGCCTCCTGCACCGCGTCGCGGTCGACCGAGCGGTCGGTCGAACGGTCTGCGGAGCGGTCGGTCGAGCGGTCGACGGTCTTGTCGAGCGAGTCGGTGAGGAGCTGCTTCTTGAACTGCGGGCCCGAGGTCTCGCCCGACAGGAAGTCCATGATCTGCCCGCGCGGGGCGACGCCGCCGATCTCGACGCGGGCGTTCACCATCATGCCGATCAGGTCGAACGACTCGATCTCAAGCGGGTCGTGCACGCAGATGACCAGTCGCCCAGCCTCCTTGCGCATGGGCACGACCGAGTACTTCTTCTGCATCTCCTCCTTGAGCAGGCCGCGGTTGACCTTGGTCAGCGTCTCGGGCCGCTCGAAGTTGAGGAACTCCGCGCCGTACTGCGTGGCGAGCGCCTTGGCGACATCGGTGTCCTTGCAGGCCCCCTGCTCGACCAGCACTTCGCCCGTGCGCTTGCCGGTCGACTTGGCCTCCTCGACGGCGGCGCTGACCTGGTCGGCCCCCACGACGCCCATCTCGATCAGGATCTCGCCAATCTTCTTTCGGGTCTTGCGTGCCAAAATCGCGTCTCCAGTGGCTTGAGTCGACCGCGCTGCGCGGAGTCTCGTAGTATCGCAGCCCGAGGGGCGGACCGCAAGCATCGATTCGCGCACGACTTCCGAGCCGTTCCCACCGTTTCCCCCGAAGATCGACAGAGATGCCCGAAGGAACCGCACCGCCCACCCGTCGAGCCCTGCGCGCCCTCGTGACCGCCGGGCCCACCGAGGAGCCGATCGACGAGGTGCGGTTCATCGGTAACCGTTCGTCGGGGCGCATGGGGGTCGAGATCGCACGAGCGCTCGCGGAGCGTGGCGTGGAGGTCACGCTGGCGCTCGGGCCTGCACGGGTGGAGCCGCCCGCCGAGACGGCGCAGCTGCGCGTGGCGCGGTTCCGATCGGCGCATGACCTCGAGCAGTTGCTGCGGGCGCGACTCGCGGAGTTCGATCTCGTCGTCATGGCGGCCGCGGTGGCCGACTACAGGCCGCGCGCGACGGCATGCGGCAAGTTGCGCCGAACCGACGAGGCGATGACGGTCGAGCTTGAGCCCGTGCCCGATCTGCTTGCCTCCACGCGCCCGCTGCGAAAGGCGGGCGCGCGCGTCGTCGGTTTTGCGCTCGAGCCCGCCGAGCGTCTCGAAAGGTCTGCGCTCGAGAAACTCGAACGGAAGGACCTCTGGGCCATCGTGGCGAACCCCCTCGAGACGATGGAGTCGCCTGACATCTCGGGCATGCTGTTCACCCGCGAAGGGCGGCGCGAACCGCCCGCACCCCGCATGCCGAAGGGGGAATTCGCCCGATGGCTTGCGGGCGAAGTCCTCGCCTGACGCGCGCGAGCCGCGCGTGAAGCCCCGCCGACGGCAGGAAGCGCGCCCGATGCCCCACGCGGCGTGAAGCCCACCCGTCTCTGCCGCCGATACATTCCCAATCATGCAGATCGCAATGATTGGCCTCGGGCGCATGGGCGCAAACATGGTTCGCCGGCTTCTGAAGGGCGGCCACTCGGTCGTCGTCTTCGATGTGAACGCGGACAGCGTGCAGGCGCTTGCGGCGGAGGGTGCGACGCCCGCGTCGAGCCTGGCCGACCTGTGCGCGAAACTCAGCGGCCCGCGGCATGTCTGGCTGATGCTGCCCGTCGCGTTCGTCGACCAGACGATCGAGTCGCTGGCGCCGCATCTCGCGAAGGGCGACTGCGTGATCGACGGCGGCAACAGCCACTACATCGACGACATCCGCCGATCGAAGGAGCTTGCGGCGAAGGGCCTGCACTATGTCGATGTCGGCGTGTCGGGCGGCGTGTGGGGGCTCGAGCGCGGCTACTGCATGATGATCTCGTGAAGATGGTTCACAACGGCATCGAGTACGGCCTGATGTGCGCGTACGCCGAGGGCCTGAATGTGCTCAAGCACGCCGACATCGGCAAGCATGCGTACGAGAAGGACGCCGAGACGACTCCGCTGCGAAACCCCGAGCACTACCAGTACGACTTCGACCTTGCGGCGATCACCGAGCTGTGGCGCCGCGGCAGCGTGGTGGGCTCGTGGCTCCTCGACCTCACCGCACAGGCGATGGCGAACGATCCGTCGCTCGCCCAGTTCGGCGGCCGCGTGAGCGACTCGGGCGAAGGCCGCTGGACGCTCGCTGCCGCAAACGACGAAGGCGTGCCGACCCCCGTGCTGGCCGCCGCGCTCTTCGCGCGGTTCACCTCGCGCGGCAACGCCGACTTCATGAACAAGGTGATCAGCGCCCAGCGCTTCGCGTTCGGCGGACACCTCGAGAAGAAGCACTGAGGATGCAGGGCGGCCGCGTGTGACGACCGCGTTCGGCGAATGCCAGAAGACATCGACGGTCGGCCGCCAGGCGGTCTGACGCGTGGCCTCGGAGCACCAACCCTCCGAGCTCCGCACGACGCCGTCGCGCTGCGGACCAAACCTAGATCCCACGACCGACCCTCGATCTCGGCTCGATGCCGTCGCGCTTTGCGCGACGGGTGCCCAGTGCGAAGCCACTGGGTCGCAAGATCCTCCGATCTCGGCTCGATGCGTCGGGCGCAGCCCGACGGTCCTCGGGATCGACACGACCGAGGACCGCCCGCCCCATGCGGCCGCGGCGATGGATGCCGTTACCATCCCCACGGGCCCGTGGCGAAACTGGCAGACGCAGCGGACTTAAAATCTGCGGCCGCAAGGCGTGTGGGTTCGATTCCCGCCGGGCCCACTTGCACGCCTCGTTGCATCGACCGTTGCCGAACCAGCGAAGCCACGACCCCGTAGGCGGAACCCCATGCGCATCACCATCTCGCTCTTCCTGCTCGTGCTGATCGTCGCGCCCGCGGCGCTCGTCCTTTGGTCGTCGTCGATGCTTGGCGCGACATCGAGCAGCCAAGGCCTGCGAACGGCCGCGCACTTCGTACCCCAGGATGCCGCGGCACCCAAGCAGCCGCCCGCAGCCGAACCCGACACCCAGCGGCCCGACAACGCGGCCGCCTCGAAGGACCAACCCACCGTGACCACGCAGAAGTACTCGCGCAGCGGCTACGACATCACGCCCTACAGCGCCGACAAGGTCGCGGAACTCGCCAAGAAGCTCGACCCCGAGGCCTACCGCGTCACGCAGAAGGCAGGAACCGAGCCCGCCTTCTGCGGCACGCTGCTCGACAACAAGAAGGAAGGCGCCTACTGCTGCGTGGTGTGCGGACTGCCGCTCTTCGCAAGCGCCCACAAGTTCAACTCGGGCACGGGCTGGCCGAGCTTCTACACCACCTTCGACCGCGAGCATGTCGTGGGCAAGGAAGACAACACGCACGGCATGCAGCGCATCGAGATCAACTGCGCGCGCTGCGACGCGCACCTCGGCCATGTGTTCGACGACGGCCCCGCTCCGACGGGCCTTCGCTTCTGCCTGAACGGCGCCGCGCTCAAGTTCTACGAGAAGTCCGAGCAGCTCCCACCCGAGTCGAGCCCCATCAAGACCGAGGTCGCGTACTTCGCAGGCGGCTGCTTCTGGGGCATCGAGCACTATTTCCAGCAGGCTCCCGGCGTGATCAGCGCCGAGAGCGGCTACATGCAGGGCACGACCGACAAGCCGACCTACAAGGATGTCTGCGAGCAGGATGACAAGCCCGCGGCACAGCGGCCCGAGGGCTTCAAGGGTCACGCGGAGGTCGTGAAGGTCGTGTACGACCCCGCGCGCATCACCTTCCGCAAGCTCCTGCAGGGCTTCTTCGAGATGCACGACCCCACGCAGCTCAATCGCCAGGGGCCCGACTACGGCACGCAGTACCGCTCGGGCGTGTACACGGTCGGCGACGCGCAGGCGGCCGAGACGAAGGCCTATGTCGCCGAGCTCGCGGCGAAGGCCCTCTTCAACGGGCGCAAGATCGTGACCGAGATCGAGCCCGCGAAGACCTACTTCCCCGCCGAGACCTATCACCAGGACTATCTCGAGAAGAACCCCGAGCGTGGCTGTCACATCGGCAAGCCGTGGTGGCTCTCGCAGGAGTCCCCTGCGGCCGCACGCTGAGATGCAGCATGCCGCTCGAGCCAGTCGAACGCTCGCCGCGCTCCTCTTGGGCGCGGCGAGCATCGTTTCGTGCACACCCACCGGACCCGCACAGCCCCCACCCTCGCCCTATCGCTTCGTGGGAACCGCGATGGGCTGCGCCATCGAGATCACGGTCGAGGACGCAGACCCCGCGAAGGCACGGGCGGCGGCGCGTGCCGCGCAACTCGAGCTCGATCGCCTCGACGCGATGCTCTCCGACTGGAAGCAGTCGAGCGATCTGAGCGCCTTCAACGCGTCGGGCACACTGCGGGCGGCGGTACCCGCGGAAATGCTGGAAGTGACGGCCCGCGCGCTTGCTGTCGCCGAAGCCACCGACGGGCGCTTCGACCCGACCGTCGCGCCGCTTGTGGCGCTCTGGCGCACGATCAAGCGCGCTGGCGGGCTGCCTCCCGCGAACTCGCTCGCGGAGACGCGGGCGTGCGTCGGCTACCACCTGCTGCGCGTCGAGGGTGACGAACTGGTGCGCGAAGCGCCGTGCGTGCGGCTCGACTTTGGCGGTATCGGAAAGGGCTACGGGGCCGTGCGCGCGCTGCGCGTGCTCGCCGAACAGGGATGCAGCCGCGCGCTCGTCGCCGTGGCGGGCGACATCGCCGCCGGCGACCCACCCACGGGCCGCGACGGCTGGACGATCGAGATCGCGGCCGAATCCGGCCGTGCCGATGCCGAGTCGATCGTCATCGCAAACGCTGCCGTCAGCACCTCGGGCGGCGCAGCGCAGTTCGTCGAGATCGACGGCGTGCGATACGCGCACATCGTCGACCCGCGGACGGGACTCGGCGCCACGAAACTCGCACAGGTCACGGTGGTTGGGCCGCTCGACGCCGCCGTCGACGCGCTCGGCACGGCGCTCGCGCTGACCGACGACGACGACCAGGCGCGCGCGATCCTGCGGCGCTTCCCTGGCTACCGTGCCAAGATCGAGCGCGACGGCATCGCCCGCTGGCTCGACGGCCGCTGACCCTGTGATCCGCGCGATCTCCGTCAGGCCTGTGGCTTGCCGGGAATCGCGACGGGCGCCTGCGGCCGCGCACCGAACTCGACGGCCTCGGGCATGAGAACCTCGGTCGAGTTCATCGCTTGCTCCCAGGTCACATCCTTGCCGCCGTACGCGGCCATGCGGCCCATGATGGCGACGAGCGAACTCTTCGCGACCTGCTCCGCCTCGTTGAGCGGCAGGTCCTTCAGGATCGCATTCTGCAGGTTGATGTGCTCCTGCGTGTACGGGTCGGTCTGGCGACCGCTGAACTTCCACGCCTTGGGGCCCGTCAGCTCCGCGTAGCCCGAGCGCATCGTGGCCACGCCGTCGACGCCGTGGAAGACCTCCTCGACCTTGCCATCGGTGCCGTCCTGCTGGCGGCACATCGAGAAGACGAAGCGGTCGCCGGGGTAGACATACTCGAGCCCGAAGTGATCGAAGATGTGGCCGAAGCGCCCATCGGTGCGCGATTGGCGCCCGCCCACGCCGCGAACCATGAGCGGGTCGGCCTGCATCACCCACTGCACGACATCAAGCTGGTGCACATGCTGCTCGACGATGTGGTCGCCCGAGAGCCACGCGTGGTACAGCCAGTTGCGGACCTGGTTCTCGACCTCCGAGCGCTCGGCCTTCGCGTCGACATGCCACAGGCTGCCCATGTTCCAGTACACGCGGCCCGCGATCACCTTGCCGATGTCGCCGCGGTGGATCCGGCCGATGCAGTCGATGTAGCACTGCTCGTGCCGCCGCTGGGTGCCTGCGGCGACCTTGAGGTTCTTCTGACGGCTCATCGCGGCGGACTCGATGAAGCGGCGCACGCCCGGGCCGTCGACGGCGACGGGCTTCTCGGTGAAGACATGCTTCCCCTTCTCGGTCGCCTCCTTGAAGTGGATCGAGCGGAATCCGGGCGGCGTGGCCAGGATCACGATGTCGCAGTCGGTCGCGCACACCTTGCGGTACGCGTCGAACCCGACGAAGAGCCCCGTGCTCGACACGGCCTTCATGCCGTTCTCCGACAGCGCGTTGTTCGCCGCGGTCACGCGCTCCTCGAAGAGGTCGCCGAGCGCCACGACCTCGATCGTCGCGCCCGTCTGCTTGCCCGCGTTGATCGCGTTGAACATCGCGCCCGTGCCGCGTCCGCCGCAGCCGATCACCGCGATCTTGAGCGTCGGCGCCTTCGCGAGCGACGCCAGCGCGCTGGTCGCGCCAAGGAGAACGGGGCTCGCCGCGGCGGCGGCAACGAAGGTGCGTCGGTTCAGGTCCATCGTGCTCTCCTCTGTTCGCGCGGCACGGCCGCGGCTCGGTTCAGGTTCGCTGGCTCGGATCAGGGCTTGTCGCAGATCACTCGGAAACCGACGAAGCCGCCGCTCGAGTACCACCACTTGCTCTTCGGAAACTGCGGGTCGATCTCGTTCCACTCGACGGGCTTGCACGCCTCGGTCTTGCCGCACGCGAGGTCGGCCATCGCGTCGAGGTAGCTTCCCCCTGCGACCACGCCAAGCTTCGAGCCGTCGTCGACCCATTCGCAGGCGTTGCCGAACAGGTCGTGCAGCCCGAGCTTGTCGGCCTTCTTGCTGCCGATCGGATGCGTCTTCTCGCCCGCGTTGTCCTTGGTCCAGGCGAAGTCGCCGCAGGCCTTCGGGTCGATGCCCGACTGCTCGCACAGCGCCTTCCACTCGTCGGCGGTCGGAAGGCGGTAGCTGCGCCCCGTCTTCGCCGAGAGCCACTCGCAGAACTGCTTGCAGCTCAGGAACGACGGCGAGATGACGGGGTACCCGACATGGCCGAACTCGCGGTCCATGCCGATGTAGGGCTTCGTGGGCTTCGTCACCGCGTCGGCCTTCTCGTTGCTCTTGCCCGCCTCCTTGTCGGAGCCGTACACGAACACATCGAAGAGCTCCCACGGGATCTCGTGCACCGAGACATGCAGCATGTCGCCCTTCGGGCCCTTGAACGGGACCATCTTGACCTCGAAGGTGCAGCCTTCGACGACCTGCGAGAAGGCCGCGGTCGGCGCCGACTGCGCGAAGCCAAGAGAAAGGGCGGCGCACACGAGTGCACCGCCCTGCATGGTCAGAAAGAGTGGCCTACGGACAACGAGGTTCGGCTGCGGACGCATCACCGCAGATGATCGCGACCCGCGCGGCCAGCGTCAAGCGAATCCGCGGGACCAGCCCCGCGATCAACCCCGCGATCAACCCCACGCGCCGAGCAGGATCGCCAGGTCACCGCCGCTCACCGTGCCGCTGCCGTCGAGGTCGTAGGCGGCGTTCGTGCTGCCCCACGCACCCAGCAGGATCGTGAGGTCCGCGCCGTTCACCGCCCCGTCGCCGTTGAGGTCGGCAGGGTTGTTCGGCGTGCAGTCGACATCGATCACGCGGAAGTCGTCCACGCCCGCCTCGACCAGCGAACCCGTGTTCAGGTCGCGGGCGACGAAACGGACACGCATGTTGTTCGTCGGCGTGATGAAGTCGCGCACGCGCCACGACCGCTTGGTCCACGCGCCGTTGTTCTGCGTGATGTTCTCGAGGAGCGTCCACGAGGTGCCGCCGTTGTTCGAGATCTCGACGGGCATCGAGTCC
>JAJTGK010000022.1 GCA_021297815.1 Planctomycetaceae bacterium
GATTGAGCTGATCACGGCTGCGACGACCGCGCCAGGCGAGCGCCACGAGGACCTCTCGGGCTACGAGGGCCAGATCGCCGTGAAGTCGTGGCCGGGTGCACCCGCGAACCCCGCGAACCAGTACACGGGCGTGCAGTGGATGCTCGGCGGCAACTGGGTGCCGTACCAGCGGCCGACCTTCGTCTCGCCGCCCTTCGCGGGCTATGTCTCGGGGCACTCGACCTACAGCCGTACCGCGGCGGAGCTCATGACGCTCATCACGGGCACCGAGTATTTCCCCGGCGGCATGGGCGTGTTCACCTGCACCCAGAACCAGTTCCTCGTCTTCGAGGATGGCCCGAGCCAGACCTTCGAGTTCCAGTGGGCGACCTATTACGACGCGGCCGACAACTCGGGCCAGTCGCGCATTCTCGGCGGCATCCACCCGTACTTCGACGACTACCCTGGCCGCGTCATCGGAGCGCAGGTCGGCACGCGCGCCTTCGACCGTGCCAACGACATCTTCGACGCAGTGCCGTGCGCGGGCGACCTGACGGGCAACTTCATCGTGAACGCCGAGGATATGAGCGCGCTGCTCGTCGCATGGGGCACGGCCGACCCGAACGCAGACCTCAATGGCGACGGCCTGGTGAACGCCGCCGACCTGACCGCGCTGCTCGTCGGCTGGGGCGCCTGCCCCTGACGCACCGAGACTGAAATGACACGCGGCCCGCGGAGATCTCCGCGGGCCGCGTTTGTTCTTGCGTGTGAGGTCAGGCGCGCGACGGCGCCGCCGACTCGGCGCCGTGCGCCTCGAACGCCACGGCACCGCGGGCGATGGTCATCACGGCCCGCCCACGCACGCGCCAGCCGTCGAACGGACAGTTGCGGCTCTTCGAGCGGAACTGCGCGGCGTCGATCGTCCATTCAAGCGTGGGGTCGATCACGGTCACGGCCGCGACATCGCCCTCATGATGCCGAACGGCGCGCTCGCGAAGTCGCGCGCCTTCTCGGCGGCGGTGTGCGGCGCGTGGTCGGTGGCCAGCACATCGATCGTGCCGTCGGCCACGGCTTCCTTCAGTTCCGCGATGTCGCGCGCGGTGCGCAGCGGGGGGTTCATCTTCGCCTGCGTGTCGTAGCCCTCGCACGCCTCGTCGGTGAGCAGCAGGTGGTGCGGGCTCACCTCGCCCGACACGCGGTTGCCCTCGGCGCGCGCGCGGCGCAGGATGCCCGCGCTTCCGCCCGACGAAAGGTGCTGCGCGTGGTAGCGCGCGCCGATCGAGCGGTTGAGGCGCACATCGCGCTCGAGCATCAGCTCCTCGGCCTCGCGCGGCCACGGCAGGAGCCCGAGGCGCGTGGCCACGGGGCCCTCGTTCATCACGCCGCCCTCCGAAAGCTGCGCGTCCTGGCAGTGCTGCATGAACGGCTTTCCGAGTGCGGCGCACACCTCGAGCACCTTGCGCATCATCGCGGGGTTCGCGATGCCCTCGCCGTCGTCGCTGAAGCCGACGGCGCCCGCGGCGGCCATCGAGGCCATCGGCGCGAGCTGCTCGCCCTTGCGGCCCACCGTGGCGGCGGCGACCACGAACACGCTCGCGGGCACATGCCGCGCGGCATGCTGCACATAGCGCACGACCGTCGGCGTATCGATGGCGGGGTTCGTGTTCGGCATGCAGCAGACGGTGGTGAAGCCGCCTGCGATCGCCGCCGCAGCGCCCGTCTCGATGGTTTCCTTGGCCTCGCCACCCGGCTCGCGCAGGTGGACATGCGGGTCGACCAGACCCGCGCACACGATCTTGCCGCCGCAGTCGACCGTGCGTGCCTCGGCGGGGGCGTCGATGCGCGCGCCTGGGGCGATCTTCGCGATGCGGCCGCGCGCGATCAGCACATCGCCCTCGCGGTCGATGCCTGCCGCCGCGTCGACGATGCGCCCTCCGCGCAGGAGGATCGGCGCAGGTTCGCCGCTCACTGGCCGCCCTCGCTCGCCGCGGGCGTCATGCTTTCGCCCGCCGCGGGCGCTGTGGTTTCCGCAGGCAGCGGCTTCACGGGGGGCTCGAGGCCGCCCGTCGGCAGCAGCACGCCGTCGGCGATGAAGACGAGGCGCTTCGAAGGCTCGCTGATCGCGTCGATCTCGGCCTGGCTCTTGCCCGCGTCGGCCGCGAGGTGCTTGACGAGCTCGACCGAATGCTCCTCGTAGCGGGGCCAGCCGATCGCGAACACGCGGCGGCCGTACGCGTTCCGTGGCACGAAGAACGCATGGTCGCGGTTCATCACCAGGATGCGCGTGCCGTCCTTGCCCTCGACCTCGAGCCAGCAGCCCATGGTGCGGCACACCTCGGACACCGTGCCCTCGAGCACCACGCGCGTCTCGCCGTTGCACCACTCGGGGTGCGCCACGATCTCGGCGGGCGTGACCTCGGGGTCGATGTACTTCCAGGTGTCGGGCCAGGTGCCGTAGGCGGTCCACTCGTGGTAGTCGCCGAGGTACTTGGCGCGGGTCGGGGTGCAGCCTGCGGCAAGCAGGGCCGTGGCGACGGTGGCGAGGAGGGCGGTGCGCATGGGCGCGATGATAGGAAATGCGTCCCGCGTTGCGGGTGGGTGAAAAACACAGCGACCGGCGCTGGGCCGGTCGCTGCGAGTTTCGTGTTGCCTGTCGCGCGCGGGGCGCGGAGGTCACGCGTGGGTCAGATCGCGGGGGTGAGCCCCGTGATGCGCCGCGCGATCACTTCGAGGCGGGGCACTTCGAAGCGCACTCGGTCTTGGCCGAGCAGCCCGACACGGCGCCGGGGGCCGACTTGGTCGAGCACTCGGTCTTGGCCGAGCAACCCGAGACCGCGCCGGGGGCAGCCTTGGTCGAGCACTCGCTCTTGGCAGCGCAGCAGCCCGACTTCTCCGACGACACAGCGCCGGGGGCCGAGGTCGTCGCGGTGCAGCCGCTCTTGGCAGCGCAGCACTCAGCCTTCTTGCCTTCGACCGCGCCCGGGGCCGAGGTGTTCTGGGTGCTCGAGCAGCCCACGAGGACGGCGGCGAACGAGAGGGCGGCGAGGGTGGCGAAACGCTTCATGTTCAAGCTCCTGAAGGTTTGGTCCGCGTGACGGACTTCCGAGTTGGTACCCGCCACACGCGGGATTTCGAGTGGTGCCCGCGACCATCGCGGGCAGACTGACAGGCGAAACAGACTTTCCGAGGCCTGTCGGGGGACGAGAGCCATCGGCTCGCGAACCCGTGGGGCTCTAGGAAGGACGAGTGTACCGCGGCAGGATGTGCGGGTTGTAGGCTTCTCGGTCTGTTTTTGCATGAGCGGAGCCTACATTTGGGACTTATGGCGCACCCGCGCGAAGACCCGACCCCGCCCGACGCCGCCCCAGGGGGCGGGGAGGCGCCCCACGAGACTCGCTCCGAGCGGCTCGCGCGGCTGTCGGCCAAGGCGCGCATGCTGCCCGATGTGCCAGGGGTGTACCTGATGAAGGACACCGCGGGAACGGTCCTCTATGTGGGCAAGGCGTCGGTGCTTCCGAACCGCGTCGCGAGCTACTTCGTGCCGTCGGCCGACCTCGGTCCGCGCAAGCAGCCGATGCTCGACCTCGTCGCCGACTTCGATTTCATCCCGTGCGAAGGCGAGTGGGAGGCGCTCCTCATGGAGGCGCGCCTGGTCAAGGACATCCATCCGCCGTTCAACGACCGCCTGCAGGACGACAAGACCTTCCCGTACCTCGCGGTCACGATGCGCGACGACTTCCCTGGCGTCTACATCACGCGCAACCCCGCCGACGAGCGCTTCAAGGGCGCGCGCATCTACGGGCCGTTCGTCAGCGTGGGCGCGCTGCGGCACGCGATGCAGCTGCTGCAGCGCGTGTTCAAGTACCGCACCTGCGAGCTCGAGATCGTGGCCGACGACCCGAAGAACGCGCGCTTCCGCCCGTGCCTGCTTGCGGCGATCGACCAGTGCACCGCGCCGTGCGCCGCGCGCATCGGGAAGGACGCGTACCGCGCCGACATCGACCGCTTCATCCGCTTCCTTGGGTCGAAGCGCAGCGCCATGCTGCGCGAGATGCGCGATGAGATGGATGCGGCCAGCAAGGCGCTCGCCTTCGAGCGCGCGGCCGTGCTGCGCGACCAGATCAAGGCCATCGAGAAGCTCGACGAGCGCGAGACGCGCGCGGGCCGATCCGACGAGGAGGGCGAGTTCGACTGGCAGCCCGAAGCCACGGGATTCGTGCAGGATCCTGCGGCGGGCGCGCGCAGCCTCGCCCGCGCGCTCGGGCTCGAGCAGCCCGTGCGCTGCATGGAGGCGATCGACATCGCGCACCTCCGCGGCGGCGAGACGGTGGCGTCGAAGGTCTGCTTCATCGACGGACGGCCCTTCAAGGAGGGCTACCGCCGCTACCGCATCACGAGCGTGACCAACGACGACTACCGCGCGATGCGCGAGGTGGTGAGCCGCCGCTACCGCGACGCGGGCGAGGGCGAGGAGCTGTACCCCGACCTCATCCTGATCGACGGCGGCGTGGGGCAGTTGAACGCGGCGATGGAGGCGTTCGCGCAGCTGCGCGTGCAGCCGCCGCGCGTGATCTCGCTTGCGAAGAAGGAGGAGCTGATCTACACGACCGAGTCGCCCGAGCCGATTCGCCTCGGGCGCGAGCACCTCGGCCTGCGGCTCTGCCAGGCGATTCGCGACGAGGCGCACCGCTTCGCGCAGCACTACCACCACCTGCTGCGCGAGAAGAGCCTGCTCGGCGAGACGGCGCGCATGGTGCGGCGCACGCGGGCGATCAAGAAGCTCGAGGCGGAGCGCGATGCGGAGGCGCCCGAGGTGCGCGGTGCGGATGGCGATGATGCGTCGCGCGGCGAGAGCGACCGCGCATGAGCGGGCTCCCCGCGTTCGCGTCGGTGCGCGGCGACGCGCTCGAGATCCGTGTGAAGGCCGTGCCCGGGGCGCGCCGCGACGAGATCGCGGGGGTGCTCGGCGACCGCCTGAAGGTGCGCGTGTCGCAGCCGCCCGAAGGCGGGCGCGCGAATGATGCGATCGCGGCAGTGCTGGCAGGGGTGCTGCAGGTGCCTGTCCGCATGGTCGAATTGGCGTCGGCCCCCGCGAACCCGCAGAAGACCTTCCGCGTGGCCGGCGGCGCGAGCGAGGCGGCACGGCTCTGCGCCATGCTTCTCGCGCCACGAATCGAGCGCCAGGGACCGACTGCGATTGAAGGCGTATAGTCCGTGTTTCCGATATCCGAAGCTCATGCACCCCGTGCTCGTCAAGTTCCTCGCCGTGCTCATCCTGCTTTCGCAGGGGTGGCTTGGCGCGGTTCGCGGGCACAGCGTGTGCATCGAGCTGACGGAGTGCACGAGCCCGATGCATGCCGAGCATGCGCACGGGCACGGCCGCAGCCACGCGTTCGACGACTGCGCGGGTCATGCCCACGACGAGTCGCAGCACGACGGCATGTGCGACCATGTGCTTGGCCGCCACGACCACGCGCACACGGGGTGCCACATCCATGTCTGCCTGCCCGAACTCGAGCAGCGCGGCCAGGCGGCCCTCGATGTGCGTGCGTTCGCGCGGCTGCTGCCGTTCGGAACGGTCGCGCCCATCGATGTGCGTGCGGCCGAGGCAAGCGTTCGTGCGGCGATGCCCGCGCGCTACGACCGCTCCGACGGCCCGCCCGACCCTGAGCGCGTGGCGCTCTCGTCGACCGTGATCCTGGTGTAAGTGGCGCCCGCGCGCAGGAAGCCCTGCGCCGTCGACGCTGCTTGAGCCCAGGAAACACCATGAACCACACGACCAATCTTCGGCGCGTCACGCGCGCCCTGTCCGCGGCCTCGGCCGTCGCCCTTGCGGCCGTGCCCGCTGCCTGCCGCTCCTACGAGCGCAGCCCGCTCACGCTCGATGTGCACGCGCTCTCGCTCGAGGTGCGCGAGGCGTCGTCGCCCGAAGTCGCGGAGTTCGCCCGCTCGCTGGCCGCGGCGCCCGTCGCGGGGCCGTTCGACGCGTCGGACGGGCTTTCGTGCCGCGAGGCCGAGCTCGTCGCGCTCGTCTACAACGCCTCGCTGCGCGAGGCGCGGCTCGAGGCGGGCGTGCTTGCCGCGGGCCTGCCGCATGCGGGCAAGTGGGACGACCCCGCGCTCGAACTCGAGCTCAGCAAGATCCTCGACGCAAGCCCCTGGGAAGCGATGGGTGGGTTCTCGCTCACGCTGCCCGTGTCGGGCCGCCTTGCCTTCGAGCGCGAGCGGCTCGGCGCCAAACACGCGGCGTCGCTCGCGCGCCTGGCCGCGGCCGAGTGGAGCGTGCGCATGGAGGTGCGGCGCGCGCTGGCCGAGGTCGCCGCGGCCGATGCGCGCGTCGTCGCGTCGCGTGCGTTCGTGGCGCGGGTCGACGAGGTGTCGCGCATCGTCGCGCTCATGGAGGAGAAGGGCGAGCTCGCCCGCACCGAGGCCAGGCTGTTCGCGATCGAGCGCGGCCTGGCGCTTGCGGAGCTTGCCGAGCTCGAGGCCGACGCCGAGCACGCGCGCATGGCGGTCGGTCGGCTGCTCGGGCTTCTCAAGGTTCCCGCGCTCGACGCGGCGGGCTTCGGTTCGCTCGCCTCGTCTGCCGCGCCCGAGACGAACGACCCGTCGCGCTCGCCCGCGGTGGCCGTCGCCGTGTCCGACTACGAGGTCGCCGAGCGCGCGCTCGCCCTCGAGATGCGCAGGCAGTACCCCGACCTCGTGCTCGGCCCCTCGTACGGAGAGGAGGACGGCGACCGCCAGTTCCGCCTCGGCCTGAGCCTGCCGATTCCCGTGTTCAACGCCAACGCGCGCGCCATCGCCGAAGCGGAGGCCGCGCGCGAACTCGCCCGCGCGCGCGCCGAGTCGGCGGTCGAGCGCTTCATGCACGACGCGCGGGAGTTCGCGGCGCATGTCCACCATGCGGCCGAGCGCCGCGAGCGCTTCGAGCGCGACATCGTGCCGCTCGTCGATGCGCAGGACGCCGACATCCGCCGCATCGTCGCGCTTGGCGGCGAGGTGCCCGCGCTCGTCGTCCTGGAGAGCATCAAGCGCCAGCACGACGCGAAGCTCGAGCTCATCGCGTCGCGCCGCGAGGAAGCCGCGGCCCGCATCGCCCTCGACGAACTCGTGGGCGAGCCGCCCGCCGCGCCCACCGACACCCCGAACGCCATCCCGCCCGTCGCCGATCCCCGAGAGGCGAAGCCATGACCCGAAGAGGCGAAGCCATGACCCGAACGATCCGAGCCAGCCTTGTCCTGTTCGCCGCGCTTGGCGCGCTTTCGGCCTGCACGCGCGACGAGCCCGTCGCCGCAAAGCCCGTCGAGGAAGCGAAGTCGGGCCCGACCAACCGCGTCGACATTCCCGTCGCCGTGCGTCGCAACCTCGGCATCACCTTCGCGAAGGTCGAGCCGCGGGCCGTGGCGAGCACGCTGCGCGTTCCAGGCCGCTTCGAGTTCACGCCCGATGCGCGCCGCGAGTGCCGCGCGCCCGTCGGCGGCACCGTCGAGTACGCCGTGGCGCAGTTCGCCCGCGTCGACGCGGGGGCGCTCCTCTGCACCATCGATTCGCCCGGGTGGCGCGACCTCGCGCAGGAGATCGCCGCCACCGAGGCGAAGGTCGCCTCGATGGGCCCGCTGCGCTCGGCGCACCGCGTGCATGAAGCGAGCCTCGCCGAGAAGGTCAAGCTTTGGGAGACGCGCCTGGCGCAACTCGAGGAGATCCGCGCCGCGGGCGGCGCCAACGCGACGCAGGTCACCGACGCGCGCGCCACGCTCATCGCCACGCGCGCCGAACTCGCCGATGTCATGGAGAAGGACGCCACGCTCGAATCCGACCAGCGCGAGGCCGAGGCGCGGCTGCGCGCCCTGCGCGCTCGTCAGGAGGCGATCGCCCGCAGCGCGGGTTCCGCGGGGGCCGAGGCCGCGGTGCGTGCCGACGGCCGCCTCGACATCCGCGCGCGCGTCGCGGGCACGGTCGAGTCTGCGCGACGGCCTCGCCGCCCGCGTGGTGCCGCCGCAGGGTGGCAGCCTCGACGCGGCGAAGCCGATGGATGCGACGCTTGCGATCGGCCTGACGGGCGACGCGCGCGACCGCACGATCGACCTCTTCGCCGTGCCGCCCGCCATCGAGCCGTGGGCGCGCGACGGCGTGACCGCGTACCTCGAGGTCACGCTCGCGGGCGGCCGCGAGGAGCTCGCGATTCCCCTCGCCGCGGTCATCCGCGATGCGGGAACTCCCATGATCTTCCGCCGCGACCCCGCGAACGCCGACAAGGTCATCCGCATGGAGGCCGACCTCGGCGTCTCCGACGGCCGCTGGGTGGTCATCCAGTCGGGCGTGAAGGAAGGCGACGAGATCGTCGTGGGCGGCAACTACCAGCTCATGCTTGCGACGGGCGGCAGCATGCCGAAGGGCGGCCATTTCCACTCCGACGGCACCTGGCACGAGGAAGACCACTGATGCTCTCGCGACTGATCGCAGGGTCGATCCGCAACCCGACGCTCGTCCTCGTGCTGGCGGGGCTCTTGGTCCTCTTCGCAGGGCTGCGGCTCAAGGACATGTCGTTCGATGTGTTTCCCGAGCTCAACGCGCCCACAGTGGTCGTGATGACCGAGGCGGGCGGGCTGTCGGCAGACGAGGTCGAACTCAATGTGACCTTCCCCATCGAGACGGCGGTGAACGGCCTGCCCGACACGCGCCGCGTGCGCGCGGCGAGCTCGACGAGCCTTTCGATCGTGTGGGTCGAGTTCGACTGGGGCACCGACCTCTACCGCGCGCGGCAGCTCGTGGCCGAGCGCCTGCAGGCGGTGCGCGAGGTGCTGCCCGAGCAGGCGCACGCCGAGATCTCGCCGCTCACGAGCATCACGGGCGAGGTCATGCTGGTCCGAACTGCGTGCGTTCGCCGAGTTCGACCTGCGCAACAAGCTGCTTGCGGTGTCGGGCGTGGCGCAGGTGGTCGCGATCGGCGGCGAACTGCCGCAGTACGCGATCGATGTGCGGCAGGACCGGCTCGCGCTCTACGGGCTCTCGATCGACGATGTGGCCGAGGCCGCGCGGGGCGCGCATTCGACGGCAAGCGCGGGGTACCTCTCGAATGTCGAGAACCTCGAGCTGCCGATCCGCCAGACCGCGCGGGTGACGGGTATCGAGGACATCCGCCGCACGATCGTCGCCTCCCGCGACGGCGCGCCCGTGGCGATCGGCGATGTGGCCGAGGTGGCGCTTGCGCCGAGCCCGAAGCGCGGCACCGCCGCCGACCGCGGGCTGCCCGCCGTCGTGGTCAGCGTGCAGAAGACGCCTGGCACGAACACGCTCGACCTGACCAAGCGGCTCGACGCGGCGCTCGACTCGGTCGAGAAGGCGATGCCCAAGGGCATGACGCTGAACCGCGATCCGTTCCGTGCCGCGCGCTTCATCGACCGCGCGCTGTCGAATGTGGTGAAGGTGCTCATCGAGGCGAGCGTGATCGTGGCGGTCATCGTCATCCTGTTCCTGCTCGATGTGCGCGCCACGCTCGTCACGCTGACCGCGCTGCCGCTGTCGCTTGCGGTGGCGCTGCTCGTCCTGTGGGCGTGGGGGCTTTCGATCAATGTGATGACGCTCGGCGGCCTCGCGGTCGCGATCGGCGAACTCGTCGACGACGCGATCATCGATGTCGAGAATGTGCTGCGGCGCCTGCGCGAGAACTCCGAGCTGCCCACGGCCGAGCGGCGGCCCGTCGCCGAGGTCGTCCTGTCGGCGAGCAACGAGATCCGCTCGTCGGTCGTGTTCGCGACCGTGATCATCTGCATGGTGTTCGTGCCGCTCCTCTTCCTGCAGGGGCTCGAGGGCCGCTTCTTCCAGCCGCTCGGCATCGCCTACATCGTGTCGATCATGGCGAGCCTGCTGGTGGCGCTCACGGTCACGCCCGCGATGTGCAGGCTGCTGTTCGCGCGCATGGGCGACCGGGCGCACGGCGGCGAGAGCTGGCTCGTGCGCTGGCTCAAGGCGCGGTACGAGCCGTTGCTGCGCGCGGCGCTTGGGCGCAGGGGCGTGGTGCTTGGCGGCGCGGGTGTCCTGGCCGCGGCGGCGCTCGCGCTGGCGTCGACCTTCGGTTCGTCGTTCCTTCCCGCGTTCCGCGAGGGAACCTTCACGGTGTTCCTCATGGCGCCGCCCGGCACCTCGCTCGGCGAGAGCGACCGCCTGGCCCGCGGCGTCGAGTCGCGGCTCATCGAGATCGAGGGCGTGCAGAGCGTGACGCGGCGCACGGGCCGCGCCGAGCGCGACGAGCATGCCGAGCCCGTCAGCAGTTCGGAGATCGAGGTCACCGTCGGCCCGAACGGCGATCACGAGTCGGTGCGTGCGGGCATCGACGCGGTGCTCGCGAATGTGCCTGGCATCACCACGATGGTCGGCCAGCCCATCGAGCACCGCCTGTCGCACATCCTGTCGGGCACGCCGTCGGCGATCGCGATCAATGTCTTCGGCGACGACCTCGACACGCTGCGCGGCGTCGCCAAGGAGGTCGAGGCCGCGCTGAAGTCGGTCGAGGGCACGCGCGATGTCGCCGCGAACCGCGAGGTCATGGTGCTGTCGCTCCCGATCCGCTACCGCGCCCACGACCTCGCCGCGGCGGGGCTCACGCCTGCGTCGGCCGCGCGGCAGGTGCAGCAGGCGCTCTACGGCGAGTCGGTCGCCGAGGTCAACAAGGGCGCGCGCCGCTACGAGATGGTGGTGCGGCTGGCACCCGACGAGCGCGAACGCATCGAGCAGATCATGGACCTGCAGCTGCAGGGCGCGGGCGGTGCGACCGTGCGGCTGCGCGATGTCGCCGACATCGCCCCCGAGCGCACGAGCAACCTGATCGCCCGCGAGAACGCCCAGCGCAAGGCCGTGATTTCGGCGAATGTCGCCGACGGCTACAACCTCGGCGACCTCGTGCGGTCGGTGCAGACGAAGGTCGACCCGATCGTGGCGCGCGCGGGCTGCACCGTGCACTATGGCGGGCAGTTCGAGGCGCAGCAGTCGGCGAGCCGCACGATCCTGCTCATGGGTTCGGTGGTGGTCGTGCTCATGCTCGTCCTGCTGCAGGCGTCGACAGGCAGCCTGCGCGTCGCGGTGCTCGTCATGCTCAACCTGCCGCTCGCGCTGATCGGCGGCATCGCGGCGATCTATCTCACCGAGTCGTCGCCCGTCGCGAACGCGCTTGCGCTCGTCGGCCTCGGCGGCCGCTACATCGCGCCCGTCATCTCGATCGCGAGCATGGTGGGCTTCGTCACGCTCTTCGGCATCGCGGTGCGCAACGGCATCCTGCTCGTCAACCACTACGACCACCTCCAGAAGGAGGAGGGTTGCCCGTTGCCCGAGTCGATCGTGCGCGGTTCGATGGAGCGTCTGGTGCCGATCCTGATGACGGCGCTCACCGCCGCGCTCGGGCTCGTGCCGCTCGCGCTGTCGGGGCACAAGCCAGGCAGCGAGCTGCTCGCGCCGCTCGCCACCGTCGTGCTCGGTGGGCTCGTGTCGTCGACCCTGCTCAACCTCTTCGTCGTTCCCGCGGGCTACGCGCTCGCGTTTCGAGTCCCGGCCGATCTTTCCGAGGGAAACACCTCAAGGAGCCATGCATGAATACGAATGATTCCATCCGCCGCATCCTCGCGCTCGTCGCCGCGGGCGGCCTCGCCCTTGTTCCCGCCGCCTGCGGCGGTGGAGGGTCGGGCGCCGATGCCCACTCGCACGCCGATGGGAAGGACCATGATCACGACCACGACCACGACCATGACCACGCCCCGAAGCAGGCCATGGACGACGACCACGGCGGCGCCGTCGTCGAGATGGGCGAGACGAAGTCGGGCGAGTACTCGGTGAAGGCCTCGCGCGACGGCGATGTCGTCGCGGGCAAGGACGCGCCCATCGATGTGTGGATCACGGGCGGCAAGCCCATCGCCGCCGTGCGCTTCTGGATCGGCACCGAGGACGGCAAGGGCTCGGTGAAGGCCAAGGCCGAACTCGAGAAGGACAACTGGCACACCCATGTCGACGCCCCGAGCCCGATGCCCGAAGGCACCAAGCTCTGGGTCGAGATCGAGTCCGACGGCGGCGAGAAGTCGACCTGCTCGTTCGACCTCAAGATCTAAGGGCCACAAACCACGATGCAAGCACGAAGGGCGCCCCGCACGGGCGCCCTTCGTCGTTTCATGGTTGCGAGTGTTCCCGTCAGGCCGGGCTCGGCAGCGCGCCGCCGAGGTCGGTGCCGGGTTCGTCGGCGGGGCGCGACTCGGCGACGATGGGCTTCGACTTGCGGGCCTCGGCCTCGAGAAGGTCGCGGGCCGTCGGCTTCGCGAGCTGTTCGCCGCGCATCAGGCGGTCGACATCGTCGCGCTGCAGCGTTTCGTAGCGCAGCAGGCCCTCGGCCACCGCGACGATCTTGTCCCAGTGCTCGTCGATGATGCGGCGCGTGTCGGTGAAGGCCTCGTCGCTCAGGCGGCGAATCTCCTCGTCGATCACGCGGTTCGTGTCGGGCGAGTAGTCCTTCTCGGGGATGAAGGTCGTCTGGCTGTCCTCGCCCGAGTAGCTCACGAAGCCGAGCTTGGTCGACATGCCCCAGTCGAGGATCATCGCGCGGGCCATGCGGGTGACCATCTTGATGTCCATGCCCGCGCCGCTCGTGATGTCGCCCGTCTTGCGCTCCTCGGCGATGCGTCCGCCGCACAGGACGCGCATGGTGGCGTCGCAGTACTTGCGGCCGTAGCCGAGGCGGTCCTTCTCGGGAAGGCTGAAGGTGACGCCGAGCGCCTGCCCGCGCGGGATGATGGTGACCTTGTGCAGCGGATCGGCGTCGGGAAGCAGCATCTGCACGACCGCGTGGCCCGCCTCGTGGTAGGCCGTCGCGATGCGCTCCTGCTCCTCGATCTTGCGCGACTTCTTCGCGCGGCCCCAGCGCACCTTGTCGCGCGCCTCCTCGAGGTCGCTCAGCTCGACGAAGTCCTTGTTGGCCATCGCCGCGATGATCGCAGCCTCGTTGATGAGCGCCGCGAGGTCGGCACCCGAGAACATCGGCGTGCCGCGCGCGAGCTTCTCGAGGTCCGCGTCGGGCCCGAGCTTGATCTTCTTCGCGTGCACCGTGAGGATCTGGCGCCGCCCGATGAGGTCGGGCAGGTTCACCGTGACCATGCGGTCGAAGCGGCCAGGGCGCGTGAGCGCGGGGTCGAGCACATCGGGGCGGTTCGTCGAGGCGATGACGATCACCTGCGTGTTCGCGTCGAAGCCGTCCATCTCGACGAGGATCGCGTTGAGCGTCTGCTCGCGCTCGTCATGGCCGCCCGACGAATAGCCGCCGCCGCGCCTGCGGCCGACGGCGTCGATCTCGTCGAGGAAGATGATGCACGGCGAGTTCTCCTTCGCCTGCTTGAAGAGGTCGCGCACGCGGCTTGCGCCGACGCCCACGAACATCTCGACGAAGTCCGAACCCGAGATCGAGAAGAACGGCACATCGGCCTCGCCCGCGATCGCCTTCGCGAGCAGCGTCTTGCCGCAGCCGGGGGGGCCCGAGAGCAGCACGCCGCGCGGAATGCGGCCGCCGAGCTTCGAGAACTTCTCGGGGTGCTTCAGGAACTCGACGATCTCCTGCACCTCGTCCTTCGCCTCGTCGACGCCCGCGACATCGTTGAAGGTGACCTTCACCTGGTCCTTCGTCTGCAGGCGGTGACGGCTCTTGCCGAAGCTGCCGAGCATGCCGCCAGGCCCGCCGCCCGCGCCGCGCATCGAGCGCGCGATGAACCAGATCACGCCGATGATCAGGATCACAGGCAGGATGTTGATGAGGATCATGGGCCAGTACGAGGGCTTGGTCGCCTTCCACGGAATGCCCGCGGCCTCGAGGTCGCGCACGACATACTGCTGGTCGGGAAGGATGTTCACGACGATCGGCTGCGGCTTCGAGGTCGACCAGCCCTCGACATTGGGCTTGACCTTCGCGGTGAGCTGCGTGCCGTCGACGACGACCGACTCGGGGTCGATCGACTTCGCCTTCACCAGGTTCATGAAGTCGAGCCAGACCATCTCCTTCTGCCCGCCGAGCGGCGAGCTGAAGGCGACGATGAGCAGCGTGATCAGGCCTGCGAACATGAGCCACGGCAGAAGCTGCCGCCTGCCGCGCTGCTGGGGGGTCAGCGGTCCGCCCGGACCGCCGTTCGGGCCGCCGCCTGGACCCTGTTGCGACCCGCGGTCGCCGCCCTCGGGGGCGGACATGAGCGATCGGAGGCCGATGGGGATGAGCTTGTTCGTGAGTCGTGCCATGCGTGTGCTCGGTCGTTGGTCGGACCGCATTCGTTGCTGCCGCGCTCGGGTTGCAGGCTTCTTTCACCTGCGTGAGTCGCGACCTTCGTTCCACCCCGTGGGCATGCGCCCGTGCGGCTGCGTGGAAGATCCTTCATCGGCTCGGATGCTTCGGTCGCGTTCGCGACTTTGGCCGACTGGCCGTTCGCCCCCGAGCCGCCTTGTCGACGCTTCTGACGGGTGAATTCCGCGGGGAAGCCCGGCGGAGAGCCGTTCACCACTCCGACTGCATGCCCGCGACGAGGTCTCGGGCGAGTCCCTCTACGGCGGCGAAGCGTCCGAGTTCGAGAGGCTCGCGGGCAGGATAGGAGGGCACGAAGAGCGCGGAGCTCTCAAGGCCGTCGACGGCGGAAAGTCGTTCGCCCGTGCGCAGGTCGACCCACTCGTAGTTCACGCGCATGCGCACCATCATCTCGTTGGCGAGGCCCGTGGTCGGGTCCTTCGACAGCGGAACGAGGTCGACCGACACGATCGTGCCCCGAAGCGCCGTGTCTGCCGAGGCTTCGGACGCGACCTTGTAGGGCGTCGACTGCTCGACCTGCTTCACAAGCGCGTCGGCGAGGTCGAACTCGAAGCCCCGCATGTAGCTCTGGTTACGGAAGACGGGCAGCGCCACCGTGCGGTACTTCGAGCGGTACGGGGAGGCGAGCGAGTAGCCCTCGTTCGGGCTGGCCGTGCAGGCGGAAAGCGCCGCGCTGGCCACTGCGGCGGTCGCAAGAAGAACGGTCCAGGCGGCGCGCGCGGTCACTTCGGCGACTCCTCGGGGCTCGGCGCGGCGGCGGGCGTGGCGATGGGCGCCGCGGGCGCCTCGACGCTTTCGATCGGAGCCGACATGTCGTCCCACTCGACGCCGAGCAGCTGCTTGCGCAGCGTGCGGTAGTCGGGCGCCTCGCGGATCACGCTTTCGGGCAGCTTCGGCAGGACGAGCGGCACGATGCGCAGCGCCTCGAGCGTGGCGATCGACGACGGGTGGCGCTGCACGAGGCGGCGGATGAAGAGCTCGGCCGAGATCGGGTCGCCCGTCTCGATGTACCAGTCGGCGGTCGAGAGGAGCTTCGCCGCCTGCGACTCCTCGATGCGCAGCAGGATGCCATCGGCGCCGACCTGCTGGGCGAGGCCAGGCTGCAGCGACTTGAGCGAGCGCAGCTTCGCGCGCGCCTCGAGCAGGCTGCTCGCGTCGTACTCGGGCCCACGGAACCCCGCGAGATACGAGTAGATCAGGCGCAGGCGCGCCTTGGTCACATTGGCGCTGCGCGGGAAGTTCTCGATGAAGATCGAGTACGCCTCGCTGGCCATGATCATCTCGCGGCGCGCGAAGTAGTAGTCGGCCAGCCGCATGCACGCGCGCTCGGCCAGCTCGCTGCCGGGCAGGCGCTCCTGCACGCGGATGAGGAGCTCCTGCGCGTCCTCGTCGGCGTTCACGATGCGCACGGTGCCCCAGAAGCGGCGCTTGAGGCCGTCGGCGTACTCGCAGGCGATCGCGTACTCGCGTTCGAGCGCGGGGATGAACGCCTCGCTCGCGGAGTAGCGGCGGCAGATCTCCTCGTATTCGTAGAGGGCCTCGTACTCGTCGCCCTCGGTGCGAATCGCGTCGCCCTTAAGGAGCAGCGCGTCGGCGCGGTAGCGGGAGAGCGGGAAGCGCTCGAGGAAGCCGTTCACGAGTTTCTTGGCGCGCGTCGCCTCGCCGTCGACGAGCGCCTTGCGCGCGGCGAGCAGCTGGGCCTCCTCGCTCGCGGGGTCGCTTTCGGCGACCTTGCGCCAGCGGTCGAGCGCGTCGAGTTCGTACCGCTCGGCCTGCGCCATGGCGGTCGAGCCCGCGCACGCGAGCAGGAGGGCGGCGAGAATGAAGGAAGCCGGGCGGGCCATGGGGCCGATAGTACGCGGGATCGGCCTGTGCGCTCAAACCGATCGTCGGCGAACGCGTAGACGGGGCCTTGCCATGACCATCGCGCTCCTCTTCAACCCCATCTCGGGCCGCGGGCGCGCGCTCGTGGCGGCGCAGGCGATCCAGCGCGGGCTGGTCGAGCGCGGCTTTCGCGTCGAACTGTTGCCGACCGAGCGCAGGCCTGCGTCGGAATGGCTTCGCCCGAAGCTTGCGGGGATCCGGCACCTCGTCGTGGCAGGGGGCGACGGCGCCGTGCGGCTGGCGGCGCCTGAGGCGGCGCGCGCGGGCGTGCCCGTCTGGCATGCGCCCTGCGGCACGGAGAACCTGTTCGCCAGGGCGTTCGGAATGTCGCGCGGCGCGGCCGCCATCGCAGCCGCCGTGGGCGAAGGCAAGACGCGCCGCATCGACCTCGCCACCGCGAATGACGAGCATTTCGCCATCATGGCCTCGGTGGGCTTCGATGCCGAGGTCGTGCATCGGCTCTCGGCGGCGCGCACGGGCGGCATCTCGCATCTTTCGTATGCGCGGCCGATCCTCGAGCTCGTCGGGCGCTGGCAGCCCGCGCGCCTCTCGTGGACGGTCGACGGCGAACGGGAGGAACTGGGCACGGGCCTCGTCGTGGTCGGCAACCTGCCGAACTACGGGGTGGGCCTGAACCCCGCGCGCGAGGCGCGCCCCGACGACGGCCTGCTCGACGCGGTCTTCATTCCCGCCCGAGGGGCGCTCGACCTGTTGCCGTGGGTGCCGCTCCTCCGGACGGGGCTTCATCTGCACCACCCGACGCTTCGCATGCGCCGCGGTGCCGAGATCGTGCTGACCGCGGCGGGCGGGGCCCGACTTCAGCTCGACGGCGACGCCGCGGGGCCCTCCGAGGGTGTGGCGGAGCTACGCCTCGCGCCCGTCCCCTCGGCGGTCGAGGTCCTTCTGCCCGCGTCGGCGTGAGTTGCAGCGGGGGGTGCCCGCCCCGAGTCCGCCTCCAAACCGCGCATCCCGTTCAAGTCGCACCACCCGTCGACCGATGCGCCTGTGGCGGCTTCTCGCAGTGATTCCGAGAACCGCGGAGGAAGAGTCCCATGGCCGACAAGAAGCCCGACGCCAAGTCCGAGTCCACCACGCCCGAAGGCGGCGCCGCCGCGAAGTCGGGCGGGATGAAGTTCGCCATCATCACCGTGGCGCTGCTCGCCATCGAAGGCGCGGGGCTCTACGCGTTTTTCGCGATGAGCGGCCCCAAGCATGTCGAGGCCACCGAGCCCGCGCTGGTCGCGAACCCCGAGGAGGAGAAGCCGGTCGAGCTCCTCCTGCTCGACGACCGCCTGGTGAACGACCGCACGGGCATCAGCTACCTCTACGACACCGAGATCTATGTCAAGGTGCGCAAGAAGGATGAGCTCTGGGTCAAGGACGAGATCGAGCGCACGAAGAACGAGATCCGCGCGCAGGTCAGCGGCATCTGGCGCACCGCCGAGCCGCACCACTTCCAGGAGCCCATGTTCGACACGCTGTCGCGCCGCATCGAGACGGCCATGCGCGAGCGCTTCGACCACCGTTCGGTCGACGGCAAGCCGACCGTCGAGAAGTGCGTGCTGGTGGTGGGCACGGGCATCCGCGTGAACCGCTGAGTTATCGCCTTGGCAGGCCGTCGGCGGCTGGGGCTTGGACCCCGCAACATCTGCGCGCGAAAGGCAATCCACGCGCGGGTGATTCTCTCACGGCGCAACCCTTGCGCGGCCGACAAAGACGAGCCGTGGGCATCCGTTGGACAGGAAGTCCAGCCCCGCGGAACGACGAGGCATCAGGCGGAGCCTGAGGAAAGCCAAGCATGCCGGACACCACCGACACCACGAACACGACTTCGGGCGCCTCTGGGCCCGTCGACCTGCCCGACTTCGGGCGTGGCGGCGACGCAGGCGCGGCGCCGAGCGCGATCGGGCTCCTTTCCGATGTGGCCCTGCAGGTGCGCATCGAACTCGGCCGCACCCAGATGCTGGTCGAGGATGTGCTGAAGCTCAACGCCGACTCGGTGGTCGAGCTCGACAAGGCCGCGGGCGACCCCGTCGACATCTTCGTGAACGGCCGCCGCATCGCGCGCGGCGAGGTTCTCGTGGTCAACGAGAGCTTCTGCGTGCGTGTGAGCGAGATCCTCGAGCCGCTCGAAGGCTGACGCGCGAGCGCGACCCCCATCGTGACGAGTGGTTGGCGCCTGGCCCTCTCCAGGCACGCGGGCGGAGCCCGTGGACGAGTTCCTGAAACGCAGGCGCAGCCAGGACGGCTCATGCGGATGGCCCGAACGATTCTGATGCAGGTGGCGTGCGCGGCGATGCTCTCGAGCGTCGCGGTGGCGCAGGACCGCCCTCTGATGCCCGCAGGCACGGCCGCCGTGGCGGCGCGCGGCGACGCGCCCACGGCTCCCTCGGCGCTGACGGGCGAGATCCTGCCGACCGCGGCCGCGCTCGGCGCGACGCTGCTCGCCATCGTGGTCGCGCGCTCGATGATCGCGCGCTTCGGCGGGAAGTTCCGCGCGGGGCGTCCGTCGGGCGTCGTCGAGGTGCTCGCGCGCTACCCCGTGGCGCGCGGCCAGCATGTGGTGCTCCTCAAGGTCGGCCGCCGCGTCATCGTGGTGCATCAGGGCGGGCAGTCGATGCGCACGCTCTCCGAGTTCAGCGCCAACGACGATGTGGCCGACATCCTCGCCCGCTGCGAGGCGGGCGGCCGCAAGGGCGACTTCTCGTTCGACGCGCTGCTGCGCCAGTCGGGCAAGTCGTTCGAGGAAACCGCCGCCGCGCCGGCCGCGACCGAGTCGCGCTCGCGTGCCGACGCGCTGCGCCGCTCGGCGGGCCTTGGCCCGTCGGCTGCAAGCGCGCTCGAGGCCTACGGCGTCGCCGGCGCCGAGGTCGAGACCGTCGACCTCACCCGCCGCAAGGGAGGACGCCGTTGATCGCGCTCCTCGCCCAGGCCCAGCCCGCGCTTGATTCGATCAACCCGATCGGCGTCCTCGAGGACGCCTCGCGCAATGTGCCTGGCTTCGAGGGCGGCCTGAGCAGCGCGCTCAACATCGTGCTCCTGCTCACGGTGCTCACCGTCGCGCCGTCGATCCTGATCCTCTGCACCTGCTTCACGCGCATCGTGGTGGTGCTGGGCCTTCTCCGCCAGGCGCTCGGCACGCAGACGCTGCCGCCGTCGCAGACGATCGTGGGGCTCTCGGTGCTCCTGACCGCGGTCGCGATGGGCCCGACCTTCACCCGCATGTGGGAGGAGGGCCTTGGCCCGTACGCCCGCGGCGAGCAGAAGGACCAGCTGGCCGCGTGGGAAGGCGCGAAGGCGCCGCTGCGCGAGTTCATGATCGCGCAGATCGAGGCGACGGGCAATGTGCCCACCGTGATGATGATCCTCGAGCACCGCGGCGTCGACACCAGCGAGCCCGAGCGGCTGACCTGGGAGAAGGATGTCGACATGCTGTCGCTCGTCCCCGCGTTCGTCTTGAGCGAGCTCAAGACCTCGTTCCTGATCGGCTTCCGCATCTACCTGCCGTTCCTCGTCATCGACATGGTGATCTCGAGCCTGCTCGTGTCGATGGGCATGATGATGCTGCCGCCCGTCCTCGTGTCGCTGCCGTTCAAGCTGCTGCTCTTCGTGCTCGTCGACGGCTGGACGCTCGTCGCGGGTTCGCTGCTTTCGGGCGTGATGGCGCCCCTCGGAGGTCCGTGATGGAGAACGAGACGCTCGACATCGTGCGCGAGGCGTTCACGCTGATGATGGTGATCAGCGCGCCGATCCTGCTGGTCGGCCTGGTGGTCGGCCTCGTGGTCAGCGTGCTGCAGGCGGTCACGCAGATCCAGGAGCAGACGCTCGTCTTCGTGCCCAAGATCCTGTCGATGGTCGCGGTGTCGATCGCGCTTCTCTCGTGGATCTCGGTGAAGCTCATGGAGTACTCGACCGAGCTCTTCAGCTGGTCGCCCGTCACGGGAAGCTGACCGATGAACGCGATCGAGAGCCTCTCCCAGCACCTCGTGCCCGCCGCGCTCGTCGTCGCGCGCGTGGTCGGGCTTGCGATCCAGGGGCCCGTGCTCTCGTCGCCCGCGATTCCGATCCGCATCAAGGGCCTGCTCGTGGTGGCGCTCGGGCTGGCGATCTATCCGACGGTCTCGGCCGCGGGCGACCTGCCGCAGTCTGCCTCGCTCGGCATGCTGGTGCCGCTCGTCGTGCTTGAGATCGCGATCGGCGCCTTCATCGGGTTCATGGCCTCGATGCCGCTCCTCGCCGCGCAGTTCGGCGGCCTGGCGATGGGCCAGCAGATCGGCCTCGGATTCGCGCGCTTCTACAACCCCGCGATCGGCGAGGAGAGCGATTCGCTCGAGCAGATCCTGTTCTTCATGGCGCTCGCGACCTTCCTTGCGCTCGGCGGCCTCGAGTCGATGTTCTCGGCGACGGCGGCGAGCTTCGCGTCGATCCCCGCGGGCGGCGTGCCCGCGATGCTCGCGGGCAACGGGGGCGTGTCGCCGCTTGCGGTGTTCACGGGCGCGATCTCGGCGGCGTTCGAGATCGGCCTGCGCGTGGCCGCGCCGCTTCTTGCCATCGTCTGCCTCGAGAGCGTGGTCATGGGCTACCTCTCGCGCAGCGTGCCGCAGCTCAATGTGATGTCGATCGGCTTCCCGCTGCGCATCGTGGCGGGCCTGGCCGTGATCATCGCCTCGCTGGCCGCGATCGACGAGGTGCTCGTCGACGGCACGGCAGGTGCGCTCGAGGAACTCCTTGTCGCGACAGGAGGGGCGGCCTAGGCCGCGCACACCATGTCCGAGGACCTGGGCGAACGCACCGAAGACGCGACCCCCAAGCGCCGCCGCGAGGCGCGCGAGGAGGGCAACATCGCCCGCTCGAACGACGCGTCGAGCGCGATCCTGCTGCTTGGCGGCGTGCTCGTCTTCGCGTCGTCGGTGCAGCCGTTCCTGAAGTCGCTCGCCTCGATGCTCGAGAAGTCGCTGTCGGGCGACCACCTCGCCTCGGGCGTGCGGGCCGACGAGGTCGCCGAGATCGTGGTGCCGCCCGCCTACGAGGCGGCGCTCGCCGCGGCGCCCATCGTGCTCGGCGTCACGCTGATCGCGGTGCTTGGTCAGCTCTGGCAGGTCGGCTTCATGGTGACCACGAAGCCGCTCGAGCCGAAGTTCGAGCGGCTGAACCCGATCAGCGGCTTCGGCAAGATCTTCGGCATGCGCGGGGTCATCAAGACCGCGATGGATGTCGTCAAGCTCGCGGTGGTCGCATGGATCACCTGGGTGCTGGCGACGGGCATCCTGCCGCAGATCGCCGCGCTGCCCGAGCTCGGCATCCTGGCCGCGTTCGAGGAGATCGGCTCGATGGGCCTCACGCTTGCCGTGCAGGTGGGCGCGGCGCTCCTCATCCTCGGCATCGCCGACTACGCGGTGCAGCGCTTCAAGCACGACCGCGACCTGCGCATGACCAAGCAGCAGGTCAAGGAAGAGTTCAAGGAGTCCGACGGCGACCCCGAGGTGAAGCGCCGCCGCATGCAGATCGCGCGGCAGCTCGCGCAGCAGCGCCTGACCACGGCCGTGCCCAAGGCCGATGTCATCGTGACCAACCCCGAGCACATCTCGGTGGCCATCCAGTACGACCCGACCGCGATGGGCGCGCCGCGCATCGTCGCCATGGGCGCCGACCACATCGCGTTCCGCATCAGGCAGATCGCGACGAAGCACGGCATTCCGATCGTCGAGCGCAAGCCGCTCGCGCGCGCTCTCTACGCGAAGGCCAAGGTCGGGCAGGAGATCCCGCCCGACCACTACAAGGCCGTCGCCGAGATCCTCGCCTATGTCTATCGACTGAAGGGAAAGGCCGTCGCCTGACGGCCTCCTAGGAGCCCCGCATGCCCGCAGCCACGGCACCGAACGACGGCATTCCCGCGATCTTCCACGCGGTCGCGCGCCACAGGCACCTGATCGTCCCGATCTCGTTCCTGGCGCTCGTCGGCGTGCTGGTCGTGCCGCTGCCGCCCGCGGTGCTCGATGTCCTGATCTGCTTCAACATCGCGATCGCGGCCATCGTGCTGATGACCACGATCTACATGCGCAAGCCGCTTGATTTCAGCGTGTTTCCTGCGCTGCTCCTCGGCACCACGCTTCTGCGCCTCGTCCTCAATGTCGCGACGACGCGACTGATCCTCTCGATCGAGTCGAAGGACCCCGCCACCTCGCAGGGCGCGGCGGGCCATGTCATCGAGGCGTTCGCCAGCTTCGTCGCAGGGTCGAACGCCGTCGTCGGCACGATCATCTTCGTCATCCTCGTCGTGGTGCAGTTCCTCGTGATCACGAAGGGCGCCACCCGCATGTCCGAGGTCGCGGCCCGATTCACTCTCGACGCGATGCCGGGCAAGCAGATGGCGATCGACGCCGACCTGTCGGCGGGCATGATCGACGAGAAGGAGGCGCGCGCCCGCCGCGAGGAGGTCTCGCGCGAGGCCGACTTCTACGGCGCGATGGACGGCGCGTCGAAGTTCGTGCGCGGCGACGCGATCGCCGCGATCGTGATCACCATCATCAACATCGTCGGCGGCTTCGCGATCGCCAAGTTCCAGCTCGGCTGGACCGCGACCGACGCGATGAAGACCTTCATGCTGCTCGCCATCGGCGACGGCCTGGTGTCGCAGCTGCCTGCGTTCCTCGTCGCGATCGCCTCGGGCCTCATCGTCGCCCGCGCGGGCGGCGGCAAGACGGTCGGCGAGGAGATCCCGAACCAGCTGGCGTCGCAGCCGATGGCGCTCTACCTGATCGGCGGGTTCCTGGTCATGCTCGCCTTCACGCCGCTCCCCACGATTCCGCTGGTCGGCGCAGGCGCGTCGCTCGCGGGCATCGCGTATGCCATGCAGTGGCAGAAGAAGAAGCTTGGCGCCGCCGCCGAGCGCGCGGCGCGCGAAGAGGCCTCGAGCAAGCCCGTCGAGCCCCCCAAGGTCGAGGAACTGCTGTCGGTCGACACGCTCGAGCTCGAGGTCGGCTACGCGCTCGTCGGCATGGTCGACGCGTCGCGCGGGGGCGACCTCCTCGACCGGATTGCAGGGATTCGCCGTCATCTGGCGGCGGAACTTGGCCTTGTGATGCCGTCGGTGCGCATCCGCGACAACATGCAGTTCGACCCGAACGAGTACCGCATCAAGATCCGCGGGTCGGTCATCGCCTCGGGCATGGTGTACCCCGAGCTCCTCATGGCGATGGATTCGGGCCTGGCCAGCGGTTCGCTCGAGGGCATCGCCACCCGCGAGCCCGCCTTCGGCCTCGAGGCCACCTGGATCGACCGTTCGCTGCGCGAGCGCGCCGAGGGCCAGAACTGGACCGTGGTCGACGCGACGAGCGTGCTGGCCACGCACCTCTCCGAGGTCGTGCGCATCCACTCCGACGAGCTCCTGACCCGCGAGGAGGTCTCGAACCTGCTTGCCCAGCTCAAGCAGAAGTCGCCGAAGCTCGTCGAGGAACTCGTGCCTGGCATCGTGAAGCCGAGCGACCTCCAGAAGATCCTGCAGGCGCTGCTGCGCGAGCGGGTCGCGATCCGCGACCTCGAGACGATCATCGAGACCCTGGCCGAGTGGATTCCGCACACGAAGGACCACGATGTCCTGGTCGAGTATGTGCGCAACGGCCTGCGCCGCGCGATCTGCGCGCAGCATTCCGAGGTCGACGAGCGGGGCCGCGCCCGCCTGCGCTGCGTGACCATGGACCCCGCCCTCGAGGACGCGGTGTCGGGCTACATCGACCGCAGCCCCGCGGGTACGACCTTCACGATTCCGCCGCAGCTCGCGAACCGCATCGCCCGCTCGGTGGCCGAGACCGCTCGGCCGCTGACCGAGGTCGGACGGAATGTGGTCGTGCTGACGGCGCCCTCGGTCCGCGCGCAGGTGCGGCAGATCCTCGAGCCCCATATTGCGGGCGTGGCCGTCCTCGGGTACAACGAGGTGGTCCGAGGAACCGATGTCGAAAGCGTCGGGCTCGTCCAGCTTGCCCCTGCGGGCTCCGCAGGGCTTGCGGCAGGGGCCGCATAAGCTCGGAACGCCCGCGCCGCGAAACGGATCACCCTCGCGACGGCTTGTGCATCTTGCGCAAGTCCGTGCGCTGCCTGCTTCAACGGGCAGCGCTGGAGCGAGCCGCCGCACCCCGCGAACAGGATGTTCGGGCGTCGGCTCGGCAGAGTGACCGAAGCGCATGCCGCAAGGCGGCGCGAAGCCAGGAGGGCTGCCCATGGTCCAGAGACCAAAGCTGAAGACCTATCAGGCGTGGACGATGGCCGAGGCGCTGTCCTTCGTGAAGGAGGACCTTGGCGCCGACGCGGTGATCCTGCACACGCGCACCTTCGACCGTGGCGGTTTCCTTGGCTTTGGCCGTCGCGCGGTGGTCGAGATCACGGCGGCGCGGGCCGACGAACTACCCGCGCGGCAGTCGGCGAAGGCGGCGGAGGAGCCGCGTGCGACGGCTGCGACCAACACTGCGACCAACACCGCGACCAACACCGCGACCAACACCGCGACCAACACTGCACCGCGCAGCGGCACCGAGGCCGCGCGACTGGGTGCTGCCGCGCGCGCGTACGGCACTTCGCCCGCATCGCCGGGTGCGACTTCCTCCGTGAACCCCGTGCCGAGCGCGGCGCCCCGCGCCTCGATGGACATTGCCATCACGCCGCAGTCGATCGACATGGAGGCCGAGCGCGAGAAGACGCGCCGCCTCGCGCAGGCGATGATGATTCGCCTCGAACGCGAGTCGGCGGAGCGCGCGGCGGCCGCTGTGAACGAACAGGCCACGCTGCGCGCAGCCGAGCGATTCGGCTTCCGCGCGCGCGAGTTCCAGCCCGTGCAGTCTGCAGCGGCGCCCGCGGCTGCGCCCGTCTTCTCGACCGCGCAGCGATTCGTGCTGGTGCCCGAGCCGACCGTCGGCGCATCGGGCGCGTTGCGCATGACCGCGGCGGTGGTGCGTCGACCCGAGCCTGTCAAAGTCGTGATCGAGGACACCGTCGAGGAAATCGTCGAGGAAATCGTCGGGGAATCCGTCACGGAAGTCGGCGATGTGCCCAGCGAGGTGCTGATCGTCCGCTCCGTCGAAACTCCCGTCGCGGCGCGCGACGCGCGCGACGACGAGCGTGCGGCGCTCCTCGGCCCATCGCGCGTCGAGGCTCCGCCCGTGGTGGTCGACACGGTGCGCGTGCATGCCGTTGCCTCGGTGCCGGCCGCCGCGCTCGCGGCGTCGGCGCCACGCGTGGAGCGTGCGATCATCAGTGAACCCGCCGACGACAAGGGCGCCCACGCGCCTGTCGTCCAAGCCGAGGCGCCCGCTCCGCAGCCCGAGCCTGCCCCGATGAGCGCCGCCGAGCGTCGCGCGGTGCGCCGGCCCATCGACCCGATCGAAGGAGCCGCGTCGGCCGCGCCTGCGCGCTCGTCCGAACTCGACGACATCTCGGATTTCGTGGGTCGCGTGCTCGCCGCGGGCCCCGTCGAGCGGCCAGCGCCCGCATCGCACGCGGGCCACTCGAAGGTGGCGGCGGCAGCGCCAGCCGTTCCCGCGCGTGCGCCCGAGCTCGAGGCGATGTACGCCCAGCTGATCGAGCAGGAGGTCGCGCGCGAACTCGCCGATCGCATCCTTCGCGATGTCGAGGCGGAGTTCGACGGGTGCGACCCCGAGCCTGCGGCCCTGCGCGCGGCGGTCGAGCAGCGCATCGCCGCGCTGATCCCTGCGTCGGGTGCCGAGGCGTTCCGCATCCTTCCAGGCCGTCACGGCCCGCGTCGCATCGCCTTCGTGGGTCCGACGGGCGTGGGCAAGACCACGACGCTCGCCAAGATCGCCGCGCAGCTCAAGCTGAAGCGGGGGCTGCGCGTGGGCATCGTCGCCGCCGACACCTACCGCATCGCCGCCGTCGACCAGCTGCGCACCTATGCCGAGATCCTCGGCCTGCCCGTCGAGGTCGCCGCCAGCCCGAGCGACGCGGCGCGCGCCTGCGCCGACCTCGCCGATGTCGATGTGATCCTGATCGACACCGCGGGCCGCAGCCAGAACGACTGCATGAAGTTGTCCGAACTCCGCGCCTTCCTTGCATCCGCGCAGCCCGACGAGACGCATCTTGTGCTCTCGGCGACCGCGGGCATGAAGACCCTCGAGCGCGAGGCAAAGGCATTCGGCGAGGTCGGCGTCGATCGCATCGTGCTGACCAAGCTCGACGAGGCCGCCGCGTTCGGCGCGCTCGTCTCGCTCGTCGACCGACTCGGCAAGCAGGTCAGTTTCCTGACCCACGGTCAGGAAGTTCCCGATCACATCGAACCCGCGCGCGGCACTCGTCTCGCCGCGCTCGTTCTTGGAAGTGAAGTGCGCTGATGCAGGATGGATCGCTTCTGCCCGACCAGGCGGAAAGACTGAGGAGACTGGTCAACGCCCCGCGCATCACGCCCGAGGCCCCCGGCACGGGAACTGGCCTCGGGAGCGGTGTCGGCATGGCGGCGGAGAGGCCGCGCGCCAAGCGGCTCGCCCGCGCCATCGCCGTCTCGAGCGGCAAGGGTGGCGTCGGCAAGACGAACCTTTCGGTGAACCTCGCCGTCGCCTTCGCCGCGCGCGGCATGCGCACGGCGCTGCTCGACGCCGACCTCGGCCTGGCCAACGCCGATGTGCTGTGCGGCATCACGCCGCGCATCACCCTCGAGGATGTCATCACGGGCGACAGGCTCATCGAGGAGGTCATGGTCCATGCGCCAGGCGGCTTCAGGCTCGTTCCTGGCGCATCGGGCGTGTCGCGCCTCGCCGACATCGGTGCCGCCCAGCGCCGTCATGTGATCGAGCAGCTCCTGCGGCTCGAGCAGTCGGTCGATGTGCTCGTGATCGATACGGGCGCAGGCATCGGCGTCAATTCGATGGCCTTCGCCGCGGCCTCCGACACCGTGCTCGTGACCGCGACCCCCGAGCCGACCTCGATCGCCGATGCGTACGGCGCCATCAAGACCCTGGCCGCGCGCGGTTCGCGCGAGGGGCTTCAGCTGGTCGTGAACATGGCGCAGTCCGACGAAGAGGCCCGCGCGGTGCATGCGCGCATCGATCGGGTGGCGCGCGCGTTTCTCGATCTTCGGATCGGCTATGCGGGCGCGATTCCCCTTGACCAGGCGGTGCCGAAGGCCGTGCGTCGCCGCGAACCGTTCGTGCTCGCGGCCCCCGACGCGCCTGCGGCGCGGGCCGTGCGCCAGCTCGCTCGATCGCTTGCAGGTGAAAGCGTGGGGCCCTCGAAAGCCGATGTCAGGTCGGGCTTCCTCGCCAGGCTCGCGGGCTACCTCTCGGGCCGCCCGCGGGCGTAGGCCCTGCGTGGTCGGTGAATCGACCTCGCGTCTCGCGAGTCCTCTTCGGGCCGTGCCATGCACGGCGCACCTGGTTTGGCCATGCCTCGAACGCCGCAGCCACGCATCCCGATTCCGCAGGCAGCCGCAAGCTGCACGGGTTTCGCCGCCTTCGCGGTGGCGATCATCGTCGGGCTGTGGTCGTCGAATCCGACCGATGTCGTGATCGGCCGCGCGCTGGTCTCGATGCTCGTCGGTGCTGCTGGTGGATTCGCGGTGGGTCTTGTGTGCGATTGGCTCGTCAATCAGGAGGTCGCGCGCATCGCAGCCTCGATGGAGGTCGCCGATCATGACGGCGAGTCCGCGAATGAACGCGAAGACGGCCTCACGGGCGTCGATGTGCTCGAGGATGGCAACGATTCGTTCGCTTCGGCTCGCGTCGAATCGGAGAATCGAGAAGCGGGTAGATACCCCGCCTGAAAAGAATGCCGTCCGACCCGAAAGGGCCTTGCACGAATCGGATTCTCGTTATACTGACGCGGCCCACTGAGGACATGGATGTCTGAGGTGTGCTCCGTTCGCGTGTTCGCCGCTGCATGAAACAGCCGAGAACACGCGGGCGCAGCCTGCAGGAACGCCCCGCGCGCCCTGCAGGAAGGACGCACGGTCTGCGGCGGATCTCCGCCAACGACGCGTGGGTCCCGACAGCGAACGGATCTCGCACCAGCAGGCACGCGCGACGCCAAGTCGAGCACGCCTCTCCAGCGCGGGTTCCATTCACTCTCGGGTCCTACGGCCAAGCTCCAGTCAAGGAGCAAGGCAGTGCGCACCGGTCGTCCGTCTGGAGAACGGACGCGCCGGAGTTGTTTCCCCGCCAAAGCGGCGTGCCGCAGCGGCGTGGGCAAGGTGAAGGGACCCGTCGAATGACGGATCTCGAGAAACAGGGACGACTGGTCAAGGAGCCGACCGAATGTCCAGGACCGCACAGCAGAGCGCGACCGCTACAACCTCGTCGACGAAGCGTTCGAAGCCCATCCGCACCGCCGCAGCAACCGCCCCGACGCGGTCGACCGCGAGCACCGAGACCCGTCCGGCCAGTACCCGGGCTGGGGTCACCAGCAAGACCAAGACGACGCCTGCCGTCACCGCAGGCAAGACGCCTGCGGCGCGGGGCGCCACTCGGCCTGCGGCGAAGCCGGCCGTGGGCACCACGGCCGTCGAGCTCGATGCCGTGACCACCTCGACGGGCTCGGGCAGCAAGCGCACCACGCGCCCTGCGCCCGCCCGCGCCATTGGCAAGTCCACCCCCGCGGCCGCCGCGGCGGTGCGCGCCGCCAAGGCGCCGCCGAAGCCGCTTCCGCTCTCGCAGCGCCCGATCGACCAGGTCTGGCGCGAGTTCCGCGCCACGCCGACCGACGAGGTCCGCAACTTCCTCATCTCGCGCCACCTTGAGCTCGTCGCCTACGCGGCCGAGCGCCTGCACAAGCGCCTGCCGAGCGAGGTCGAGATCAACGACCTCAAGAGCGCGGGTGCGTTCGGCCTGATGGACGCGGTCGACGCCTTCGACCCCGAGCGCGGCGTGAAGTTCGAGACCTTCTGCACGCAGCGCATCCGCGGCGCGATGTTCGACGAGCTGCGCGCCATGGACTGGGTGCCGCGCCTCGTGCGCAGCCGCACCGCCAAGGTCGAGAAGGTGCGCAAGTCGATCGAGATGCAGACGGGCCGCCGCGCGACCGAGGACGAGGTCGCCGAGCGCCTCAATGTCTCGGGCGACGAGTTCGAGAAGCTCCAGAAGGATTCGCGCCCCGTGTCGATGGTCAGCCTCACCCGCAAGGCCTTCGACAGCGACAGCTCGAAGGATGTGCGTGAGATCGATGTCGTCGAGGACGGCCGCCAGGAGAACCCGATGCAGGCCGTGCAGAAGCAGGACCTGCAGGCGCTCATCACCAAGGGCCTGTCGCGCGCCGAGCGGCTCATCGTCATCCTCTACTACTACGAGGAGATGACCATGAAGGAGATCGGCGCCACGCTCGACCTCTCGGAGAGCCGCGTCAGCCAGATGCACTCGTCGATCCTGCAGCGCCTGAAGGCGCAGATGCAGCACCGCGAGCCCGCGGAAGAGTGATCCGCGAGTGGACCGCAAGAACACCTGAAAGTACGCGAGGCCTCGGCGAAACGCCGGGGCCTCGTCGTTTGCAGCGTGTCGGCCCCGTCAGTCGCAGGGGCCCCAGTTGCCAAGGAGCGCCGCGAGGTCGCTCGCGTTGGTGGTGCCGTCGGCGTCGAGGTCGCCGCCCGACTGGCCCCAGGCGGAGAGCATGGCGCCGAGATCGGCCGCGTCGACCGTGCCGTCGTCATCGAGGTCGCCGAGGCAGACCTCGCAGCGGAAGTTCGCGACATTGAAGCGGGTCTCGCGCATCGAGCGGGCGTTGTCGCGCTCGTCGGCGATGCCCGTGGGCGTGCCTTGGAAGGTGAGGAGCGGCGACGAGAGGCGCCCGATGCGGGTGCCTGGCGCATAGGCCATCACGGTGCGGTACTCGGTGCCGTTCGTACCGACGAACCTGTGCCCCGTCGAATACGGGAACACGCCGCCCGAGGTGCAGCCGCCGCCGTCGCCAGGCGCATGGCAGCAGCCCATGTTGTGGCCGAGCTCATGCGTGAAGGTGCGGTTCGAGAAGCAGCCGAGCGCGGTCACGCTGACGCCGTAGCCGACATCGGTCGGGGAATCGCCCACGAGGTACGCGATGCCGCACGCGCCGCCGCCGTTCGCGCGGACGAGCGCGATGAGGTCGGCGCCCGCGGCCACGCCCGCCGCGTGCACGGCGTCGAGCGGCCCGTCCGACGGATCACGCAGCGCGTAGAGGTCGTTCGCCATCGAGCTCGCGTCCTCGATGTAGCCCTCGGCGAGCCTGGTTCCCACGAGCCTGAGCGTGATGGGGATCTCGGATGCGGTGTAGATCGTGTTCGAGTCGGCGACCGCCCACAGGATCGAGTCCATGAGCTGCGTCGAGCCGCCTGCTTGCGCGACCGAGGCGTCGGTGTAGCCGACGAAGAGATCGATGCGCGAGCCGCCGTCGCAGGGCACGCCTGCGATGCCGCCCTCGTCGGGGCCCGCGGGTGGCGTGAGCACGCCCGCGCACGGAAGCCCCGTCGACAGGTCGCTGCGGGTCAAGGTCGCCACGCCCGCGCGCGGCGAGCGAAGCTCCACGCAGCGGCCGTCGCCCGATGCGATCATGCCCGTCAGCCTCCCGCCACGCACGAGGAGCGACGCCTCGCGCGCCTGATGCAGCGGATGCTCGAACGAGAGATGGACCGCGTCGGCGATCGTGGTGCGTCGCACGAGGCGCAGGCCGCGCCCACCTGCGGCGTCGAACGACTCGGGCAGCGGGTCACCGACGCGAAGTTCCTCGAGTTGCGATGCGTCGAAGGTGGTCCCGCCACGGTCCGCGGCGTCGGGCGGCGCGGAGTGCAGCGCGAGGGCGAGGATCGGCGCGAGGACGGTCGTGAGCATCGCCGTAGTGTGACAGCGTCCTGCCGCGCTGCAAGCCGCATCGGCATCTTCACTGCAGGTTCGCAGGACCGAGATGCTTGGCGACCAGCCAAGGTGCCGCAGCGCCATCGCCGCGGTACGCCGCTTGCCGTGCCTCAGTCGAGCCGCTGGATCATCACATTGTAGAACTCGA
>JAJTGK010000023.1 GCA_021297815.1 Planctomycetaceae bacterium
CAACGGCACGACCATCCCGAAGGACGGCATCATGCTGATCGCCGAGTCGACCTTCACGCTCGGCACCCCCGACGCCGTCCGCGCGCTGAACTTCGAGAACGGCGACTCGGTCACCTACTTCGTGGTCTTCAACTTCACGGGGCTCAACAACCTCGATTACGACGCGAACAACGACTGCGCGCTCGACTCGCAGCCGTGGGACCAGACGCTCGACAGCCTCGCGATCGTCGCGGGCGACAACCGCTGCGTGTACTCGACGACGACCGCGGGACCCGACTACTTCGGCCTGCCCGCGCATGTCGTGAAGTGCACGAGCGGAACCTGGGGCAACGGTCGCTTCGATCCCGCGGCCGTTGACGGCTTCGGCACCCCCGGCACCGCCAACAAGGTCTGCCCGCCTGCCTATGCCTGCAACCAGCCCAAGGGCCCGAGCTGCTTCGAAGCCCACGCGACCCCCGGCTGCTCGGACGGCGCGTGCTGCACGGCGGTGTGCCAGATCGATGTGACCTGCTGCGATGTCGAGTGGGACGCCGCGTGCGCCCAGTCGGCCACGCTCCAGTGCTTCATCCCGACGAATCCGCCCGCGGTCACACTGAGCGAGATCCGCATCGACCAGACGAGCTTCGACACCGACGAGTACTTCGAGATCGCGGGCGAGCCGGGCACGCTGCTCAATGGCCTGACCTACATCGTGATCGGCGACGGCGCCTCGACCGCGGGCTCGGGCGTGATCGAGTTCGTGGTCAACCTCCAGGGCCAGGTCATCCCCGAGGACGGCTTCTTCCTCGCCGCGCGCAGCACGCTGACGCTCGGCGGCGCGGTGCCGAACCTCGTCCTGCCCGCGACCCCCGAGTTCGAGAACTCGGACAATGTCACCCACATGCTCGTGTTCGGCTTCACGGGTGCGATCAACGACGACCTCGACACCAACGACGACGGCACGCTCGATGTCACGCCTTGGGGCGCGGTCGTGCAGTCGGTTGCTTTCATCGAGAGCGCCGTGCTTCCGCCCGTGAACACCGAGTTCGCCTATGGCGACAACCGCGTCGGCCCCGATGCGAACGGTTTCGTCCCGAGCCAGCTCGCGTACTGCCCGAGCACCAGCATCTGGACGATCGGTCCGTTCGACTTCGTGACGACGCCTGGCTTCGACACCCCCGGCCTCCCGAACGGCGGCTGCAACTACTCGAACCCCTGCCCGACCGACTTCAATGCCGACGGCGTGACCAACGCCTCCGACCTTGCGGTGCTGCTCGGCGCGTGGAATGCGGCGGGTGGCGACCTGAACGGCGACGGCACGACCAACGCGTCGGACCTCGCCATCCTGCTCGGCGCGTGGGGCGCCTGCCCCTGATCGGCTGAGAGACCTGTGAAGTCCTGTCGGCGGCGGAGCAATCCGCCGCCGATTTCTTTTTCCCGCCGCTCACCGCGCGGGGCGCCGCGCGTATACCTTCGCGCCATGACCTCGGTCACGCAGGCGATCTCGGGCGTCGGCATCTCGACGCTGCTCGCGCTCGACGCGTTCGGGCGCTTCGCGGCGTTCGCGCTCAGCGCGCTGCGCATCGCCGTCGCCGAACCCGCAAGCTGGCTGCGCTGGCGGAACCTTGGGCCGCAGCTCTACTCGGTCGGGGCATCGAGCGTGCTCGTCGTGGCGATCACGGGGGCGTTCATCGGCATGATCCTCGCCCTCGAGGGCTTCGATCAGTTCGCGGCGCTCGGACAGGAACAGCAGATGGGCGGCGTGATCAACTCCGCCGTGACCAAGCAGATCGGCCCCGTGCTCGCGGCGACCATGCTTGCGGGGCGGGTCGGAGGGTCGCTTGCCGCCGAACTCGGCTCGATGCGCGTCACCGAGCAGCTCGACGCCATGCGGGCGATGTCGGCCGACCCCGTGCGCACGCTGGTCGTACCTCGGGTGGTCGCCTGCATCCTGATGACGCCGCTCCTCACGATCTACTCCGACATCGTGGGCTCGCTCGGCGCATGGCTCATCGTGACCAAGTTCCACGGCGTGACCAACACCGACTACTGGCACTACACCGCGCAGTTCGTGCCCTACTGGGATCCGTTGGCGGGCGTGGCGAAGAGCGTGTTCTTCGGCCTCGCGATCGGCCTGATCGGCTGCTACAAGGGTTTCCACTGCGAGGGCGGCGCGACGGGCGTCGGCCGCGCGTCGACCGAGAGCTTCGTCGCGAGCTTCCTCGCGATCATCATGATCAACCTGGTTCTTGCGGAATTCTTCGGGTCGCTGCAGAAGTGGATCGACCCTGCGAGCGTCCGAACGCTCGTCACCTGACCCGACACCTCGAGGCACCGCGCCATGAAGCACTTCCCGTTGGTCGTCGCCGCCCTGCTCACACCCGCGGATGCCACGCTCGGGCAGGCGACGCCCGTGCAACCGTCGGGAGGAGCCGCCACCACGGCGGCCATGAGCGCGGTGGTGACGCGATCGGGCCCGCGCATCCGCGATGTGCAGCTCGAGGTGAACCTCTACGCCACCCCACCCGTTGGCGAACCGACCCAGCGCGATGGCGGGCAAGTGCCCTTCCTGAACCCCTACTCGATCACCCAGGCGCGTCTGTGCATGCCCGTGCTCACCCGCACGACCTGGACCGACACCGACTTCACCAAGTCGACCGCGACCATCTTCGTCAACTCCTTCCCGCAGAAGGTCGACCCCGCGACGGTGTTCAGCACGAAGGCGGGCACGCGGCAGGCGAACGCGGTGTTCAACCTGACGCCAGGCAACTGCAACGACATCCGCCTGCAGGTCACCTATCAGGTGCAGCAATGGGACCTGGCGGTCGACGAGGGTGCGGCCGCGAGCATCACTTGGCCGCGCGAGTGGCCTGCCGAGGTGCAGTCGTACCTCGGCGCCGAGCTTGGCGTTCGCCCCGATGATCCGCTGATCAAGTCGCTCGCCGAGGGCGCCACGCGCGGCGGGCCGCGTTCGGTCACGCCGTTCGTGGCCGCGAAGCACGCGGTCACCGCGATCTGCGCGCGCTACAAGTCGATCAACCAGTCGACGAGCGAGTACGGGCCCGCGCAGTCGCTGCGCGGCATCTACTTCTCGCCGACGACCGCAGGGCTCGCGACGGGCCGCGCCGCCGCGGTCGAGTTCACGGCCGACTGCGTGGCGGCGCTGCGCGCGATCGGCATTCCCGCGCGGATCGTCTACGGGATCACCCTGCAGGACCCCCGCGCCGACGGCCGCGACAAGCGCGACAACGCGCGGTTCCGCTTCATCGGCGAGTTCTGGCTGCCCGAGGCGGGCTGGATTCCCTTCGACCCCGTGCGCATGAAGGGTCAGGGCGCGGCTTCGCGCGTGTCCGACGCCGCCATCAAGGGCTTCGCGAACCTCGACGACCTGAACGGGTTCATTCCGCTCGCCTACGCGGCGGTGCCCGAGGGCTATCAGAGGGCCGACCGCTACGCGATCTGGGGCTGGAACCTCGACTCTGGCAGTGTGACCCAGGACTACGCGGCGTCGCGCATCAGGCTCGAACTCACGAGCCGCGGAAACGGCAAGGTGCCGAAGATGCCTGCGCCTCTCGACTGAGCGCGGGGCTCAGACCTCGCCCAGGACGGCATGTGCGACCCGATGCGTGATCGCATGGAGTTCCGCCGTCCGCTGCGACGAGGTCTTGCCGTCGGCGCCAAGCGCATAGCCGCCCGAAAGGACGAGGCAGGTCGCAATGCCGCGCTTCCACACCTGCTCGAGCACCATGCGGTCACGCGCCGCGATGCCTGTCTCGGAGAGCGCCAGGCGCCCGAATCGGTCGCCCTGCGCGACATCGACCCCCGCGAGGTAGAACGCGATGTCGGCCCGCGCCTCCTCGACGGCCCTTGGCAGATGTGCGGCCAGCGCCTCGAGGTACGCCTCGTCTCCCATGCCGTCTGGCAGCGGGACATCGAGCGACGACGGCGGCTTCCGCAGCGGGAAGTTGCGCTCGCCGTGCATCGAGAAGGTGTAGACGCCCTCGACGCCCGCGAAGATCGACGCGGTGCCGTTGCCGTGGTGGACATCGAGATCGACGACGAGCGCGCGCAAGCCGAAGTCGCGCTGCATCACTCGCGCCGCGACCGCCACATCGTTGAGCGTGCAGTAGCCCTCTCCCGTGTCGCGCATGGCGTGATGGGTTCCGCCCGCGAGATTCGCCGCAAGCCGCGTGCGCGAGCGATGTGCGGCCCGCGCGGCATCGATCGTGCCCTGCACGGCAAGCCGTGCACGGCGCACGAGGCGCGGCGACCACTCCATGCCGATGCGGCGCTGCTCGTCGCGGGTCAGGGTGCCGTCGCGCAGCTTGGCGAGGTACTCGATGTCATGCGCGAGGGCGAGCGTTTCCCAAGGGCACTCGTCGGGCTCGTGGAGGTTCCACGGCCCGATCAGACCCTCGGCCGCCAGGATCTCGTGCAGGAACTCGTACTTCCGCATCGGGAAGGCATGGCCTTCGGGAAGCGAAATCACATAGTCAGGGTGGTAGGAAACATGCTCCACGCCGAGGGCGCTCAGAGGCGCTTCACCAGCGCGTCGGCGAACTCCATCGTGCCAAGCGTGCCGCCGAGATCGCGCGTGACCGCACCCTCGGTCAGCGCACGGTCGTAGGCGCCGCGGATGCGCGTCGCAGACTCGCGGAACTTCGGGTCGCCGCGCGTCGCGCTGAGCCAGTTCAGCATCATCACGCCCGACATGACGAGCGCGAGCGGATTCGCCACGCCCTTCCCCGCGATGTCGGGTGCGGAGCCGTGCACCGCCTCGAACACGGCACCCTTCTCGCCGATGTTCGCGCCAGGGGTCACGCCAAGGCCGCCGACGAGGCCCGCGCACAGGTCGCTCAGGATGTCGCCGTAGAGGTTCTCGGCGAGGATCACATCGAACTTCGTCGGATCCTGCACCATCTTCATGCAGGCGGCGTCGACGATGACCTCCTCGTAGGCGATGTCCTGGTACTGCGCGTCGTGGACCTCGCGCGCGCAGCGGATGAAGAGGCCGTCGGTGAGCTTCATGATGTTCGCCTTGTGGAACACGCTCACCTTCTTGCGGCCGCGCTCGCGCGCGTAGCGGAAGGCGTAGTCGGCGACGCGGCGCGACGCTGCTTCGGTCGCGACCTTGATGCTCGTGCACACGCCCTTCGTGATCTCGTTCTCGATGCCCGCGTAGAGGCCCTCGGTGTTCTCGCGCACGATCACGAGGTCGACATTCTCGTAGCGGCTCTTCACGCCATGCATGGTGCGGATCGGGCGCACGGCCGCGTAGAGGTCGAGCGTCTTGCGCAGGAGCACATTGACCGAGCGGAAGCCCGTGCCGACGGGCGTGGTGCATGGGCCCTTGAGGGCGACGCCGTACTCGGCGATCAGGTCGAGCGTCGACTGCGGGAGCAGCGCCTTCTCGCCCGCGGCGAGCGCCGCCTCGCCCGCATGACGCACGGTCCACTCGATGTCCGCACCAGCCGCGTCGATCACGCGCTGCGCCGCCTGCGCGACTTCGGGTCCGATTCCGTCACCTGGGATGAGCACGACCTTGGTTGCCATGGGGAGTTCCTCGTCTCTCGCGGCCCGCGAGAAGCGCGAAAGATAGCGCGGCGCGCAAAAAAACGGATGGCGCCGCGAGGGCGCCATCCGCATCTGCATCAATCGAGCGGTTCGGGCCGAGCCTTATCCGCCAACATTCTCGCCAGAGACGATGGTCGTCTTGGCGGGAACGGTCAGCTTGCTGCCGACCTTGAGGTTCGCGGGGTTCGAGCCGATGGTCGACTTGTTCGCGGAGTACAGCTTCTCCCAGTACTTGGTCGAGCCGTAGTACTTGCGCGAGAGCGACGAGAGCGTGTCGCCCGCGGTGACGACATGGGTGTCGCCCGAGGTGCTGCCCGCGCTCGCGGTGCCGGTCGAGGTGTTCGGGGTGCCGAGCGACGGCGCCGTCGACTTCGAGGCGACGGTCGTCGAGCCCGCTTCGGGAATGCGGATCTTGGCACCGACCTTGAGGCGGTCGGCGCTGACGAGCGGGTTCGCCTTCGCGATGACCGACCACTTGTTCGAGTCGCCGTAGTACTTGGCGGCGAGCTTCGAGAAGGTGTCGCCCGAGGCGATCACATGGGTGCGCTCACCTGCGGTCGTGCTGATCGCGCCCGACGAGCCAGTGCTGCCCGTGGTGCCGGTGTTGCCCGTCGTGCCACCCGTGCCGAAGCTGCTGTTGCCGACGGTCGTCGTACCGAAGCCAGTCGGGGTCGGGCCGCCCGTCGTCGTGCTGCCGGTCGCGGTCGTGTTGCTCGCGAGCGGATTGGTGTTCGACGGGAAGCCGTTGGTGAAGCCGTTCGAACCCGTGGGCGCGGGACGCGTGGTGGTGGCGCCACCCGTGGCGAGACCGTTGTTCGGAAGCGCGCCCGTCGTCGTCGAATCACCCTTGCCCGTGCCGGCGGTGCCGAGCGAGCCTGGAGTGAAGGTCGGCTGCGTGCCGCGCGGCGTGTTGGCTGCGGTGCCTGTCGCCGGCATCGGCGAGGTACCAGTGAGTGGAGCCACGCCGGTCGGCGTGGTCGCGGCCGTGCCGCCAGTGGTCGTTCCCGCGGGCGGAGTCAGCGTCAGCGTGCTCGGGCCCGACGGAGTCGTCGTGGAAGTCGTGGTGCCGCTCTCCTTCGCGGCGGTCGACTTCGTGTTGGAGGCGGGCGGAGCGACGAAGGCGTAGTAGAGGCCTGCTGCTCCGAGGAGAACGACAAGAACGATCGTTGCGATCTTGGTACCGGTCGGCATATTGAGCTCGATGTTGCGACGGTATCGCAAGTGCGAGCGGACCTCGTGCTCCGGCATCCGTTCCGGCGAGGGTCCGCGAAAAGTCGTGATTTACTCACGCAGTCATCGGCACAGCGCCCGTCGGAGCAATAGCTGCCTTCGCGCGCTCTGCCTCTTCCTCCTTGCGACTGTACACGAGCGGCGCTGCAATTGCCACCGACGAGTAGGTACCGGCGATGAGGCCGATGAGGAAGGTGTAGGCGAAGGGCCGAATGCCCGTGCCACCGAGTGCGATCAGGATGATCGCGGTGGCCAGGGTGCTGCCGCCCGTCAGCACGGTTCGGCTGAAGGTCTGGTTGATCGCCAGGTTGACCGTGTCGCGGCTGATCCAGGTGCGCTTTCCGCGGTTCTCACGAACGCGGTCGAGGATGACGATCGTGTCGTTCAGCGAGTAGCCGATGATCGTCAGGAGGCCCGCGACGACATTCAGGTCGATGCGGTACTCCTCGATGTAAAGCGCGGCGCCGAGGCCGGTTGAGGCGAGCGGGATCGAGATGGCGAGGAAGCCAAGGCAGACGCAGACATTGAAGGCCACACCCGTGACCGTCGCCGTCGAGAAGCGGAAGCTGCCGAAGCGCACCCAGATGTAGCCGAGCATGCCGATCAGGCTCAGGATGACCGCGACCACGGCGCTCGCGGCGAGGTTCTGCGCAACGACGGGGCTGAAGCTCGACACCTGGTCAAGGCTCGCCTGCTGGGTGAGCGCCTGCTGGACGAGGCTCCACTCCACGCTGGCCAGGCTGCGGTCCCAGACATCGAGTTCGACCGACAGGCTCGAGAGGTCGGGGTCGGCGACAAGCACCGCGAGCGACTTCTGAACGCCGTTCGGCTGGGCCGGGTCGACGGGAGCGAGGCCCACGACCTTGGTCTTGCGGCCCGCGGTCGACGACCAATCGGGCTGCGAACGCATGCGCGAGATGCGCTCCGCGGCATCAGCCGCCGTCACGGGCGGGTTGACCTCGTCGATGACGATCGCCACGCCGCCACGGAACTCGCCCACGGGCTCGGCGGCGACATCAGGGCGCCCGATCGAGGCACCGATGAGCGCCTTCTCGAGCGGACGGGTGAACTGCGTGTGGACCCCCGCCGCCGTCTGGTCCCAGCCCTTGAACTCAAGCGGCAAGCGGACATCGAGGTCCTTGGCCAGTTCGTCGACCACGGCTGCGACCACATCGCGCGTGATGCGGGCCTCGTCGAAGCCCGCGGGCGGGTTCGTCGGGTTGCCGACGCGGATCACGAACTGTGACGAAAGTCCGTTGGCGCTCGTGTCGCCTGCGGTCAGCACATTGGCCGAGCCGAGCTGCGACACCACCACATCGTCGGCCGCCTTACGACCGACCTCGCGGATGCGCGACTCCATCTCGGCGCGGGTGAAGCCCACGCGGCCGTCGGTCGTCGCGTTCTCGCCCGACTTCGCAGGGCGCGTCGTGAGCGTCATGGCGACGCCACCGCGGAACTCGGTCTCGTAGATGTCGTTGCCGCGGGTCGTGAACGCGAAGATCGAGGCCACCGCGAGCAGCGCGCTGAACCCGAACAGCGCGGGGCGCAGCGAGATCCAGTCGACCTTCGGCAGCAGCGCGCGTCCGATCGCAGGAACGACCGTCGGCAGCATCGCGAGCTTCCTGAGACCCATCGAGAGGAACAGCTCGAACAGGACGCGCGTGAGCCAGACGCCCGTGAGCAGCGTGGTGAGCACGCCGATCGACATGGTGAGCGCGAAGCCCTTCACCTCGGTCGCGCCGACCTTGTACAGCACGATGCACACGATGAGGTTCGTGATGTTGCCGTCGATGATGGCGCTGAGCGCGCGCTTGTACGCCGTCGCGATCGCGGCGCGCAGCGGCACGCCCGTCTCGAGCTCTTCGCGGACGCGCTCGTAGATGAGCACATTCGCGTCGACCGCCATGGCGACCGACAGCGCGATGCCCGCAAGGCCAGGCAGCGTGAAGGTGCCGTCGATGAGCGACATGATGCCGAAGATGAGGAGCGCGTTGACCGCGAGCGCGATGCACGCCACGAAGCCCGCGAGGAAGTACCACGCGAGCATGACCACGCAGGTGATCGACACCGAGAGGACGGTCGCCTCGATGCCCTTCGAGAAGTTGTCGGCGCCGATCGAGGGGCCGAGGATGTTCACCGCGATCGGGTCGCTCGAGATCTTGGCGTCGAGGCTGCCCGCGGTGAGCACGCGGATGAGGTAGGCGATGTCCTCGGGCGTGAACTGTCCCGTGATGATGCCCGAGTTCGAGATCGCGCTGTTCAGGCGGGGTGCGCTGTAGACCTCGTCGTCGAGGACGATGGCCATGTTCTCGCCCTGGTGGGCCGTGGTCAGGCGGCTCATCAGCTGCGCGCCGTTCTGGTCGAGCTGGAAGCCGACGGCAGCCGAGCCGAGGCGCGGATCGACCGAGCGGAACGCGTTGGTGAGGCTCCACGAGGTCCCCGAGCGATGCGTCATCGCCTTCAGGTCGCTGTCATGCAGGAGGATGTAGACCTCGCCGCCGAAGCTGCCCGCCACCAGGTTGTAGTTGGCCGCGAAGTACGACGCGGGATCGGCGAGGAGCTGGTCGCGTTGCTCGGCCTTCTCGTAGAACTGGCGCAGGTCGTTGACCTTGAACCAGAGCGCGACGCCAGGTTCGCCCGAGCGCGGGCCCTTGGCCGCGAGCTCGGCGCGCATCTCGGCGGGGTTGACGCCCGACATGCCGACGGGGTTGACCGCGATGCGGAAGTCGAGCACGCCCGCGCCGCGCATGAGGCGCATGAGGTCCTCGGGGTCGTCGAGACCCGTGCGCTGCGCGAGGTAGGCGTCGTTGGCGGTCACGAGCGCGTCGAGTTCCGACGCAAGCGACGGGAACTCCGACTTGATGGCGGCGAGTTCGACCTCGCGCGGGCTCGCACCGAGCTTCGGCTTGCCGTCGGCGCCCGTAACGGGCTTTCCTTCGGCGTCGCGTTCGGGCTGGGGCTTCGTCGAGAGGGTCAGCGCCTTGGTGAGGCGCGTCTCGGGCAGCGTGCGCGAGAGCACTGCGGCGCGCAGCGCGTCGACGCGGATCTCCGACTGGACGACGCGGTCTTCCGCAGCGCCGACCGCCGCGGCGTCGGCGTTGTCGGCCTTCGCCTTCGTGAGGTCGGTGCGCGCGCCGAGCAACTGCTGGTAGGCAGACTCGAGCTCGGCGACCGCGGGGTTCTGCTGGCCGAAGCGCGACACCGCGGTGCCCGTGAGCAGCGCCGCGTCGAGGTCGGTGGCGGAGATCTGGGTCTTCGAGACGAACTCGGCGAGTCGCTTCTTCGCGTCGACCTGCAGCGCGCGGACATCGTCCGACGGCAGCGGCATGACGACCTCGATGCGGTCGACGCCCTGCGGCTGCATGGCGATATCGAGCACGCCCTGCGGGTTGACGCGCTGCTTGAGCACATCGATGACCTGCCCGAGCACCTGGTCTGCGGCCTGGTTGTCGGGCACCTTCACCGAGTAGACGAGGCTCACGCCACCCTTGAGGTCCTTTCCGAGGCGAATGCCCTTCTCGGAGAGGATCCATCCGCACACCGCGCAGAGTGCGGCGACGATCGCGAGCTTCAGCCAGATGTTCTTCATGGGGTCAATCCTGTCGTGTCCTAGCAGTCGCGGCCTGGGGGCCGACCGATCGCGACGCGCATCCTGCGCAGCCGCCGTCCGACGCAGCGATCAGTTCGCGGCGGCGGGCGATTCCTTCATGACGGCCTCGATCTTGCCGCGAGCGACGGTGATCTTGGTGTTTGATGTCTCGTCGACCTTGAGCACGATCACATCGGGCTTCACCTCGACCACCGAGCCGATGATGCCGCCGACGGTGCGCACCTGATCGTTCTTCTTGATTGAGGAGAGCATCTGCTCGAACTTCTTGCGCTCGCGGCGACCGCCGAGCACGGTCATCACGATGAACGCGAGCAGCACCGCGAACAGCATGATGGTGAAGAAGTCGATGCCCTGCGGCTGCGCGGGCGCCGCGCCTGCCGGCGCACCGTTCGCGGCGGGCGCGAGAGTCGTGCCTGCGCTTGGAGCCGCAGCCTCACCCGCCGCGGCGGGACCTTGGGCGAGAAGCGTGGGCAGCATGGTTGTCATGTCGTGGGCGCTCATGAGTTTGCGTGATGGTCTTGCGGAAGAGGCCGAGGGTGAACCAGGCCCGTAGGTTATCGAGACGCGCGGATCGTGTGGGGCGCGAAGGTCGCGATGGATCGGCTAGATCGACCCCGAATTTCGGCCGACTCCCTCGGACTCTGCCAACTGGCGCAGCACTGGCCAGCGGTCCTCGAGATCGGACCACGCATCATCCACGATCGAGGCCCGAATGTCCACCATGAGGCGTTGGAAGTGGCGGAGGTTATGGATGCTGAGGAGGGTCGGGCCGAGCATCTCCTCGGCCATGAAGAGGTGCCGCAGATAGCCCCTCGAGAACCCCCCCGCACAGGCCAAACAGTCGCAGGATGCCTCGATCGGGGCCTTGTCGAGGGCGTGGCGGGCGTTTCGGATGCGCAGCGGCCCCGAGGCCGTGAAGGCGTAGCCCTTGCGGCCGTTTCGGGTCGGCAGGACGCAGTCGAACATGTCGACCCCCGCCCGAACCGCGGCGACGATGTCGCGCTCGTAGCCAACCCCCATCAGGTAGCGCGGCTTCCCGCCGGGAAGCATGGGCGCGACCGCGTCGACCGTGCGGTGGATCTCGTCGGGCGACTCGCCCACGGCCACCCCGCCGATCGCGAAGCCCGCGAGGTCGAAGGCGCAGACCTGTTCCACGCTGCGGCGGCGCAGCGCGAGGTCGGTGCCCCCCTGCACGATGCCGAAGAGCGCCTGCTCGCCTGGCCGTCGGTGTGCCGCGATGCAGCGCTCGAGCCAGCGCGCCGTGCGGTCGATCGCCTCCTCGAGGCGCCTGCGATGGTCCTCGGGCTTCGAACGCCGCTTGCGCGAGAGCTGCGGGTCGTCGGGCGGCTGCTCGGGCAGCTTCGCGGGCGGGCAGTCGTCGAACGCCATCATGATGTCCGACCCGATGAGGTTCTGCACCTCGATCGACCGCTCGGGCGTGAGCAGGATGCGCGAGCCATCGATGAAGGAGCGGAACTCGACACCCGCTTCGCTGATCTTCGTGCCCTCGGTCATCGACCACGCCTGGAAGCCGCCCGAGTCGGTCAGGATCGGCTTCGGCCACCGCATGAACTCATGGCTGCCGCCGAAGTGCGCCACGCGCTCGGCGCCCGGGCGCAGCATGAGGTGGTACGCGTTGTTCAGGATGATCTCGGCGCCCGTCGAGGTGATCTGGTCGGGCGTGAGGCCCTTCATGGTCGCCGCGGTCGCGACGGGCATGAACGCAGGCGTGTGGTAGCTACCGTGCGGTGTGGTCACGCGGCCGAGCCGCGCGCGCGTGGCGCGCGATCGGGCCGTGATCTCGAATCGGATCGCATCGCGCCCTGCCGACATGGGCTCAGCCACCCGCCTTCGGGCCTTGGGCGCGCCGCTCGTCGCTTGCGGTGCGCAGTGCCTGGCGTTCGCGCGCGCTCAGGCCGTGCAGGCCCTTCTCGCGCGCCTTGATCAGGATGCGGTCGACCTCCTCGTCGGTCACCGTGCGGCGGAACGGCTGCGCGGGCGCCGCGCGCCGGCCGCGCAGGCGGTCGAACACGGGGTCGAGGAAGCGGAAGAAGTCGAAGAAGTCCTCGAGAAGCCGCGGTCGCTGCACGATCAGCCAGCCCGCAAGGCCGCCGCCGAGGTGCGCGGCCTCGCCGCCCGCATTCTGGCCGTTCTTCAGAAGCGTCCAGACGGACGCGATGATCAGCACGATGGCGAAGTAGCGCAGCCGCACGGGCAGCACGAACATCGCCATGATCTCCTCGTCGGGGTGGAGCCACGCCGCGGCCAGGATCGTGCCGTACACGCCCGCGCTTGCGCCGATGAGCGGCGTGTGCGGGTCGTTGAAGAGGAGGCCCGGGAAGAAGAAGTTCTTGTCGGTCATCTCGAGCCATGCGAGCCCGAGGCCGTTCAAGAGCAGGAAGGACAGCGCGCCGATCACCACGCAGAACATGAAGAACGCGAGGTAGCGCCTGCGGCCGAGACGCCGCTCGACCCAGGGGCCGAACACGAGCAGGCCCACCATGTTGAACGCGAGGTGCACGACACTCACATGCAGGAAGCCGTAGCCGACGAAGCGCCAGAGTTCGCCGCCCGTCATCGAGCCTGACGGCGTGTAGCCGATCAGCGCTTCGGCGGTTGTGAACTGCATCCACTTTCGGAGCGGCGAGACGACCTGATACGCCGCGGTCGCGATCGGATCGACCTGTCCGACCAGCGCGCTCGGCAGGTCGCGGGGGTACAGGAACATCAGCCCGAGGCCGTTCGCGTTCGGCTGCGTGTAGACCTCGATGCCGTTCTCAAGTGCGCCCGACTTGCGGGCCTTCTCCATCTCGCCTGGATTCGCGGGTGCCCATTCCGAAATCTGCGCCGCGGTGCGCGTCGAGGGCAGCGACGCGAGCAACAGGTCGAGCGCGAACACCGCGCAGCACACGACGATGAGGATCGCGTTCATCGACCAGCGGCCGCGCAGCGGCGCCATGCCAGGACGCGTGGTGCGTGTGTAGTCGCGGTCGGCGAGGCCCATCGTTCGGAGTGTACGGGGTTTGCGCGCCGCGTTTCGGCGACCGTCGGCGGGTCAGCCGCCCTGCTCGCGGCGGCGCTTCTCGTCGGTCGCGCGTTCGAGCGCGGCGCGCTCGGCGGCGGTCAGGCTCTCGATGCCGCTTCGGGCGATCTTGTCGAGGATCCGGTCGAGCTCCGCCTCGGCCTCGGTCTGCCGCTTCTCGGCGGTCGCGCGCGCCATGCGGACGGCACGCAGCTCGGTGGCCTCGATCTCGGCCTCGATGTCGACGAGTTCCGATGGCTCCGCGTCGTAGCCGAGGAACTCGCGCTCGGCCTCCACGCTGCGCGCGGTCGCGTAGCAGACGAACCCGCCGAACAGCGCGATCGCGAGCAGCATCGTGCTGTCCCAGAGCAGCGCGCAGAAGCCGAGCGCCACCGCGCCCACGAGGCCGCTGCGGCAGGCGATCTTCATCGAGCGCGCGTAGCCCATGCGCGGCCAGAGCAGCGCCTGCACGATGCGCCCGCCGTCGAGCGGGAACATCGGGATCAGGTTGAAGAGGAGGAGCGCCCACGCGATGAAGTTCGCGAGGAAGAGGAGCAGCATCCACCAGTCGGCGAAATCGCTCGCAAGCACCGCCGCGCCGAGTCCGCGCGGATCGGGAATGGCGAAGCCAAGCCAGCGCCCCGTGGTCAGCCCGACCGCGGGGGTGAGCACGGCGACGATGACGAGGTTCGCGAGCGGCCCGCCGAGCGCGGTCCAGAGATGCGCCGAGGCGTTCTTTGGCGGGTTGCAGGTGGCGAGGCCACCGAGCGGCCAGATGAGGATCTGGTCGGCCGTGCCGCCCTTCGCGCGGCAGGCGATGCAGTGGCCGTACTCGTGCAGCAGCACGACCACGAAGAGCGCGACGAGCCCAAGCGCCGTCGGCTGCAGCCCGAGCGGGTGCCCGCCCTCGCGGCTCGCCGCCTGACCGAGCAGGACCAGCACGAACACGAGGAAGAAGAGATGGACGCGCACCTCGATGCCCGTCAGGCCGCGCAAGAGCGGCAGCGGCAGCGACCAGCTCATCGGGTCGTCGAAGGTGAGCCGCGCGCCGCGCCAGTCGCCCGCGAAGCCCGAGGGCCGTTCGGAACGCTCGTCATCGTCGTTCCACGCGCTCATGGCGACCCTCCCGTGCGCAAAGACCACAGCAGGAAGGCGCCCAGCGTCTTCCCGTCGGTCACGGTTCCATCGGCGATGCGGTCGCGGAGTTCGTCGCGGGTCATGTGCACGACCTCGATTTCCTCGCCTTCTTCGAGCCGCTGCGGGACGGGCTTGAGGCCTGTGGCGAGAAACACATGCATGATCTCGTCCGCGAACCCCGGGGAGGTGAAGAATGTGCCGAGCGGCTCGATGCGCGAGGCGGAGAAGCCCGTTTCCTCCTCGAGTTCGCGCGCGGCGGCGGCGGCGGGGTCTTCGCCCCGCTCGAGCTTGCCCGCGCAGAACTCGACGAGCCACTGGCCGACGGCCACGCGGCGGTTGCGGACGAGGACGAGCCCGCCGTCGTCCTTCACGGCCACCACGGCCACCGCGCCAGGGTGGCGAACGACATCCTTCACGACCGTGCGGCCACCGCGGGCGACGAGATGCCGCTCGACCCGGAAGACGGGCCCTTCGTGCGTGACCGTGACTTGCGCTTGAGGCGTCACCGCCGCGATCATACGGCGGTGAGCGAGGAAGTTCGACAGCCCCCCGACGCCACCGACGCGCCCGCGGAACCGACCGTGGCGCCTGTCCGCGTCGAGGGGCTCATCAAGAGCTTCGGTCGCAAGCGGGTCCTGCACGGCGTGAGCCTGGCGTTTCCGCGCGGCATGACCACCGTCGTGCTCGGCCCGTCGGGGTGCGGCAAGAGCGTGATGCTGAAGCACCTCGTGGGGCTCCTGCGGCCCGACCGCGGAGAGGTGTTCTTTGAGGAGGAGCGCATCGACCGCCTCTCCGAGCGTCGGCTCGGGCCGATTCGGCGGCAGTTCGGATTCCTGTTCCAGCAGGGCGCGCTGTTCGACTCGATGACGGTTGGCGAGAATGTGGCGTTTCCGCTGCGCGAGCTGCACGGAGGGCCACCGTACGACGAGGAGGCGCAGGTTCGGCGTGTCCTCCGGCTTGTGGGGCTCGAGCAGACGATCGAGCAGTTCCCGAACGAACTGAGCGGCGGCCAGCAGAAGCGCGTGGCCCTTGCCCGTGCGATCGTGCTGCGGCCGAAGGTCGTGCTGTACGACGAGCCGACGACGGGCCTCGACCCGATCCGCTCGGATGTGATCAACGAGCTCATCCTCAAGCTGCAGCGGGAGCTGCGCGTGACGAGTATCGTGGTGACCCACGACCTCACGAGCGCGTTCAAGGTGGCGGACCACATGGTGATGATGTACGAAGGCAGCGTTGTCCTCGAGGGTACTCCCGAGGAATTCAGGCGCACCGACCATGCGGTCGTGCGTCGGTTCCTGCGTGGAGAGGCGAGCGAGGAGGAACTTCGCGCCATCCGCGAGGTGACCGCGGAGAACCGCGCCGCGACGCGCCGCATCGGAGGCGCGCGATGAGGGAGCGGTACCGCAATCTGGCCGTAGGCGTCTTCACGCTCGGCGCGCTCGGCGGCGGAGCGACGCTGCTGTTCCTGTTCGGCGAGATCGAGCCGCTCATGGAGCAGCGCTGGACGATGCAGGTCGCCTTCAACGAGGCGGGTGGGCTGCGCAAGGGAAGTCTGGTGACGCTGAACGGCGTTCCCGTCGGGGCGGTCGAGCGCGTGGAGCTGTGGAACGACCGCAACGCGCCCGTGCTCGTCACCTTGGGCGTCGAGCAGGGATTCCGCATTCCTGAGCCGAGCACGCCGACGGTGCAGGCGTCGCTGCTTGGTTCGGGCGCGCGGCTCGAGCTGACGGCGTCGTTGCCGCTCGCGGACCCACCGCGGTTCTATCAGGCCGAGAAGCCGCCGATCCTGCGCGGGCGCGTGACGCCGATCGAGACGCGCGTGGTCGAGCAGATCAACGAGCGGCTCGAGCCGGTCGTGAAGAGTTTCGGCGACATCGGCGCGCTGGCGCGGAACCTGAACGACTTGGTGAAGCCTGGCGCCGATGGCGCAGCACCCGATCCCGAGGGGCTGCGCGCGACGATGCGGCGGCTGAACGACACGCTCGCAAGCGCCGATGCCGCGCTCAAGGGTGCGCGGACATGGCTCGAGGATGAGCAGATGCGCACCGACCTGCGCGACGCGGCGGCGGGTGCGAGCGTGCTCATGCGCGACGCGGCGGTGGCTGCCAATCGGATCGGCGCGCTCGCGGACTCGGTGGCCGAGGATGCGGCGGTGCTGCGTGCGAATGCGCTTCCCGTGCTCGATCGCGCGTCGAAGGCGCTCGAGGAGCTTGATCGACTGCTCGCCGATGCGCGGACGGGCGAAGGAACGGTCGGGCGCATGATGAAGGATCCTGCCCTGTACGAGAGCCTGGCGGATGCTGCGGCGCGGCTGGATGACGCGCTGGCGAAGATCACGCTGCTCATCGAGAAGATCCGCGCCGAGGGCGTGGGGGTCGAGTTGTTCGGCAAGGAGTGATGGGCGATCGGCGGGCGGGACGCGCGGCGCGCGGATCTTGAGCAAGCACGCTGACGGTGGTGAAGGACCGCGCTTCGCGCGCGCCCGCGCGAGATCGGAGTACGGGGCGACCCAGTGCCTGCGGACTGGGCACCCGTCGGCCAAGGGCCGACGGCGATGGTCGTGGGTGTTGTGTCAAGCCTCCGAACTGGGCACCCGTCGGCCTTCGGCCGACGGCGATTCGGGTGGTTCCCACACGGACTCTCCGAACCACGCACGACGCCGCCGGCCCTTGGCCGGCGGGTGCCCAGTGCGAAGCCACAGGGTCGCAAGATCCGCCAACCTCGGCACGATGCGTCGGGCAGAGCCCGACGGTCATCCGCGGCGCCGCGCGATCACATGGTGCACATGCCACCACTTCGCGCGCCCCCTGCCCATGCGGCCTTCTCGGTTCACCTCGTCGTGCGCGAGCACCTCGAACCCCGCGAGCAGCCGCTCGACATCCTCGCGCGCATGCGTCGACAGCGAACCCGCAGGCGAGGTCCGCCTGAACTCGTCGTCGTGCCCGAAGAACTGCGCCGCAAGCAGCCCCCCCGCCGCAAGCGACCGCCGCACATGCCCAAACGCCTGATCGAACGCCGCAGGCTGCACGAACGGCAGCGCGAACCCCGCGTGCACCACGCCGAACTCGCCGTCACGCAGCCGCGGCGCAAACTCCTCGAGCGTCGCATGCACGAACTCGACGCGCGCCTCGGCGCCCACCGCCGCCGCCTCCGCCCGCGAAAGTTTCAGCATCTGCGCATACGGGTCGACCGCCACCACCTCGAACCCGCGCTCGAGCAGCAGCCGCACCTCGCGCCCCGGCCCGCACCCGATGTCGAGCGCCCGCATCGGCACGCCAGGCGCGCGCGGCAGCGCCAGCGCCGCGACCAGCTGCTCGCGCGGCGGCGCACCCTCGTTGCCCGCGAGATACAGCGCGCACCGCTCCGCGTCGAAGGCAGGAATGACAGGATCAGGCTTCACGCCCCGAGCATACCGCTCACTCCGCGTGCGGTGTGCCAGGCACGGGCCTCGGCTCGGGCGACTGCGGCATGCCGAACTGCATGTAGTGCGCGATATCGTTCATATCGATCACCCTGTCGCCGTTCAGGTCGCCGATCGCGAGGTGTCCGAGGCCCATCCGCCGCAGGTCCTTCACGCTGATGCGGTCGAGCGGCGGCGCGCCCATGTACGAGCCGCAGTTGTCGCCGACCTGGAAGAAGCTCAGCGAGATGAACGCAAGGTCGGCGTTGTTCACGATGCCGTCGGAGTTGAAGTTCGCCGTCGCGTTCGGGCCGACGCTCGCGCCGCGGTTCGCCACGAAGTAGCTGAAGTCGAGGATGTCGACCTTATCGTCGTCGTTGCAGTCGCCCTGCCGCAGCGTGTACGACGCGCTGTAGCGGCCGTTCACCACGGTGGGCGTGGCCGACGAGGTGAGCGAGTGCACCATGTCCTTCACCGTGATGCAGTTGTAGCCCGCCGCGACGGGCAGCGACACGCCCTGCGCGCTGCCCGCGGCCTGCGTCATCGGCACCTGCACCGTCTGCGTCGTGTCGCCCGCCTTCACGCGCAGAGACCGCGTCGAATTGCCCGCCACCGAGCCGCCAAGCGTGATGCCCGCATCGAGCAGCTGGTTGTTCGACACCACGATCGTCCGCGACGCGCTCGACTGGTTGCCCACGCCGTCGATGGTGCTCCATGTCAGCGTCGTCGTGCCGACGGGGAACATCCCGTTCGCGGGCCAGGTGCTCGCCGTGGCGCCATTCGGATAGGTCACGAGCAGCGACGCCGAGATCGTGCCATCGCAGTCGTCGCTCGAAGTGACCGCAGGCGGCGCGTAGTACGCCCCTGCCGTCGAGCCTGCGTCGGCGGCGCTCGTGCGGCTCTGCGGCACGCCAGCGAGCGCAGGAGCGATGCCGTCGATCCGCAGCGAGCCGAGATTCGTCAGTGTCGGCGCGATCGAGTTGTTGCCCTGGTTGAGGAGACGCGTCGACTCGCCGCCGATCGTGTCGAAGTACACGAGCGCGCTCGCGCCGCAGAGCGTCTCTCCCGGCAGCGCCGTGAAGTAGAGATCCACGATGCCCGTCGACGACGCAACGCCAGGGTCGCCCGCGGGAACCTGCGCCTCATAGCGAATCGTCCCGACGGATGGCGCGGTCGTATTCTCGTTGATCTCGGTGAACGGCGAACCAGGCGACGGAACCGCCTGCACGAAGAGAAGCCGCGTTGCGTCGTAGCGGGCGATGACGCGCGCCGCCACCACGACGCTGCCAGGGTTCCCCGAGGCAACACGCACGACGATCGTCTCGCCGGGCGCCACCGCGTCGTCGAGCGCGCTCATCGCCACGACGGGCGAAACCTCGAGGCAATCCGCCGTGCCATCGGTGTCGGCGTCGGTGTCGGCGATGCCGCAGCCGCAGGCGCCAGGCGCGATCTTCGCAGCGTCATTCGGGCAGAGGTCGTTGCAGTTCGCCGTGCCGTCGCCGTCGGAATCGGTGTCGGGCACGCCGCAACCACACTGGCCTGGCGCGGACTTGCCCGAGTCGTTCGGGCACTGGTCGACGCAGTTCGCCACGCCGTCGCCGTCGGTGTCGGTGTCGGCGACACCGCAGCCGCACTGGCCTGGCGCCGTCTTGTTCGCATCGCTCGGGCAACCGTCGTTGCCGTCGAACACGCCGTCGCCGTCGCTGTCAACGGGGTCGCCAGGGTTCACATCGACGGTCACGCTCGACACGCTGCCCACGGTGCCGCCCGCGTTGTCGGTGATCTTCACCGTCCAGGTTCCGACGATGGTCACCGATGCGAAGGTCGCGGTCAGATTCACGCGCGCGCCCGTCGAGCCGCTCGGGAAGTAGTTGCCCGCAGGAACGACATAGTTGTTGGCGCCGCTCGCGGCGGCCGTCCAGATGTTCGACGAATGCGCGTCGGCGAACGCATAGTTGCCGCTGAAGTTCGAGCTGTCGTTCGGGCCGATGCGCGTGAAGATCGACGCGGTCGTTCCTCCAGGGCCGATCAGCTGCACCGTAAGGTCGCCGAGGTTGTCGTGCGACAGACCCGTGAGCGTGACCTTGATGTCGTCGATGCCGTAGAACAGATCGGTCGACGACATCGCGAAGGTCCGCTGCAGGCCTGTGGCGCTGTTGTCGGGAATCGAGCCGCCCGCGAGCGTGCGCGTGATCGTGGTGTCGACGCAGTCCGCCGTGCCGTCGCCGTCCGTATCGGTGTCGGCGACGCCGCAGCCGCACTGGCCGCTCGCCGTCTTCGCGGGGTCGTTGGGGCAGCCGTCGTTGCAGTTCGGCGTGCCGTCGCCGTCGGAATCGGTGTCGGCGACACCGCAGCCGCAGGTGCCTGGCAAGGTCTTGTTGCCGTCGTTCGGGCAGCCATCGAGGCCGTCGGCCGTGCCGTCGCCGTCCGAGTCGACGAACACCGCGGGCGTGAAGTCAATGCGCGCCGAGCCGAGCGTACCCGTGTCGGCCGACACGAGGTCCGTCAGCTTCAGCGTCCAGGTGCCCGAGAGCTGCTTCCCCTGGAACGCGCTCGTCATCGTCACCTTCGCGCCCGTCGTCGCACCGCTCGCGAAGTAGTCGCCCGCCGCGACATTCGCGGTGTCCGCCGCGGCGGTCGCCGCCGTCCAGATCGACGAGGTGAACGCGTCGTCGAACACATAGGTGCCGCCGAAGTTCGAGTTGTCGCCGTTCGCCGCCGACGCCGTCACGCCGATCCGCGTGAACAGCGACACCGTCGTCCCATCGGGGCCCGTCAGCGTCGCCGTCACATCGCCGCACCAGGTGTGCGAAAGGTTCGTCAGCGTGACGCGCACGCCGCCGAGGCCGTAGGGCATCGCGCCCGCGGGGACGCTGAAGGTCTTCTGCAGGCCCGTGGCGCTGTTGTCGGGAATCGAACCACCCGTCACATCGCGCGTGAAGGTCGTGTCGTTGCAGTCGAGGGTTCCGTCGCCGTCCGAGTCCGCGTCGGCCACGCCGCAGCCGCAGGTGCCGGGCGAGGTCTTGGCGGCGTCGTTCGGGCAGGTGTCGCCCGCGGTCAGGATGTAGCCCGTCGGCTGCGCGCACTGCGTGAGCGTCGCGTTCGGGTTGCCCGCGCCGTCGCCGTCCGAGTCCTGGTACCAGACGGTGTTCGGGTTGATCTGCGTGTTCGCGTCGTTGCAGTCGCTGTCGATGGCGACATGGGCCGCGGGCGCGGTGCACGCCGACTGCGTCGGGCTTGGGGCGCCGAAGCCGTCGCCGTCGGCATCGGGGTACCAGGTCGCGGGCGCCGTGCGCGCGGCGGTGTTCGGGCAGAGGTCGCCGCCCACGATCACATAGCCCGTGGGCTGCGCGCACTGCGTCAGCGTGGCGCTCGGGTCGCCCGCGCCGTCGCCGTCCGAGTCCTGGTACCAGACGGTCGCGGGGCTGATGGCGCTCGAGGCGTCGTTGCAGTCGGTGTTGTTGGTCACCGAGCCCGCGATCGCCGTGCAGGACTTCGTGGCGGCGCCTGCGCCGAAGCCATCGTTGTCGGCGTCGGCGTAGTAGTCCACGCTGTCCGAGGCCTCGGCGTCGGAGTTCGCCTCGCCATCGCAGTCGTTGTCCACGCCGTCGTTCGCGCAGGTCTCGGGCGCACCAGGGTAGACCGAGGCAGCGCTGTTGTTGCAGTCGGCGTTGTTCGTCACCGAGCCCGCGATCGCGGTGCAGGACTTCGTGGCGGCGCCAGAGCCGTAGCCGTCGAGATCGGTGTCGATGTAGTACTCGACGCTGTCGGTCGCCTCGGCGTCGGAGTTCGCCTCGCCGTCGCAGTCGTTGTCCACGCCGTCGTTCGCGCAAGTTTCGGGCGCGCCTGGGTAGGCAAAGGCGGATGCGTCGTTGCAGTCGGTGTTGTCGGTGACCGATCCCGCGATGGCAGTGCACGACTTTGTCGCGGCGCCAGCGCCGAAGCCGTCGGCGTCGCCGTCGATGAAGTAGTCCACGCTGTCCGACGCCTCGGCGTCGGAGGCCGCCTCGCCGTCGCAGTCGTTGTCCACGCCGTCGTTCGCACAGGTCTCGGCGGCTCCTGGGTAGACAGCAGCCGACGAGTCGTCGCAGTCGAGCGAGGCCGACTGCGTCGAGCGGTAGCCAGCGTTCGTCGTGCCAGAGCAGAAGTTGGCACCCGTCGACAGCGTGTAGGTGTCGTTGTCGGCGTCGCTGTAGAACAGGACCTTGTCCGAGGCGTTCGCGTCGATCTCGGTCGCGTTGCCGTCGCAGTCGTTGTCGACGGTCGAGGCGGCGCAGAGCTCGGGGGCGCCTGGGTAGGCGGTCGCGTCGCTGT
>JAJTGK010000139.1 GCA_021297815.1 Planctomycetaceae bacterium
CGGCCCGCACCCGCGCAAGAGACTCGAGCAGGCCGCGCACCGACGACAGCGGCTGGATCGTCGCCGCATCGGAAAGCGACTTCGCGGGCTCGGGGTGGCACTCGAGGAACACCGCGTCGACCCCCGCCGCCACCGCCGCGCGGGCGAGCAGCGGGCAACGCTCGGGGCGCCCCGCGGTCGAGGTCTTGTCGCCGCCAGGCAGCTGCAGCGAGTGGGTCACATCGAAGCAGGTCGGCGCACCGAACTCGCGGCCGATCTCGATCATGTCGCCGAGGCCGACGAAGTCGTTCACCAGGCGGTTGTAGCCGAAGAAGGTGCCGCGTTCGGTCAGCATGCTGCGCCGCGCGCCGCCCTCGCGCAGCTTCTCGAGGGCGTTGCGCATCTCGGCGGGCGACATGAACTGGCCCTTCTTCACATTCACGGCCTTGCCCGTCGCGGCGGCGGCGGCCAGCAGGTCGGTCTGGCGGCAGAGGAACGCGGGAATCTGGATCAGGTCGACGGCTTCGCCCGCGGGGGCGGCCTGTTCGGGGTCGTGGATGTCGGTGGTCGCGGGCACGCCGAGCCGCGCGCGCATCTCGGCGATCATCGCAAGGCCCTTCTCGAGGCCAGGCCCGCGCGCCGAGCGGATGCTCGAGCGGTTCGCCTTGTCGAAGCTCGCCTTGAACACATAGACGAGGCCGAGCGCCGCGCAGGCCTCGGCCACGGTGTCGCCGATCCGGCGCACGGTGTCCATGTCCTCGAGCACGCAGGGTCCGCCGATCACGAGCAAGGGCCGCGACGGGCCAGCGGGCGTCGCGAACCAGCGCTCGAGCGCCTCGGCGGGGCTTGAGCCCGACCCGCGTGAGTTGTGAAAATCGGCCTTCGGAGTCGAACCAGCGGTCATTTCCGCAGTGTAGAGGAAGGACGGGCGGCGTTTCGCGCCCGCGATCGCCGGCCTGCCGCCGCATGGCGGCGCGCGGCCGACGCGATCTCGGACGGAATCGACGGGTTGGGCAAAGAGGGCCCTCATGGTGGCCGAAGTTGTCGATTGGAGCGCCTGCGCCATGCGCGCAAGCCGCTCCGCCCGTGCGGGCGCGGCCCGTGGGGCGAGTTCCGAGTTCCGTACCGCTGTCGCGCGAGGCCCGCCATGGACAACCTGCCGCTCGAACCAGAGTCGTTCGCCGCCCATGTCATCGAGAAGCTGCGCCAGCAGTTTCCGTCGCGACAGGCGGAGGTCACGGGGCCGCTCCATGTCGTGTTCGACGGGCGGCACCTCGGGCTCGAGAACCTCTACCGCATGGTGCTGCGAGACCCGCGCAACGCGCAGGACATCGTCGACAACTACCTCGAGCGCCTCTTCGAGGGCGACCAGATCTCGGGCGCCCCGCTGCCGCTGTCGGTCGCGCGCTCGCGCATCATGCCGCGCATCCAGCCCGATTCGATCTTCGAGCACCTCGATCGCGAGCAGGTCGCGCATGTGCCGTTCGTGAACGACACCTCGATCGTCTTCGTGATCGACCTGCCGCAGCTCACGGTGTCGATCACCACCGAACAGATGATCCGCTGGGGCCTGCAGTCGGACGACCTCGACGCGATCTCGCGCGAGAACCTGGCGCGCTACGCGCCCGACCTCGAGGTGCGCTTCGTCGATTCGCACGACGGTGGCCGCGCGGCGATCGTCGCGCAGCAGGACGGCTACGACGCGGCGCGCCTCTTGCTGTCGTCGCTCTACGACCGCCTCCGCTCCGAGCTCCGTGGCGACTTCTATGTCGCGGCGCCTGCGCGCGACACCTTCATCGCGATCAGCGTCGGCCCGAATCCGTTCGTCGAGCGGCTCAAGCAGCGGGTCGAAGAGGACTATCGCCGCCTTCCCTACCCGATCACGCGCGAACTGTTCTATGTGACGCGCGACGGCGTGGCGGGCACGCTCGCCGCCTGACGGCGCGGGGCGAGCCGCTCAGGAACCACTCGAAGCCCCGGACGCGCCTTGCGCAGCCGGGGCCTTCTCTTGCGGCTTCGGGGCGTCGAGCACGCCGAACAGGATGTGCTCGCGCCGCGCGCGCTCGCCGCCTTCGAAGAGGATGGCCGTGCGGCCGTCGCCGAGTCGCGCGCCCGATACGGCGCCCACCTGCGCGGGCCACAGCTCGTTCGGCGCGTCGCGCCAGGTGTCGGCGCCTGCGTCGAGCACGGCGCGCTTCAGGCCCGTCTCGCGGCGAAGGGTGCCCGAGAAGAGTTCGGCGCGGCCCTGCTCGGCCACAAGCGACGAGTTGATCGACGGGTTCCATGCGAGCGACCACGGAATCTCGGCGCCCCACGCGCCTGCCGAGCGGCGCATCGAGGTGATCGCGTTGCCGCGCACACCGAGCGCGACCTCGGCCTCGGGCGTGCCGAGGAACGCGATGCGCTCGAACGGTTCGAGCGGCGCTATGCGCCATGGAGCGCCCGCGTCGCCCTCGGAGAGCGTCATCACGCCGAGCTTGTTCGCGGCGTCGGCCGCCGAGGCGAGCGCCACCGCGCGGCGGCCGTCGAGTCGCGAACCCGCACGCGACTGCAGCCGCTTCGCCAATAGTTCGCCCACCTGCACGCCGTCGAGGCCGTCGATCGCGAGCGGCTTCTCGATCCAGCCCGAGGCGCTGTGCTCGAGCACGATGCCGCTCGGCGCGCCGCCGTCGGCCTTGCGGACGCCGACCATCAGCGGGCCGTTCGGGCCTGACCACGCCGCGACGCGCGCCACGCCGCGCGCGCCGACCGAACGCGGCCCGCTCCAGGCCCCCGCCGTATCGCGCACACGCTCGAAGACCTCAAACGCATCGCGCCCGTTGTCAAGCGTCGAAACGCCCGTCACGAACGCGTGTAGCGCGCCGCCCACGCCCTGCACCAGCACGGGGTCGGTGTACTCGTCGATGCGGTCGTCGGTCACGGTGAACAGCGATTCGGGCGGTATCCACGGCGTGAAGTCGCCCTCCATCCACCAGTCGAGGACACGCAGCTCGCCCGTGCCCGAGGTCAGGCCGATGCGGCCGAGGGGCGCGTCGTCGATCTGCGAGTTGTACATGCGCTCGCCGTTGATCTTGACCTCGAGCCACTTGCCGTCGCGCGTGATGTCGAGTTCGAACGGCACGCCTTCGCGCACGGCTTTCTCGCTGGCGTCGACGAAGTCGGTCGAACCGAGGAAGAACGGCCCCTCGGAGTAGCAGCGGCCGCCCGCGCCGTCGAAGCCGAAGAGGCTCGCGCCGATCCGCACCGCGGCGCCCGTGCCCGACTTCACGGGGAGTTCGAGCTTCGCGTGCATGTGGAACTTCGTGTTGCCCGCCGCGCGGCCCGACCAGAGATGGGCGCCTTTGCCCGTGATGGTCACGATGTCGGTGATGCGCGGGCGCATCGGCCAGCCGTGGCCGTCGAGGAACTCGCCGCTCGTGATGAGCTCCACTCGCTCGGCGGCGGGGCTCGGCCCGTGCGCGTGGACTGATGCGAGGGGCAGCGCGGTGACCAGGATGCAGGTGGCGGCGAACGCGGAAGGCAGCGGCATGGTGTTCATTCGTGGCGCGGGTCGTAAGGTGCGGCGCGGGTGTTTGAGGAAGGACGGCGGTGCGTGCACGGGGGTTCCAACGAGAGCGAGGAGCTGGGCGGACGGCGTTGGGCCTGCGCATCGGGCGATTTCGCATCCCGCGGTGCGCTAAGGTCGGCTCAGATCGGGCGTTGGCGTGAGCCGTGATCCGACGGACCTCCGCCCGTGGGTGCCTGCGCCACGATATTCTCGGGCCGCAGGCCTCAGATGCCTACGACTCAGGGAACTGCGGACTTTCGACTCTTGGAAAATCGGTGGATTGCGCTCCGCGCAGCACGATTCGCGCGCCAATCTGAGGTTGGTCCCGCGGCGCCGTCGTCCAGCGCGTCGCATTCATTCCGGTGGTCGGGCGGCATGCCCCCATCCAAGAGGAGAGTCTCTATGTCGTTCCGTTTTGCGAAGGCCTCCGTCGGCGTGCTTGCCGCGGTCCTGGCCACCCCTGCTCTCGCCGGTGGCGATGTCGTGCTGTCGAACAACACGAATGTCACGACGGGCAGCAACATCACGATGTCGGTCAACCTGGCCAACATGTCGTCGAGCGCGGTCGGCGCCCAGATGCATGTCGGCTACGACGCCACGGTGCTCGAGTATGTCGGCATCGCCGCGGGCGATGACTTCGGCACCCTCATCTACAGCAACCACAACAGCCTCGCCAGCAAGGTCAGCTTCGCGACGGGCGTCGCGGGCGGCGCGCCGGGCATCACCGCGGGCAACATCGCGAAGATCACCTTCAAGGTCATCGCCAACTCGTGCGCCGATCTCGATGCCTCGGTGTTCACGACGGGTTCGTTCCCGTCGCGCATCTCGGACAACAACGGTGTCGCGATCACCTTCACCCAGGTGAACAACAGCTCGGTGTCGGCCTACGGCGACTACTCGCTCGCTGGGGTTCCCGCGGATGTGACCGTGCCCGCCGACGCTGGCACGACCGCAGGCGCGCTCGTCAGCCTCACGGCTCCGACCGCGCTCGACTCCTGCGGCGCTTCGCTGGCCGTGACTCCGTCGCGCTCCGATAGCGCCTCGATGTCGGATCCGTACCCCGTCGGATTCACGACCGTGTTCTGGACGAGCGCGGCTGATCCTGCGGGCCGGGTCCGCACGGGCTCGACGGTCGTCAATGTGTCGAACTACCAGCTCCTGTCGGTCGATGTGAACCTCGCCGGCACGATCGCGGGCAGCGGCTCGACCGCCATCCGCATCAAGCTCAGCGACAACTCGGTCGTCAACCCGAGCGTGTCGTTCGACGCGACGGGCGACGGCAGCGCGATCGACGCCCAGGTCCCCGTGGCTGCGAGCTACTCGTGCGCCGCTGCGGCGGACGCGAGCCACACGCTCTCGTCGTCGAAGTCGGTCTCGGTCTCGGGAACGAAGTACGCCGCCGCGTCGGCCTACTCGCTCCAGGGCGGCGACTCGACGGGTGACAACTTCATCGACATCCTCGACTTCGGCGCCTATGTCGGCGACTTCGGCTCGGGCAAGAACTTCGACAGCCGCTCGAACTTCAACCGCGACGGCGATGTGAACTCGGCCGACTTCTCGTTCATCTCGGTCGGCTTCCTCGCCACGGGCGACACCTGCGGCAGCGCTGCCACGGGCGGCGCTCCCCGCACCGCGGTCTCGGTGAAGGAACTCCGCCGCATGGGCATGGGCGACCTTGCCTACGGCGACCTGAACCGCGACGGCGTCATCAATGCCGCCGACATCGCGTGGTACATGGAGAACGGCCCGGTTCCCGCGAAGACTCCGGTCCAGCCCACCACGGGCAACGCGACCTACTGAGTCACGCGCGAATGCCCTGATCCAGAATGCAGCGGCCCCCGCCATTGGCGGGGGCCGCTGTCATTCACGATCCTGCACGCACGGGGCGGGTATTTACGGACATGCGTATCTGTGATTTGCATGAATGCCGTAGGAATCCCTTGCGCACTGCCGATGCTGGGGCAACTTCCCGCCGTCTCTCGGAGACGCGAGACGCGGTTTCAGGGCAGTCGCGCGCGGCGGAATCGTCCCGATCCGCTTCCGCGAGGCGGACTTTGTCGTGAGGAGACGACGAGTCCGCAGGCCGCACCGCGCGTCGCATGGTGAGTTGACAGCATCCTAAAACGCACCAAGCCCCGACGATCGGTCGGGGCTCGTTGTTTTTGTGGGTCGAGAGAGTGCGCTCGGCGTGACGGGCATGGTGAAGGACCGCGCTTCGCGCGCGCCCTCGCGAGATCGTTGAACGGGGCGACCCAGTGCCTGCGGACTGGGCACCCGTCGGCCTTCGGCCGACGGCGATGGTCGTGGGTGTTGTGTCCAGCCTCCGAACTCGGCACGACGC
>JAJTGK010000024.1 GCA_021297815.1 Planctomycetaceae bacterium
AGGTGCGCAACGCGGTGCTGGCAGGAACCACGCTGCGACCGCGCACGGGTTCGACGCTCGAACTCGTCGAGCTCGAGCGCGGCACGGCCACGCGCCGCGCCTTGGTCGCCGAGGCGACGCTCGCGCCCGAGCAGCGCCAGCGTGTCGATGGCGAGCGGCTCGAACTCGTGGCCAGGCCCGACACGGTCGCCGACCTGCGCGGTCTTGGCGGCGGCGGGCGCTGGCCGCCGCGCATCGCGGGCCTTCGGCCCGAGGATTGCATGGTGGTCGCGCGCGGCGAGCGTTCGACCGAGGAGCTCTCCGCCGAGGCCGCGGCGCTGCCCGCGGAACCCGCGGGCATGCCGCCTGCGCTCGCTTCGGCCTCGCAGGCGGCGCGCGCGGCGGCCGCGCGGCTCGACCGCGAGATCCGCGAAGTGCGTGCCGACATCGTGGCCCGCATCGTGCAGCGCGCGAACCAGGCGCTCTGCGCGCCGCTCATGCTCGTCCTCGGCGCGGTGCTCGCCATCCGCATGCGCGGCGCGAACCCGCTGCGCGTCTACCTGCTTGCGTTCATCCCGTCGATCGTCGACATCCTGCTGATCTCGGGCGGCGAGCAGATGCTCAAGGAGTCGACGAGCGCGCTCGCAGTCCTTGTCGCCACCAGCGGAAACATCGGGATCGCCGCCACGATCCTCGTCGCCTACCGGCAGGTCGCGAGGAACTGATGGCCCTGATCGACCGCTGGATCGCCGCACGCTTCCTCGCGAACTTCGCGCTCGTCTTCTCGGTGATGTTCCTCTTCGCCGTGTCGATCGATGTGATCCTGCAGCTCGACGCCTACCTCGAGGCGGCGCGCGAGGCGGTGGACGCGGGGCGCTTCGCCGCGATGTGGACGGCGGTTCCCGCGGCGATCGTCGACTACCACGCGCCGCGCGTCTTCCAGTTCTACGCGTTCATGGTGGGCCTGTGCTCGGTGGCGGCCGCGGGGTTCACGCTCACGCAGATGGTGCGCGCGCGCGAACTGGTCGCCATGCTCGCCGCGGGCCTGAGCCTGTGGCGCGCGGGGCTCGTCATGCTTGCGGTCGCGGTGGCGCTGAACCTCGTGCAGCTCGTGAACGGCGAGATCGTGCTGCCGCGCCTCGTCGCGGTGCGGCTCACGCTCGACGGCGAGAACAAGCTGCTGCTCGCGCAGTCGTTCGACCCTGTCACGCTCGAGGCTGAAAATCTGCTTGTGATCGAGCGCGACGAGCGCGGTGCGGCCATTCGCCGCATCGAGGCGCCGCGCGCGCGCTGGAGCGAGGAGCGGGGCGGGTGGGAGCTCGAGGAAGGCATGGCCGCGGGCCGCAGCGCGCCAGGCAGCGGCGAAGGCCGCGAGGTGCGCATCGACCGCAGCGAGCCTGTGGCGTTCGTCGAGACCGATGTGTCGGCGAAGGCCATTCTTTCGCGGCGTTTCCGCGGGTTCGCGCAGCTCCTGAGCTCGCCCGAGATCGCGGCGCTTGCGCGTGACGGCGGCCTCGACCCGGCGGACGCGACGCGCCTCGTCGGCCAGCGCTTCGCGGGCGCGCTCGTCAACCTGCTCATGCTCGTCATCTGCCTGCCGTTCTTCCTCGTGCGCGAGCCGCGCAAGATGCTGCAGCCGAGCGTGCTGTGCGCGGCGGTCGCGGTGCCAGGGCTGCTTGGCGCACTGTTCCTGATGACGGTCAAGATCGGCGCGCTGCCGGCGACGCTCGGCGTCTTCCTGCCTGTCGCGCTGCTGCTGCCTGTCGCGGGTTGGCGCGTGGGCGCGCTGCGCACCTGACCGCGGTTACTTCGCGTCGAAGGTGCGGTCGAACACGGTGACGCCGTCGCGGCGTGCGAGCTCGCGGGCGAGCGCATCCATCAGGAGGCGTTCGCGGCTTCGCCGCAGGATCTCCTCGCAGCGCGCGCGCGCGGCCTCGAACGACACGCCGTCGGCGGGCGTTTCGCTTGTCGCCTGCACGATGAAGAAGCGGGGGCCGTCGAGGACGGGCGCCGAGGCCGTTCCGATTTCGGCGGCGAAGACCGCGTTGCGCACCGCGTCGGGGTAGCTCGGGTCGCGGCGTGCGAGCGGGCCGATGAGGCCGCCGCGCGCGGCGCTGTCGTCGAGCGAGCGTTCGGCGGCGAGCTCGGCGAACGACGCGCCCGCGTCGAGATCGGCGCGAAACCGCTCGGCGTCGACCAGCGACCCGAGTACGGCGATGCGCGCGCGGCGCTTCGGGCCATGCAGCGTGTCGAAGGTCGCGGCAAGGCCTGCGTCGTCGACCTTGACCTCGCGCGCGACGAGCGCACGCAGCGCGGCGTTGCGCCACAACAGCGCGGCGAAGCGCGTGTCGCCTAGGCCCTGGCGCGTGCGGATCTCGCCGAGAAGCTCGAGCGCGCGGCTTTGGTCGGCCGCGAGCGCATCGAGCAGGTACTCGCGTTCGCGCGCGACCGCGGCGCCGTCGAGCGATATTCCCGCCGCCTCGAGGCGCTTGCGCAGCCTGAGATCGACGGTTGCATCCTGGAGCGCGGTGGTCCCCGACATCTCGACGAGCGGCCCGCGCAGCTCGTCGAAGACCACGGGCTGGCCATCGACGATCGCCACGAGGTCGCGCAGTGTTCGTCCTTCGCGTGGCGCGGGCGAAAGCGGGGCATCCACCGCGCGGGGCTCGGGCTTCGCGGCGCAGCCCCACGCCAGAATCAGGCTGATCACCGCCATCGGCGCCACAGTTCCTGCGTATCTGTCTGCGCGCTTGGAACATCGAGGTGAACCCATGGCGACAGCGTACAGGAGCGAGCCTTTCGACACCGCGACCAGCCGCGCCGAGCCTGCGTCGAAAGCGGCTATCCTGAGCGGTCCGCCGCCCATGAACACACCGCACGCCCTCATCTGCCCGTATTGCAGCGAGCCGCAGGCACCTGCGCTCGCCTGCAAGTGCTGCGGCGGGCGGTTCGATGTGTGGAGCCTGCACGCGACCGCGAACGACATGGGCGCGTGGTTCGTGCGCGACACCAAGCGGCCGCATTTCGTGGGCTTCGGTTACGAGGCGCTCGTCGCCGCGATCCGCGCGGGCGAGGTCGGGCGCGACGCGATCGTGCGCGGTCCGACCACGGGGCAGTACTGGACGCTTGCGCGGCGCGTGCGCGGCATCGCGCACCTCTTCGGCCGCTGCCACGCGTGCCAATCGCCTGTGAACGAAGACCAGCCCGTGTGCGCCGCGTGCGGCGCGGGGCCTTTGGTCGAGCATGCGCGCGGCGAACTCGGGCTGCCGCCCCGTACGCCGAGCGAGCGCCCGATGGGCGCGCGGCCCGATCTCTCGGGGTTCGTCGCTGATTCAGGGATCCTGGTCGTGCGCATCGTGCCCGCGCCAGTCGCTGCCGCGCAGCCATCGGCGACCGCAGCTCAAGCGCGTCCCGCGGCGCCCGCGCAGGTTCTCGCAGGACCGACGCCGCAACCCGCGACCCTCGCCTCGGTGCGCAGCGCGACCACACCATCGAGCCCCGCAGCCGATGCTTCGCCGCGCCCCGCAGGCCTCTCGGTCACCGATGCGGCGCTGACCTCGCGCGTCCGCGCACTCGAGACGAAGAACCGCTTCCTGCTCGCCGTGACCGCGCTCTGCTTCGCCACGGCCGTGCTGCTCGGCATCGTGTTCCTCGCCTCGGCGAAGTCGCGCGACGAAGCGGTGGCCGCCGCGCGCAAGGAAGGCGCCGAGTCGGTGCGCTCGGAGTTCGAGCGCCGCAGGCCCGTCACCGAGTCGGCGAAGGCGCCGCTTCCCGATGCGCCTGAACCGCCGCCGAGTGGCGCCGCGAATCCCGCGCCCTGATCGGCGCGCGTGGGGAGCGCGGATCACAACCGCGCATCACCGCGCCCGATGCGGCGCACGACTTCACCGACGGACCGCTCACGGCCTTTGCAGCTTCGGCCCAAGCAGGCCCCCGGCAGGCTCGCCCGACGCGGGGATCTCGGCCACAGGCGCCGCCGCATCGACGAGCGCGATCAGCAACTTCCCATCGATCGTGCCCGCGACGACCCTGTTCGAGCGCGCGATCGGATCGACCCACGGCACCGCGCTGAGCTGTGGATTCAGCCATCCACTCGCCGCCCAGCGCGACAGCATCACAGGGTCGATGAGGAGATGCGTGTAGCCCTTCGCGCGCAGCGCCGCGCTCCAACTTTCGGGCCGCGTGGGTGCATCGGCCACCACCGCGTCGAACGCCCCGCGGTCCCACACCGTGGTGATCTCGACGCGGCCGGGCGCGAGGTAGAACGGCGTCGCGAATCCGACGCCCAGCACCTTCGCGCCGTCGGGAAGCATGTAGTTGATCCAGAACGGCGTCGGCGCCTGCGAGAGGAGCCGCTTGCGCGTCTCTTGGTCCGCTTGCTCGAAATCCTGCGCGATCGTCGTGCCCGTCATCATGTTCAGCTGCCCGACCAATGCCGCGGGCGCGTGCGTGACCGTGCCGCGCATCGGCTCGCGCAAGTAGCACACGAACGGCATCGCCACGAGCGCTGCGGCCAGGAAACGCATCGCGGCGGGGTGGAGGTGTGCGGAAGCGAACGCAAGCAGCGCGGCCGCGCCAAGCGCAAGCGGCACCGCGGTCGGCAGCAGGAAGCGACTCTTGAGATGCGTGAGCAGCATCCACGCGACCAGCATTGCCGCGATCGCGCCGAGCGCCGCCACCGCCGCACGCGAGCGCCGCACGCACAGCGCAAGGCCCGCAAGCCCCGCGATCGGCAGCACGCTCCACTGCGGGAACCACGGCTCGCCCTTCGCGGGCGGCTCGCCGAGCCCATGCCAGAGCCACTCGCGCCCGACGAGCGGAAGCCGCTCGAAGAACGGCCGATCGGGCCCGTGCGCGTTCGCGAACACCGAGATCTGCTCCTCGGTCCAATCGGCCGCGCCGAACAGGCCCGTGGCAAACGGAAACACGGGGTTGCCATACGCGATCACATTGCGCGCGAACCAAGGCGCAAGCACGACAAGCGCCACGACGAGCGCGATCGGCGCCAGCCGCAGCACGCGTGGCCCCTCGTGCACGACCGCGATCACCGCCAGCGGAATCACCGTGAAGAAGAGCGCCGTCGGCTTCGCCCCACACGCCGCCGCCGCGCACAGCGCGACCGAGACGCACCCGAACACGCCGAGACCGCCCGCGGCGCCGTCGCGCGCCCGCGCGATCACAAGCCACGCCGCCGCGAGCATGAGGCACGGCACGATGTCGTTGTACGCAAGGGTGCCCGTGACCACGACCCACGGCACGGCCACGAAGCATGCCGCCGCGACCGCGGGCTCGCCGCCAAGCCCGAGCGCGCGCGCCAGCCGCGCCACGCAGAACGCCGCGGCGAGCGTGGCGATCGCCGCCCAGAACTGGCAGGCGATCGCACCCTCGATCGCGCTGCCGCGCAGCACCATCGCATGCGCGAACGCGCTCTCGACGAAGCCTGGCAGCGCCGAATACACATTGCCCGCCACGGGGCCCATTGCGGTCTTCGCCTCGAGCCAATGCTTGGGAAGCACCAGGTGGTAGCTGAGCGCGTCGTAGCCGCCGAACTCGCTCGACCAGAGCCAGCCTGGCGCGCTTGCGGCGGCGGTGGCCAACAGGCCAGCCACCGCGCCGATCGCGACGGGCACGAGCCACGGCGCCGCGCCCTTCGGTTCGCGCGCCGCATCGGCAAGCAGCGGAAACGCGCCGAGGTGCCGCACGAGCAGGATGCCGCCCGCCGCGGTCAGGATCCACGGTACCGCGGGGCCGATCGACGAGAATGCGCCAAGCGACCCGAGCACGCTGTCGAGCCAGAGCATCACCGCGGCACCAACCGCGAGGCCGACCGCGAGGTCGTCGAAGCTCGTCGATGCGGGCGGCTCGGTGTCGCCGTCGCGCAGGAGCCGCGCGAGCGCAAGGCCCACGCCGAGCGCGCCAATCCACCAGAAGAGTGCCACCGAGCCATCCGACCCGATCAGGCGCAGCACCTCCAGGGTGGCGTTCCCGCCCTCGGGCCCCGTGCGCGACGCGCAGAACGCGATCGCCACCACGAACGCCACGAGGCAGGGGAGCATGAACGGAGCCGCGGCCTTCAGGAATCCTCGCATGGGGCAAGTATCGCCCCGAGCGGGGGCAGTACCCCAAAGGACGGCACCGCGAATCACCCGCGCCCACCCGCGGTGCGCCTCGCAGGTTGGCCGCCCGCGTCGGCCCTCGCAAACGGGGCAGGCCAACCCCCGCGCTGGAACGGCCTTCGCCTCTCCAGCCCCTTGGACAGGAGGTCCACCCGCATGTTGAGCCACGAAGGCCCGTTCCGCGCAATCCTTGCCCTGCCGACCGCCCTGCGCAGGTCGCTCGCGGCACTTTCTGCGCCCGTTCCCATGCTTGTCGCCGTCGCCGCGTTCTGTGCGTTCGTGGCCGCCGTCGTTCCTGCCCGCGGTGGCGAGCTCCAGGAGTACGCCCGCCTGCGCGGCCTCGAGGGCGACCGCTTCGTCGGCATCGGCCTCGTCTACGGCCTCGACCAGACGGGCGACAGCATGAAGGACTCGCTCATCGCGGCGCAGCCCTACGCCCAGCTCCTGGCGAACCTCGGAAACATCCGCGCCGACGCGCGCAGCCTCGCCAAGACCCGCTCGGTCGCCCTGGTCATGGTCTCGGTCGAGATCCCGCGCACGGGCGCCCGCACCGACGACCGCATCGATGTCCGCATCGGCACCCTTGGCACCGCCGAGAGCCTGAAGGGCGGCATCCTGCTCACGAGCTTCCTGAAGTCGCCCGTCGTGCCCGCCGACCGCAGCCAGTGGCTGCCGTACGCGGTCGCCGAGGGCAATGTCGAGGTCGACCCCGAGACGGCGACCACGGGCGTGGTGCGCGCGGGCGCACGCATGGTGCGCGATGTCGTGATGAGCCCCTTCGAGGGCGACTCGGTCGCGCTCGTGCTGCACCCCCAGTACGCGGGCTATCCGACCGCGGCGAGCATCGCCGACCTCGTGAACGACGAGCTCTCGCTGTCGGGCTACTCCGACGCGGCCAAGGTCGAGGACGCGCAGACGATCCGCGTGCGCATTCCCGAGGAGGCGCGCTCCGACGCGAACGGCTTCGTGGCGCGGCTCATGACCTTCTCGGTGCCCGGCGACCTGATCCGCACGCCCGCACGCGTGGTGATCGACACCGCGAAGAAGGTGATCACCGTCGACGAGCGCGTCGAGTTCCGCCCCGCGGCGGTGACCGCGGCCAACCTGCGCATCACCACCATCACGCCGCCCATCGAGCCCACGCCCGACGCGCCCGAGCCTGTCGCGCCAGGGCGCCCTCAAGGCGGAGATCGTGAAGCAATGAGCGGCATCGCCCCCACGACATCGCTCGGGCTTCTCGCGCCCGATGCGCGCCTCGAGCGCAACGCCCGCTCGGGCGATGTGCGCGGGCTCGCGCGCGAGGCCGCGAAGACGCTCGTCACCGAGGCGTTCGTGAAGCCCGTCTTCGCCCAGATGCGCGACGGCGGGTTCGCCGCAGGCCCGTTCCAGCCTGGCACCGCCGAGAAGCGCTTCCGCCCGCTCTTCGACGCGGCGCTCGCCGAAAAGGTCGTCGAGGGATCGAACTTCGCCATCGTCGACCGCGTCGCCGACCGCTTCGAGCGCTCGATGACGCGCCGCGCCACCGATCTTCCCGCTGCAGGAGCGACCCGATGAACACCGCACCCGCACCCGCCGCCCGCCCGAACCCCGACAAGCTCATCGCGATCCTCGAGCAGACCTCCGCGCAGTACCGCGCCGTGCTCGCCCTGATCCGCGACCGCCGCGAGGCGATCCGCACCGCGGACTTCGCGCGCTTCGCGCAGCTTGGCAACGCCGAACAGCGCGCGGTGAGCGAGATCGCCGAGCTCGACCGCGCGCGCCTCGCCGAGAGCCGCGCGCTTGCCGCGCGCCTGGCCATGAAGCCCGAGGCGAAGCTCTCCGAGATCGCCACGAAGCTCGGCGGCGAGAGCGGCGCACGCCTCGAGTCGGTGCGCGCGACGCTCCGCGACCTGATCGACCTCGTCAAGCGCGAGTCGAGCGTGGTGCGGCAGGCCGCCGAGCGCCTTTCGGCGCACATGGCGGGAATCCTGCAGAGCGTCCACTCGGCCCTCGCGCACGCCAACCTCTACTCGCGCGGCGGCCGCATCGCCGTCGGCGCGAATGTCATGTCGAGCCTCGACATCAAGAGCTGATCCGACCCACGACCGAACCGCCACGCGGAGCACACCATGAGCATCAACGGCGCATTCCAGATCGGCCAGTCCGCGATTCTCGCGAGCCAGGCCGCCCTGCAGGTCGCGGGCAACAACATGGCCAACGCCGCCACGCCCGGCTACCACCGCCAGGTGGCGCGCCTGTCGCCGAGCCGCCCCGAGTACATCGGCCGCGCGGGCTTCGTGGGCACGGGCGTGCAGCTGCAACGCATCGTGCGCACGGTCGACACCGCGCTCCAGTCGCGCACCCGCGCCGCGATCAGCGACCAGAACGCCGCCGAGATCGACCAGCGCTTCCTGAACGCGATCGAGTCGATCCGCAACGAGCTGAGCGACCAGGATCTCTCGAGCCGCCTGAGCGCGTTCTTCAACGCCTTCAGCGAGCTCGGCAACAACCCGACCGACGAGGCCGTGCGCACCGTGGTCATCCAGCAGGGCAGCGGCCTGGCCAATTCGGTGCGCGAGATGCGCACCGAGCATGTGAAGGTGCGCGAGGAGATCGACCGCTCGCTCGCCGTCAGCGTGCGCACCGTCGACGGCCTGCTCGACCAGGTGGCCGAGGTCAATCGCCAGATCGTCGAGGCCGAGCAGGGTGCGGGCGGCGACGCCAACGGCCTGCGCGACCGCCGCGACGAGCTCGTGAATGAGATCTCGCAGTATCTGCCCGTGACGACCATCGAACAGCCGAACGGCGCGCTCGATGTCCTCGTCGGCTCGGTGCCCATCGTGCTTGCAGGCGAATCGCGCGGCGTCACGCTGCGCTCCGAGGCGACCGCCGACGGCATCGCGGTGTCGCTGCGTGTGACGGCCGACGGCACCACGCTCCTCCCCGAGGGCGGGTCGGTGGGTGCGCTCTTCCGCCAGCGCGCCGACAATGTCGACCCTGCGATCGACGCGCTCGACACGCTCGCGCAGCAGCTCATCTTCCAGGTGAACCGCATCCACTCGCAGGGCCAGGGCACGCGCGGGTGGACCTCGGTGACGGGCCTGAACCGCGTGGCCGACCGCACCGCGAACCTCGCCTCCGACGCCGCGCAGCTGCCGTTCGACATCCGCAACGGATCCTTCGAGCTGCATGTCACCAACACCTCGACGGGCGTGCGCTCGACGGTGCTCGTCTCGGTCGATCCGCAGACGATGTCGATGGACGACCTCGCCGCCGCGATCAGTTCGGCGATGCCCGCAGGTACGGGCAGCGCTTCGGTGACGCCCGATGGCGCCCTCAAGATCGACGCGACGGGCGGCTACGAACTCAGCTTCTCGGGTGACTCCTCGGGTGCGCTCGCCGCGCTCGGCGTGAACAGCTTCTTCGGCGGCTCCGACGCGAGCGACATCTCGGTGAATCAGGCCATCGCCACCGATCCGCGGCTTCTCGCCTCGGGCAAGGGCCATGTCGCGGGCTCGAACGCCGTCGCGCTTGAGATCGCGGCGCTCGAAGACCTCTCGATCGACGCGCTCGGCGGCCGAAGCCTGCGCGGATTCTGGCAGTCGTCGACCACCGATCTCGCGGTGACCACGCAGGCGGCGAACACGCGCGCCGACAGCACGCGGCTCGTGCGCGAGAACCTCGAGGCCCAGTCGCAGGCGACGAGCGGCGTCTCGATCGACGAGGAGTCGATCAACATGCTCTCGTACCAGCGCCAGTTCCAGGCCGCGGCGCGCTTCATCGCCACGATCGACGAGACGCTGCAGACGCTGCTCTCGATCGCGTGAGCGGTCCGCGCCCGTCAGGCAAACTCAAGGCCGCGCGCATCGCGCGTCACGACGATCGCCTCGACGATCACCCACACATACATGCCCGCATAGAGCGGTACGCCCACGCAGCAGCACAGCGGGAAGACGATGCCCGACAGCACGCCGCCGATGGTGAAGGCGCTGAGCACAAGCTGCACCACGCCGCGCGCGATGTGGCCTGCGACCACATTGTGCGCACCGAACACCCCTACGAGGGCGGGCAGCAGGGCGAGCAGGATGTAGGTGGAGCGCGCGACCTTCGAGCGCGGGGGAGGGCCGCGGAGGTGCTCGGGCGGCGGTTCCGTCGGGGGCCGCGTCGCGTCGAAGGCGCTGCCCCGGCCGTCAATCGCATGTGACGCGCCCACAGGCGCCGCGCCCGCCGCCACCGAGGCCGCGAGCCCGTCGAATTCGCGCACGAGGAAGCCCCGCGAGATCCCCTCGATCTCGAGGATGCCGTCGGGCGACAGGACTCCGCGCGCGGCAAGTTCGCGCAGTTCCAACTCCGTGAATGGCCCAGACTTATGCCCGGTCGGATCGGTGTAGAAGTACCGGTCGTGCATGGTGGGGGGTCCTCGCGTCTCTCGGTGTCATCGGCACGGCCGCGCGACTCTCGCAAATCCCATCGTTTCCCGTTGGACTTCAACCGCAGCGGGCGTATGTTTGCCGCTCACGGAGGCTTTGGAAACGGGGATGGTGCGGTTTTTCCGCATCGTTGCGTCATGCACCGGGCACGGCCCGAGTCCCCGCCCGCGCGGCGTCCCTTCGCGCGTCCGACGGCCTCGACCGACCCGTTGCGAACAGTCCCTCGCGGCATCTCCCCGATGCCGAGTTTCCTGTCCCGTCCGCCATCGGCGGACACAACTGCGGCTCCCTCGCCGCGGAGAGAGTGCATGTCCCTCAGGCTTCTCGCTTCCACCGCAACCGTGTTCCTCGCGGCCTCGCCCGCCCTCGGCGGCCTCGTCGCCGGCTGGACGATCACCACCGCCTTCCCGACGGGTACGGGCAATGTGCCGACCGGCCAGACCTACTCGGTCGGCGCCGCCGACCAGGGCGCGCAGACGACGGGCAGCGACCTGATGTCGTGGCACGCGAGCGCGGCCGCGACCTACACCTCGCCCTCGGGCAATGGTTCGCAGTACGCGTTCTCGAGCAACAACTGGGCCATCGGCGACTACTACCAGGCCAGGTTCTCGACGGCGGGCTTCCTCGAGGCGATCACCGTGACCTGGGACCAGGCGCGCAGCTCGACGGGCCCGAGCGCCTTCGAGGTCGTCTACAGCACCGATGGTGGCACGAACTGGAATGTCGCGGTCGCGTCGTACACCGTGCTGCAGTCGGGCGGCGGCGGTGCGCCGGGAACCTGGTCGAGCCTGACCTACAACACGCTCTACACGAGCAGCTTCTCGATCGCAGGCCTCGAGAACCAGGCGGAAGTGCTCCTGCGCTTCCGTGCCACGGGCGCTGCGGGCGGCACGACGGGTTCGAACCGCATCGACAATGTGATGGTCTACAGCGGAGAGGTCCCCGCACCGGGCGCGATCGCGCTCCTCGCGGTGGCTGGCCTCGCTGCGCGCCGTCGTCGCTGAACTGCGGCGGAGCGTGAGGTTGAAAACGCAGCAGGGGCCCGGCGCGAGCCGGGCCCCTGTCTTTCATCGTGTTTGCCGCGCACGCGCGTTCAGCACGGGCCCCAGCTGCCGAGCATCACCGCAAGGTCGCTCGCATTCACCACGCCGTCGGCGTTGAGGTCGGCCACCGCCGACGCTCCGCCCCACGCGCCAAGCAGCACCGCGAGGTCGGAGCCGTTCACCGTGCCGTTTCCATCGAGATCCGCGGGGCAGGGCGGCGGCGGCGTGAAGCGCGTGATCCAGCGGAAGCTCGTTCCGAGCTGGTTCACGATGTTCGTGTTGGCGCCGTTCTTCGCCGCGATGCGGTCGATGCGCGTTCCGCCCGTGTACATGTAGTCGCCGTTGTCGAGCTGCGCGCAGCCGCGCGGCGAGAGGAACACCTCGGTGCCGAGGTACGCGCCGTACTGCAGGCCCTGCGAGTCGTAGAAGTAGAGGCCGTACGGATCGCTGAAGCCCGCGACCAGCACATTGCCGCCACCGAGCGGCCAGATCTGCTGCGGAAAGTCGATGCCGATGAAGCCGTCGGAGTCGTGGAACGGCACGGTCTGCACGGTGCCGTTCGAAAGCACGAGCTCGAGGTCGTCGTCGGTCGAGTTGCCGACCAGGAAGCCGCTGCCGTACGGAATGATGCCGCGCGGCTGCCCGACGCCCGTCCAGTCGCTGAACACTGTCACGGGGCCGCCCGCGAGCGCGACCTTGTAGATCACGCCCGTCGCCGAAGCGCCGCTCGTGAAGTACACGAAGCCGTCCCTGATGCAGAGCCCATAGGCACCGAGCACGCCGTCGGCGGTCGAGGCAAGCGTGCGGATGTAGCCCGTGGTCGCTGAATACTCGTACACCGCCTTGTCCAATTCGTCGGTGATGAGCAGCGTGCCCGAGGGGCTCACCGCGATCTGGATCGGCTGGCTCATGACATCGTCGGCAGGGACATAGATCGCATCGACGACCGAGCCGTCGAGGGCGCTCAAGGCCCAGATGCGGTCGTTGCCCGAGTCAGGGATCAGGAGCAGGTCCTGCGCGAGCGCGGCGGTGCCGACGAGGGTGGCAAGGGCGACGGGAGCGATCAGGCCGAGGGGGGCCAGGTTGGTGGGCATCGGTCGAGTGTTGCAGCAATCCCACGCGACGCAAGCGGGGGGCGCAAGGCGGTCGAAAACCGCCCGCAGGGATCGTTTCTGCGATTGCAACATGGCTTCCAGATCGGCACCCACCCGGCTCGCCGAGCCGACCAAGCCCCCGCCTTCAGGGGCCCGTCGCGTGCCGATGCGGTGAACGCCCCATCACGGCTCTCGAAGCGCCCGTCAGGCACACCCCTTGCCCCCTGGGGTCGGAGCAGTGCCCATGAGCGCAATTCCTGCCAACCTCGCGCGTGTCCCGAACCTCCTTGCGTCAAGGATTGCGCTTGGCGGCATCCAGGGCACGAATCGCGAGCTCCTGCTGATGCAGATCCGGCTCGCGAGCGGCAAGTCGTTCACCCGCCCAAGCGAGAACGCCATCGGCGCCTCGACCGTCTCGGTGCTCGAGGACGCGATCGAGCGCCGCGAGCAGCGCGTGCGCAACCTCTCGCAGGCCGAATCGACCCTCAACTCGCTCGACGCTTCGCTGGCCGATGTCTCCGACATCCTCCAGGAGGCCAAGGGCATCGGCCTCTCGCAGATCGGCGTCGGCAGCGACGAGGCGACCCGCCGCAACCAGGCGGCCGTGGTCGACTCGATGCTCCAGTCGCTGATCGGCCTTTCGAACCGCGACCTGCGCGGCATCCACTACTTCGGCGGCGAGGCACACGCGAAGCCGCCGTTCGAGTCGCTTCTCGGCGGCATTCGCTATGTCGGCACGGGTGCGGGGATGAAGGCCGACCTCGGCTTCGCCTCCGACACCCGCCTCACCATGGGCGGCGAGCAGGCCTTCGGTGCGCTTTCGGGCCGCGTGAAGGGCGACCGCGACCTCGACCCCTCGATGACTGCGGCCACGCGGCTTTCGGAGCTCGGCGGTGCGAACGGCACGGGCGTCCGCCCTGGCACCGTCGAGGTCGATGTGAACGGCACGATCACCGAGGTCGACCTCTCCGACGCCGACTCGGTGGGCGATGTGCTCAGCCGACTCTCGACCGCGATCAACGCCACAGACCCCGGCGCCACCGTCGCCATCGACCCCGTCGACGGCGACAGCATCGCCATCACGCCCTCCGCGGGCACGACCATCGTGATCCGCGACTCGAACTCCGCGACCACCGCGGGCGACCTCGGCCTGTCGGGCACCTATCCAGGGGGAGCGACCTCGGTCGGCCTCGACCTGAACCCGCGCATCACCGAGCTCACGCGCCTCGACGCGCTCACGGGCCTGACCCAGCCGCTTGGTGAGATCCAGATCCGCCAGGGCGGCCAGTCGCGGCGCATCGACATGAGCGCGCTGACCACCGTGCAGGACTTCCAGAACGCGGTGGCCTCGCTCGGTCTCGGCGTGCGCGTCGAGATCGCCGAGGACGGCTCGCGCCTCAACATCCGCAACGAACTCTCGGGTTCGGCGATGTCCGTCGAGGACCTCAACGGCGCCACCGCCGAGGAACTCGGCCTGCGGTCGTTCACCCTCTCGACCCGCCTCGCCGACTTCAACGAGGGCCGCGGCGTGAACCAGGCGCGCGGCAATGTCGACGCCATCACGGGCCTGCCCGACCCCACGCTCAACACCGACATCCGCATCACCGTGAAGGACGGCCGCCAGTTCGAGGTCGATATCGAGGGCGCGCAGACCGTCGAGGATGTGATCGACGCCATCAACGCCGCCGCTTCGGCCGCGGGCCTTTCGCCCGCCGACTTCACCGCGGCCGTGGCCGCCAACCAGAACGGCATCGAGTTCACCGACGGCACCACGGGCACCTCGACCACCATCGCCGACGCCAACAACAGCAGCACCGCCACCGATCTCGGCATCGCCATGTCGGGCGGATCGGCAGTTCTGGTGGGCAGCGATCGCGCAACTGTTGCCGTCGACAGCGTGTTTTCGCACCTCATGCGGCTGCGCGACGCGCTTCTGTCCAACGACCAGCGTGGCATCGAGTTTGCAACCCAGAAGCTGGAGTCCGACCTCTCCCGCGCCGCCGAGGCGCGCGCGGATGTCGGAGTCCGCTCGCGGCGCGTCGCAGAGGCGATCGGCCGCGAGGAGGAACTCGGAATTCAGGACACAGCCTTGCACTCGAGCATCCAGGACCTCGACTTCACCGCGGCAGCCAGCCGCTTCGCGAGCCTCCAGCAGCAGCTGGAAGCGGGCCTCGCGGGCGCCTCGCGTGCGGTGAACCAGAGCCTGCTCGACTACTTGCGATGACGGAACACATGCCTCCCGCGGCGTCGCGGGCGGCCCTCCCGAGGGTTCGGCCCCCTCGGAAGGAACAGGGATGGAGCCCGACCTGCTGGGAAGCAGGACTCCAAGGAATGGAAGGCCGAATGGAGCTCACGACATGCTGATCCAGACCACGCGCTTCGGTCCCGTCGACATCGACGAGACGCGCACCCTCGAGTTTCCCGCCGGAATGCTGGGCTTCTCGAGCTACCGCACCTTCGCGCTGCTTCAGCCCGACGACCAGGGCGTCTTCTTCTGGCTGCAGTCGACCGAGAGCCCCGACCTCGCGTTCGTGGTCACCGACCCGGCGCTGTGGATCCCCGACTTCCAGGCCAACATCCGCAAGGAGCAGATGGAGGAGCTCGGCCTCACCGAGACTTCCGACGCGCAGGTGCTCGTCATCGTGAACAAGCGCGACAACTCGCTGACCGCGAACCTCCAGGGCCCGCTCGTCGTCAACTCGTCGACCCGCCACGAGCTCGTGCAGCTCGGCGAGGCCGCGGCCGCGAAGACGGCGTGAGCGAAGGCTGCGCATCGTGCCGGCCCCGCGCCGGCCACACACACGGATGGACATTCACCGGGCAGGACGCCCAAGGAGCCCGCGCATGCTGGTGCTCTCACGACAGCGAGACGAAACGATCATGATCGGCGACGATGTGGAACTGACCATCGTCGACATCCGAGGCGACAAGGTGCGGATCGGCATCAAGGCCCCCGCGACCGTGGCTGTGCACCGCAAGGAGGTGTACGAGGCCATCAAGAACGAGAACCAGCAGGCTGCGGCGTTCCGCGGCGAGCTCGGTTCGCTGCGTCCGCGTGGGAGTGCGCGCGGGCAGACCAACTCGGGCGGGACGGTCCTGCCTGCTGCCGCGAAGCTCGCGGCGACTTCCAACGGCAGGCGCGTCACCGCCTGACCCGGTCCCTTCCAGTCAAGGAGGATTGCCATGGGCCGCATCAATACCAATGTTCCGTCGCTGATCGCGCAGAACAACCTGAACCGCTCCAGCGCCGACCTTTCCACCCGCCTCCAGCGCCTCGCGACCGGCCTGCGGATCAACCGCGGCGCCGATGATCCCGCCGGCCTGATCGTGAGCGAGCGTCTTCGCTCCGAGATCAAGGGCATCGGTCAGGCGATCGACAACAGCGAGCGCGCGAGCAGCGTGATCGCCACCACCGAAGGCTATCTCGCCGAGGTCGCCGATCTCCTGAACTCGATCAAGAGCCTGGTGGTCAACAGCGCGAACACGGGCGGCATCTCCGAAGAGGAGATCGAGGCCAACCAGCTCGAGATCGACTCGGCGATCGAATCGATCACGCGCATCTCGAACACCGCGAGCTTCGCGGGCCTGCAGCTGCTCAACGGCTCGCTCGAGTATGTGACGAGCGGCATCAACGCCGCGAATGTCGCGGGCGTCGACATCCACGGCGTCCAGTTCGGAACCAACTCCTCGGTGGCCGTCTCGGTCGAGGTCACGCAGTCGGCGCAGACGGGCGCGCTGTTCCTGTCGGCCCCGGCGGGTGCCCTCGCGTCGAGCGTCACGCTCGAGATCGCGGGCAACCTCGGCGTGCAGACGCTGACCTTCGTCTCGGGCACCGCGCTTTCGGCGGTCACGGCCGCAGTGAACACCGTGCGCGACACGACGGGCGTGAGCGCAGGGCTCCGCAACGGCGCCAACCAGACCTCGGGCATGTGGTTCAACTCGATCGGCTTCGGCAGCGACTCGTTCGTGTCGGTGCGCAAGATCGGGCAGGGCGGCTCGACCTTCCAGACCTACTCGGCCCCGGGCGGCACCGCCACCCAGCGCGACGAGGGCCGCGATGTGAGCGCGATCGTGAACGGCGCCCTGGCAACGGGCAACGGCACGAGCGTCTCGCTCAACACGCCCGCGCTCGCCGTCGACATCGACCTGTCCACGGCCTTCGCGACGGCGGTGTCGGGTACGCCGACCACCTTCAACATCACGGGCGGCGGCGCGAACTTCCAGCTTGGTCCGTCGATCACCACCTCGCAGCAGGTCGGCATCGGCATCCAGTCGGTCGCGGCAAGCCGCCTCGGCGGCACCACGGTCGAGGATGCGCGGTTCTTCCTCGACAGCCTGAAGAGCGGCCAGACGAACTCGCTGCTCCTCGGCCGCGCGGCCGAGGCGAGCCAGGTGCTCGACACGGCGATCACCGAAGTCTCGGTGCTCCGCGGCCGGCTCGGCGCCTTCGAGCGCAACACGCTGCAGACCAACTCGCGCAGCCTCCAGATCGGCCTCGAGAACATCACCTCGAGCGAGTCGAAGATCCGCGATACGGACTTCGCGGCCGAGACCGCGGCGCTCACCCGCGCGCAGGTGCTTCAGCAGGCGGGCACCTCGGTGCTCGCGACGGCGAACTCGACCGCGCAGAATGTGCTGCGGCTCCTCCAGTGACCGCCGCCCGACGCAGGTCGGGCTCCGAAGACGCAGAAATCGACACCGCCCCGCCTTGCGCGGGGCGGTGTGCTTTTGGCGCTTTTCCCGGCCGCGCCCACGCAGGTCGTCCCATCGTCGCTGAAGTCGGCCGTTATCCGCCGCGAGCCTGAACCGTGCCAGCCCAAACCCTGCGGCATTTGCCCCATTGGCGCGTTCTTCGCGCGAATCGCGCGGGAAATGCGGCCCGTTGGTGAAGGACCCCTCCGACTCCTCCGATCACTTCAACCGTCGGGGACCCTCAGTTCCGACTCGTCAACGGCGCAGGACGCGCCAACCAAGTTCGAGAGGCCTGCTCTGGAGGATCCGCGCAGTGCCGAACAGCCGACCGCGCGTGCGGCGGCAGCGCCCCTGACCGGGGGCAGACCAGAGCAAGCCGGAACGATCCGGCACGATCACGGAGGACAGTCAAGTCATGAGTCGCATCAACCAGAACATCCCCTCGCTCGTTGCTCAGCGCGTGCTGAACAACCAGAACCGCGGCCTCGCAGGCAGCCTCCAGCGCCTGTCGACCGGTCTGCGCATCAACCGTGGCGCCGACGACCCCGCGGGTCTGATCGCCTCGGAGAACCTCCGCGCCGAGAAGACCGCGATCAACAGCGCGATCTCGAACTCGCAGCGCGCCGAGCAGGTCGTGAACGTTGCCGAAGGCGGCCTCCAGGAGATCTCGAACATGCTTGTCGAGCTCCAGGGCCTCGTCGGCGCGACCGCGAACGAGGCGGGCGTGTCGCAGGAAGAGCGTGACGCGAACCAGCTGCAGATCGACTCGATCCTCCAGACGATCGACCGCATCGCGAACGCGACGAGCTTCCAGGGCACCAAGCTCCTCAACGGCAACTTCGACTACACCGTCAGCGGCCAGTCGGCGAACCTCACCGATGTGACCGTGAACGCTGCGAAGCTCGCCGACGACGGCTCGGCCCGCTCCGTGACCGTCACCGTGCTCCAGTCGGCCCAGACGGCAGGCGTGTTCCTGTCGACGGGCGCGACCTTCGGCAACGGTGGTTCGGGCGAAGTGACCTTCGAGATCACGGGTACGAAGGGCGTGCAGCAGTTCACCTTCGCCTCGGGTACCTCGCAGGCCAACATCCTCGCCGCGGTCAACAGCTTCAAGGACGCGCTCGGCGTCTCGGCCACCCAGGCCTCGGATGCGGCCCGCGTCCAGATCCGCTCGACGGATTACGGCGCCGACGCCTTCATCCGCGTCAAGGAGCTCTCGAACGAGGGCGCCACGGACTTCATCTTCGACGCGGTCGGCTCGACCACCGGTCTGTCGGATACGAAGGACTACGGCCGCAACGCGACCGTGCTCATCAACGGCACCTCGGCCACTACGGACGGCCTGACTGCCCGCGTCTCGAGCGATGGCTTCGACGTCTCCGTGACGCTCGACGGCACCTCGGCCCTGAACGCGGCTGGTCAGTCGACCACCTTCAACATCACCGGTGGCGGCGCGAACTTCAACCTCGCTCCGGCCGTGAACCTCGCGGGCAAGGTGTCGCTCGGCATCGAGACCGTGACCACGGGCAACCTCGGTGGCTCGGAAGTCGGCTTCCTCTCCAACCTCAAGTCGGGTGGTTCGGCCAATGTCCAGAACGGCGACCTCTCGAAGGCGCAGGAAGTGATCTCTTCGGCCATCAAGCAGGTCTCGAGCCTCCGCGGCCGCCTCGGCGCATTCCAGAAGAATGTCGTCGGCGCCACGATCTCGAGCCTGGGCGTCGCCCTCGAGAACACGACCGCGGCTGAGAGCGCGATCCGCGATACGGATTTCGCCACCGAGACCGCGAGCCTCACCCGCGCGCAGATCCTTTCGCAGGCCGCGACCCAGTCGCTCGCCCTCGCGAACTCGGCTCCGCAGGCGGTGCTCTCGCTCATCGGCTGATCGCCGATGATGCGGGGCGGAGGTAAGTCCTGAGGCCACGCCGAAGGACGACAACACGAGAAAGACAGGGGCGGCCCGAAAGGGCCGCCCCTGCTGTTTTTCGCAAGTGGGGGAGCCGCCGCGGCTCAGCCGTTCGGCAGCCGGAACGCCGTGACCTCGCGCGCGAAGCTCGCCGCGCGCGACTCGAGTTCCGAGCTCGACGAGGTCGACTGCGCCGCGCCCGCCGCCGCGCGCGTCGCGCCGTCGGTCAGCGTATCGATCGCCGAGGCGACCTGCGCCGCACCGAGCGCCTGCGCCTCCATGCCCCGCGCGACGAGGTCGATCTCGCTCGCGAGGCGCTCCACGCTGTCGATGATCCTGCGCAGTCCGTCGCTGACCTCCGTAGAGGTGCGCGCGCCGCCCTCGACGGTCTGCGCGTACTTCGACATGTCCTGCACGCCCTCGGCGACCGCACCCTGCATCTCGCGCACGATGCCCTCGATCGCAAGCGTCGCCTCGGCCGTCTGCTCGGAAAGCCTGCGGATCTCGCGCGCGACGGCGCGGAAACCCGCGCCCGCCTCGCCCGCGCGCTCGGCCTCCATCGCGGCGTTCACCGAGAGAAGGTTGGTCTGGTTCGCGACCTTCGCCATGCTGGCGACGACATCGTTGATGCGCGCCGCGCGCTCGCTGATCGTGTCGAGTCGCGCCGCGACCGTCGACGAGCCGTCGAGCAGCGAGCGCATGCCGCCGTCGAGCCGCCCGAGCGCCGAGCGGCCGTCGCGTGCCGAGTCCGACGCCTCGCGCACCGCGCCTGCGACCGCCTGCATCGACACGCTCAGTTCCTGCTGCGTCGAGGTGATCTCGCGCACCGCGGAGGCGATCTCGGTGCTCGAGGCGCCGAACTGCTGCGCGATCTCGGCCTGCTCCGCAGCGCTGTGGCGCAGTTGCGCAGCGGTGGCGCCGAGGGCGACGCCCGAGTCGCGCACGCGGCCAAGCAGGGCGACCAGGCTTTCGACCGCGTGGCGCATCGACGAAAGCAGCGCCTTCGTCTCGCCCGAACCAAGCACCTCGACTGGCTGCGACAGATCGCCGCGCGCGAGCCGTTCGGCGGCGCCCGCGGCACCCGCGATCGGTCGGCTGATCGATCGGGCGACCAGGATCGCCACCAGCAGCACGGGCACGAACGCCACGCCCGCCACGATCGCCGCCGTACGCCGCTGCGCATGCGACGCCTCGAGCACCTCGTCGAGATGCTGCGTGACCGCGATCGACCAGCCGAGCGCCTCGACGCGCGTCCACGCGCCGATCACGGCGTGGCCGTCGGTATCGGTGCCGCGCCCGCGGAAGCTGTTTCCGAGCACGACTTCCTGCAGCTTGGGCGCGAAGTCGGAGCCCATCTTGCCGCGCAGGCGGAACGCGGCGTCGGCGCTGTCGCGCGTCGGCGTCGTGACGACGACCTCGGAGCCGATGCGGATCGCGCACAGCACCGAGCCCGTCTCGCCGAGTCCCGCGTAGTCGCACACGATCTCGTCGATCTCCGCGGGCGCCAGCTCGACGGCGGCGAATCCCACGACCGCGCCTTCCTTCACGAGCGGTCCGACCACCTCGACCGACGGCCGCGAATCGTCACGCGCGACCTGCGGGGGAGTGACGAGCGCCCGCTTCTCGGTGCGCACCTTGCCGAGCGCCGCCGCGAGGCCCATCGATGCGAGCGCGGGTTCGTCGACCTTGCGATGCAGCAGGTGATCTGCACCGAGCGCGTACACCACGCGCCCTGTCGCATCGAGGATGAGGAACCGCGGAAACTCCGCCACGCGCGCGAAGTCGTCGAGTCGGTTGCGGTACTTCGCGAGCGCCGCGTCGTACGCGGCCTCGTCGCGCGAGCCGTCGGGGCGGTAGCTCGCACCGAGATCCTGCGCCGCGCCCACGAACGCAAGGCCCGACGCGATGCTGCCCACGCTCCTGAGCCGCTCGCGCGCGTACGCGTCGAGCCGCGCCGCCTTGTTCTCGGCGATGGCCGAGATCGTGGCGAGCGCGTTGCGTTCGACCGACCGCTCGATGTCGGTCGCCGACCACACCAGCACCGCAGCCAGCGGCGCCAGCGCGATGAACAGGAACCAGAGGATCAGCCTGCTGCGGATCGATCGCGGGACGAGCGTCATGCGTGGCAGGGTACAGGAGCCGCCTCAACGCGAGCGGGGCGCCCCGAAGGACGCCCCGCCCAAGGACTGCGAACCGTCTGGCCTCAGAAGGTCCAATTGTTGAGCACGACCGCGATATCGTTGCCCGACACGATGCCGTCGGCGTTCGCGTCGCCCGCGCGGCCCGTCAGGCCCCAGTTCGAGAACACGATCGCGAGGTCGAGCGCATTCACCACGCCGTCGCCGTTGATGTCGGCGGGGAACGAGGCGCTCGGCGTGAACCGCACGATGCGACCCTCGCCGCCCGAGGGGTAGTCGGCCGAGGAGATGACCCCGTTCAGGCCCGTGGGGCTCGTGACGAAGTTGAAGAGCGCCTGCTGGTACGAGACGCCGACCACCTCGAAGGCGAGGCCCGACAGCGGGTACTCGTCGCCGCCGCGGCAGAGGAAGTCGATCGAGGCCGCCACGATCGTGGCCGAAGGATCGACGACCACGCCGTCCTCGACGAGCACCGTGTTGTCGTCGAGCACCACATCGATGACGCGCGAACCTGGGTTCGCGGCGACCGAGTAGGTGAAGCGGAAGCCCGCGACCTGCGCGAACCGGCCGTTGCCGCTCGAGGGGAAGCCCGTGGGCGGGGAGACGCGGCTCACCGCGTTCTCGAGCAGCGACTTGAAGGTCGTGACGGGAAGCGCGGGGATGATCGCGACGAAGTTCGAGAAGGGCAGGAACTGGAAGGTGTTCAGCTCGGTGAAGTTGCCCGCGGGCAGGATCGAGTTGTTGCGGATGCCGCCGCCGTTCTGGAACGCGACCACGGGGCGGGGCAGGCCCTCGCCCTTGGCGAGGAGCTGCGCGTTCCACAGCAGGCTGTCCGCGCAGAGGTTGCCCTCGTTCGTCTCGACCGAGCGGATGGTCGAGGTGCGGCCGTCGAGCGCGACATTGCTGGTGGCGATGACATTCGCCGCGAGCGCCGCGACCGACGCGGTCACGGGGTCGGTGACCTCCGTCTTCACGGTGGGATCCTCGATCACGCCGTCGGCCTGCGCGGTGCCGGCGACGCGCACGGGACCGCTGGTCGGGTCGATCGCGGTCACGACGCCCGCGGCGTCGAAGTCGACCACGCAGCGGCCAACATAGCGGTAGTCGCCGCGGGTGGTGATGATCGGAAGCTGGCGGCCCGTCGCGTCAGTCTCGTACAGCGGGTACGAGCCGTAGCGGATGTCGGGGATGCCGTCCGAGTTCGCGTCGACCGCGTCGTCGGGAACAAGCAGCTGGCCAGGGTTCCAGAGCAGTTCGTCACCGCCGCCGGCGACGAGGACATCGACATCGCGCAACTGCTGGGCGAGCGCGCGCTCGACCGAGATGCCCTGGAGGTGCGTCATGACCACGATGTGGTTCACGCCCGCGGCCGTCAGCGCATCGACCTCGGCCTGGATCGCCGCGGCGAAGTTCGAGTCGACCACGACATCGCCAGGCGAGCTGATGAACGGCAGGTCGGGGGTCGTTGCGCCGACGAATCCGACGGTCACGCCATCGACGACGGAGGTCGTGCGCTTCGCGATGCGGCCCGCGGTGACGAGCGTCTGCAGCGAGGGCTCCGCCGAGAAATCGAGGTTCGACGACAGGAACTTGGTGCCGTCGGTGAAGCTGTTCACGAAGTTCGCGAGGACCTCGGGACCGAAATCGAAGTCGTGGTTGCCGATGCAGATCGCGTCGTAGCCGATCGCCTGCAGCGCGATGCCGTCGTAGTAGCGGCTGCCTGCGGGAAGGCGCAGGCTGGCGTTGAACTCGGGACCCGCGAGGAAGTTGTCGCCCGACGAGACCATCACCACGCCGCCCTCGGTGTCGGCGGCCGCGCGGAGCTGGTCGGCCTTCGTCTTGAAGCGGGCGGCGCCGCCGTAGGTCTGCTGGCTCGACGACGGATAGAGCAGCTTGCTCTCGGTGTCGTTGGTGTGGAGGATGGTCAGGCGGAACGACGAACCCTGTGCCGAGGCGTTGGCCGCGACCGCGAGGGACATGAGCGCTGTTGCGAGGATCTTCATGGTTTCTCCGTGGTGTGGATCCCCGAGTCCCATGGACTCGGTGGGTGAGAAACTCGTGTCGATCTGTTTGGAATCTCTTCGTGCAGTGCGTGCCGTTTCACGAAGGTTCGCTTCGCGCAACAGCAGCGCCGTGCGAAGAGCATGTGAAGGCTGCGGCGTGGTGCGCCGCAATCCTCCGACGGATCAAAGGTTGCGTCTCATGCGCGCCGATCATGCGACCGCGAACGCCGCGCAGCGTGCTACTGGCAAACCATCTGCGCGAGCATCTTCTGCACCTCGTACACATTCACCTGCTTGGTGAACTGGCGCGACACGGGATCGGGGGTGCTTGACACCCAGATGCGCAGCTCGGCGTCGAGATCGAATGTGCCCGCCGTCTCGACCGCAAAGCGGACGACCGAGCGGTAGGGCACCGACTGGTACTCGATCTTCTTGCCCGTCAGGCCCTGCTTGTCGACGAGGATCAGCCGCTTGTCGGTGAAGATGAACGCGTCGCGCACGAGCATATAGCCCTTGAGCACCGTTTCGCCCGGCATGAGGATCGGTGCGTACTCGGTCTGCAGCTGCGCGACGGGAACTTCGGAACTGTTGCCGATGAGTGCGTTCAGGAGTCCCATGGCTGCGTCATCCTTTTGTGTGTGACAGGTGGTTCGTGCGGGAAGGGCGAGGTGCCGAAGGGCGGCCAGCGACCAGCGCGCTGGACGGCTGTCGGCGCGTCTGGAGTCTATCGAAATCGTGCGCGCGGTTGCTCCGCGCTTCACGAAAGTCGCGGGAGCGGAAAGCGCTGGAGCCGGCCGCCGCATCGCTGCAGGCTAGCGGTACTGCCCGCGCACGAGCCCGCAGGCCTCGTCGTCGAACGCGTCGTCGCGGCGCATCTGGCTGAAGAGCGCGAGCAGGTCGCCTTCGCCAAGCGTGCGCTTGTCGGCGCCCGAGACATCGAGGTAGACGCGGCCGCGATGCATGGCGATCAGTCGGTCGCCGAGCGTGGCGGCCTGCTGCATCGAGTGCGTGACCATCAGCGTCGTCGAGCGCGATTCGCGCACGAGGGCCTCGGTGAGCCCGATCACGAGCTCGGCGCTGCGTGGGTCGAGCGCCGCGGTGTGCTCGTCGAGCAGCAGCACGCGCGGCCGCGTGAGCGTGGCCATGAGCAGCGTGATCGCCTGCCGCTGGCCGCCCGAGAGGAGGCCGATCGGGTCGTCGAGGCGGTCCTCGAGGCCAAGGCCGATGCGGCGCAGGAGCGCGCGCCACTCGTCGCGCCGCGCGCGCGTCGACAGGGGGAGGAGCGACCGCAGGTTGCGGCGGTTCGACGCAAGCGCCATGTTCTCGGCGACGGTGAGCTCTGGCGCGGTGCCCGCGAAGGGATCCTGGAACACGCGTCCCACGAGGGTCGCGCGGCGGTGCTCGGGCCAAGAGGTCACATCGCGGCCTGCGACCACGATGCGGCCCGCGTCGAGCGCGAAGGTGCCCGACACGGCGCCCTGCAGCGTGCTCTTGCCAGAGCCATTCGTGCCGATGACCACGGTCCACGAGCCCTCGGCAAGCTCGAGGTCGACGCCATCGAGCGCACGAACCTCGTTCGCGGTGCCCTTGTTGAAGGTCTTGCGCACGCGCTCAAGCCGAAGCATGGCCGCCTCGCTTTCCGTGCGCGGCGTCGCCGCCCGCATGCTTCGCCCGTCCGCGCCCGAGGCCACGCAGCCAGCCTGGCCCCACGATCGCTCCCAGCACGACGACCGCGGTCACGAGCTTCAGGTCGTTCGCGTCGAGCCCGAGGCGGATCGCGATCGCGACGAGCAGGCGGAAGAGCACCGCGCCCATGATCGCGCCCGCGATGCCAAGCGACACCGAGCGCACGGGGCCCACGAGCGTCGAGCCGATGATCACGCTCGCGAGGCCGAAGACGATCACGCCGATACCCATCTGCGCGTCGGCGAAGAGCTGCATCTGCGCGAAGAGCGACCCTGCGAACGCGACGAGCGCGTTCGAGAGCGCGAGGCCGAGGACGATCATGCGGTCGGTGCTCGTGCCGAGCGCGCGCACCATGCGCGCGTTGTCGCCCGTGGCGCGCATGGTCGTGCCGAGTTCGGTGCGAAGGAACGCCGAGAGTGCGACCGCCACCAGCATCGCCGCCGCGAGGGTGCCTGCAAGCAGCCCGAGGTCGCTCGCGGGCACGGGGCGCCCGAGCAGCGTCGTCTCGCGGCCAAGCCACTCGGTGGCCGTTTCCTCGAGCGGCGTGAAGAGGGTGCCGCGCGTGATCGGCAGGTTGCTCGACCCCATCACGCGCAGGTTCACCGAATAGAGCGCGGTCATCACCAGGATGCCCGACAGGATTGCGTTCACCTTGAAGCGCGTATGGATGAAGCCCGTGGCCATCCCCGCAAGCGCGCCGCTCAGGACGCCCGCGAGCGTCGCGGTCCAGGGGTCGGCGCCTTCCTTCAGCATGCGCGCCGTCACCGCCGCGCCGAGCGGAAACGAGCCGTCGGCCGTGATGTCGGGGATCTGGTACACGCGGAACGAGAGGTAGATCCCGAGCGCGAGCACGGCGAAGACGAGGCCGACGGCAAGCGTGGCGACCAACAGGCTCATCGCGCGCCTCCGATCCGCATGGCCCACACCGCGCCGCGCACGAGGCAGGTCTCGTGATTGGTGCGGTCGTCGAAGAGCGCGTGCATCACCGAACGAAGCGGCTGCTCGCCAAGCAGCAGGCCCGCGGCCGCGATGTCGTCGGTCGCGCGCGTCACGGGGCGGTACGACACGGTGGCCGCGTGCGCGTGCAGCAGTAGGGGGCCCGCGTCGACGAGTTCGCTCGCGATCTCGGCAGGAAGCGTGTGCGCCGCGGCCTTCGGGCACGCGATGGCGACCACGGCGAGCGATTCGCCCGCGTGCATCGGGTCGCCCGCGAAGCGCAGGTTTGCGCGCAGCTCCTCGGCGTTCATCGCGGCGGGCGGCGACGGCCAGCCGTCGGGCGAGGTGCGTGCCCATGCGCCAAATGCGCCGCCCGATTCGCCGATCGCGACGAAGGCGATTGGCCCGCCGACGACCTCGCACAGCGCCGCGGCGAAGGCGCGCAGCGTGATGCGATCGAGGGCCGTGCGCTCGAAATGGCCGTGAAACGCGGGTTTTCCGCGCACGACGAGCGCGTCGAGCGCCATGAAGCCCACATAGTGCTCGGGCGGCGCGCCATCGATCGACGACGCGAGGCAGTCGGCGCGCGGCGCGGAGGCGGGCAGGACCGCCACCGTGCCGCCCGCGGCGATGCCTTCGCCGTAGAGGCCGTGCGCGTCGGCCGCGGTGTTCGCAAGCGCGAAATGGCCGATCGCGCAGGTGTGCGCGTCGAGCTCGACGCGCGCGCCGCGCACGCGCTCGACCGTCGCCAGCGCAAGCCCGTCGCCGCAGGGCGCCAGTTCGCCGCTCCAGCCGTGCCCAAACGCGCGCGTGTCGTCGCGCGCGGGCGCAGCCATGTGCGCCGTATCGACGAGCATGTCGAGCCGCGCCACGCGCAGCATCTCGCGAATCGCATCGTTCAGCGACACGATGGCCAGCGTGCCCTTCACCGACTTGAAGCGCGCATACGCGCGCACGATGGTGCCGATGCCGACCGAGGTGATGAAGCTCACGGCGGCAAGGTCGAGCTCGATGCGCGTGCGGCCCGAGCGAATCGCGCCCTCGAGCGCCACCGCCGCGGCCTCGGACCACGACGCGTCGAGCCGACCGTCGAAGACGAGCAGCACGCGGTCGTCGGAGAGCCGTTGCGTGATCTTCACCGTGGGGCTCCTGGCGCAGCGGGGTTCGTCGGCGCGCTCGCGGCTGCGCTCTCCTCGTTCTGGACCTCCGCCTGCGCGCGCAGCGCCTCGGGCATGGCGAGCCCGAAGCGCTCGAGACGCGCGGGATTCACCGCGAACACCGTGCGCTCGGGCGCGCTGAACGGGATTCCCGCAGCCGATTCGCCCGCGAGCAGCCGCTTCGCGAGGTTCGCGGTCAGCCGCCCGACATCGTGATAGTCGCGCGTGACCATGACCGTCGCACCGTGGCGCACGCCGATCGGCGCGAAGGCGAACACGGGCAGTTTCGCGCGGTCGGCGGCGCGCACGATCGAGCGGAATCCCGTGCTCGTCAGGTTGTCGGAGATCTGCACCACCGCGTCGATCGGCGCGGTGACCAGCGCGTCAGCCGCTTCGGGCAGCTCGGTCGCCTTGTCGGCCGCGGTCGAGACGAGCTCGATGCCCGCCGCCGCGAGGGCCGCGCGCCACTCCTTCTCGAAGTAGACGCTGTTCGTCTCGGCGGGGCTGTAGATCGTGCCCACGCGGCGCGCATTCGGCATGGTCGCGCGCAGCACCTCGATCATGCGTTGCCAATCGGCCCCGACTTCGGCGCCCGTGATGTTCGGCAGGTGGTCGCTCGCGGTGCGGCCCGCACCCGCCGCGACGCCCGACGACGACAGCGAGAAGAGGATCGTGCGGTCCTTCATGCGCCGCATCGCCGCCTGCAGCGCGGGCGTCGTGAAGGTGATCACGAGGTCGGGCCGCTCCTCGGCGATCGCCGCGGCCATCGTGTTCAGCGTGCCCGAGTCGAACTGCGCGTCGCGCAGCGTCATGCGGCAGTTGCGCCCGTCCTCGAAGCCGAGCCGCTTCCACTCGTCGAGGAAGCCCGCGTAGCAGTCTTCGAAGTTCGGCGTGCGGTTGAAGGTGAGGAGGGCGATCGTCGGCGTTGCGGCGGGGGTGTTCGCGACCGAGGCCCTTGCACCCGCACGCCGAGCCTTCAGCGCCTCGCGCGCCTCGAGGACGGGCGCTGGAGCCATCGGGAGGTCCATCGCGCGCCGCACGGGTTCGCGCCCCGAGTACCACACCTCGCTGGCCGACTCGGTGAACCCCTCGGGTGCCTTCCACCGCGCGGGCCACGCGTGCATGCACAGCGTGAGCCGCGCGGGCGTGAAGTTGTCGATCGGCAGCGACCGCGCATCGACGCCCGCAAGCGCGAGCTCGGCGAAGATGCCTGTCGTCATGCCGCAGGCGATCCAGTCGGCGCCGAGGCAGATCGCCGCGCCCTTCTCGGCCATCTCGGGAAAGTTCGTGATCGCGGGCACGCCCCGCTGTGTCGCGCGCGAGATCAGCGTCTGCGCCGCGGAGCTCACCACGGTGTCTGGCGGCATCCAGTACGCGTCGACGCCGCGGGAAAGCACGACATCGGCCGCGTTCACGATCTCGGTCACATTCGCGCCGTTCGCCTCGACAAGTTCGAGCCCGAACTCCGCGCACGCCGCCCGCGCGACCTTCACGCTCGCCTCGGAATTCGGCTCGCCCGGGTTGTAGGCCACGCCGATCCGCTTCGCCGCAGGGTCGAGCGCAAGCAGCGTCTTGAAGAGGTCGCGAATCGGCTGCGCCGCGCCGAATCCGCTCAGAAACGCGGGCCTCCCCGAACCCTCGACAAACGGCCCGAGCGGCACATTGATCGCAGGCGGCGACGCCACGAACCCCATCACCTGCGGCGCACCGCGCTTGTTCGCGCGCAGGTACGCCTGCGTGGCCGCGGTGCCGAGCCCCACCACGCAGTCGTACGGTTCAGGCGCCGACGCCACCTGCGCACAGATCTGCGCGAGCGTCGCCTGGTCGCCCTCGGCGTTGAAGATGTCGACGACCGTCCCCGCGTCCTTCGTGTAGCCGACGGACTCGAGGTGCTCGAGGCAGCCCGCCGCGCCAGTTTCGAACGCGGCGATGCTCGCGTACTTGATGATGGCGATGCGCTTGCGCGGGTCGAACGAGTCGGTCTTCGCAGGG
>JAJTGK010000140.1 GCA_021297815.1 Planctomycetaceae bacterium
CTGCTATCGGGTCGATGGGGACAACCTTCGCCATGGCTTGAACAGGAACCTCGGGTTCTCTGCAGAGGATCGCGCCGAGAATGTGCGCCGCACAGGGGAAGTGTGCCGGATCCTGGCCGATGCGGGTGTGATCGTGCTGGCGAGCCTGGTCAGCCCGTTCCGCGCCGACCGCGCGGCGGTGCGCGCGATCCACGCCGAGGCGGGGGTGCCGTTCCTCGAGGCCTTCGTCGAGGTGCCGCTTGCGGTGGCCGAGGCGCGCGACCCGAAGGGGTTGTATCGAAAGGCGCGCGCAGGCGAGATCCGCGACTTCACGGGCATCCACCAGCCGTACGAGTCGCCTGAGTCGGCGGAGATCGTGCTCGATACCTCGCGGCTTTCGGTCGACGATTCCGCGGCGCAGGTGGTCGAGGCGCTGCGCGCGCACGGCATCATCTGACGCGTGCCGAGTACGCCCTGATCAGCCGTTCGACGATCGCAGGGTGCCCCGCAAAGACGCCCCTGTTCCTGGTGAGCTCGCGGCCCTGACCGAAGTCGAGCGGCTGGCCGAGCACATCGCACACGCGTGCGCCCGCCTCGCTCGCAACGAGCGCGCCCGCCGCGTGATCCCAGATCTTCTCGCGGTAGTCGGCCTTCACGGGAAGCCGCATGTAGATGTCGGCGCCGCCGCGGGCGACGACGACATACTTCGCCTGGCTGTCGAGCCGCGCAGGCGTGCCCGCGGCTCCGAGATCTGCGAGGAGTTCCGCCGACAGGTCCTGCTTCGAGTGCGCGCTCTCGACCGATTCGCAGGCGCGCACGGCCGCCTGCGGCGACCACTCGGCGATCTGCATGCGCGTGTCGCCAGCGGGCGTCGAGAGATACGCACCCGCGCCGCGCACGGCGAAGGCGAAGGTGCCGATCGGGTCGGCGCGGTCGTGGTCCGAACCATCGGCAGAGAGGTTGGGGCAGCCGACCACGCCTGCGGCCACGGTGCCGTGCTCAATGAGCGCGAGTGAGATCGCGTACTGCTGGCGCCGCAGGAACCCCTTCGTTCCGTCGACCGGGTCGAGGGTGAGGAAGCGTGCCGCCGGCTCGGCCCGTCCGTCATCGATCGCCTCGAGGACGGCGGCTTCGCTGGTCGCGCCGAGCGCACGGGAAACCGCACCGACCACCCGCGCACGAAGGTCGGCGCTGTCGGGCGACCTGAGCGCGGCGGCCTCCTCCTCGCCCACGAGCGGGATTCCAGCGAGCGGCGATCCGCGCAGCACGATCGCAACGACGGCCTGGCTCGCCCAGTCGGCCACGGTCACTGGGCTGCGGTCGTCCTTGGCCACGCCGTCGATCGACGCGGCGGCATGCACCGCTCTCGTCGCAACCGCCGCCTTCTCGACCGCCATACGCATGGTGGCGAGCATCTCTGTGTGTGTCATAGGCCGCTTGCTCCAAGGAGCGATTGCGTCGCGAGGATCGCCACAGTGCCAGCCAGCAGGCCCAGCGGGAGTCCGAACTTCACATAGTCGGAGAATCGGTAGCCGCCCGGACCTTGCACCATCAGGTTCGTCTGGTACCCGATCGGAGTGGCGAAGCTTGCGCTCGCTCCGATCATGACGAGCAGGGCGCCGACCTTCGGGTCGATTCCCTGGCCGTTCGCAGCGGCGATCGCGATCGGGAAGACAAGCGCCGCAGCCGTCGCGTTCGACAGGAGTTCCGTCAGGATGAAAGTGACGAGGTAGATCGCTGCGAGCGTCGCGAGTTCGCTGCCGCGGCTCAGCGCGATGATCTGGTCTGCGAACGACTTGGCGACGCCCGTCTTGTCGAGCGCGGCGCCGAGCGCGAGGGAACCCGCGATCGTGAAGATGAGCCGCGCATTGAGCGCCTTGCGCGCCTGCGCGCCCGTGCAGCAGCGCGTCGCCACCATCGCAAGCGCGCCGGCGAGTGCCGCGTGGAACATCGTGAAGCCGAATGGCTCGGTCGCCGCGACCGCAACCACGGCAGCCACGACAAGGGCGGCGATCCAGGCGCGGTCATGACGCACGGGGGCGGAATCCTCGATGCGCCGAGCGAGCAGGAAGTCCCGCGAATCGCCGAAGGCGTTCAGGAACGCCTCCTGCGTCTCGAGAAGCAGCACATCGCCCGGCTGCAGCACGATCGAGCCGAGCTTCACATTCTCGAGGCGCGAGCCGTTGCGTGAGACGGCGACAACCACCGCGTCGTACACGCTGCGGAAGCGAGCCTCGCGAATCGTGCGGCCGAGCAAGGGGTTCGTCTCCGACACCACGACCTCGACGAGGAAGCGGTTGTGCGGCGAACCCTGCAGCTTGGCCTTCTGATCCGTCTCGGCGGCGAGGCCGCGCATGCGGTGCAGCGAGACCACCGACCGCACATCGCCGACGAAGACAAGCCGGTCGCCCTCGAGAAGGCGCGTCGTAGGCTCGACGGGCGCGATGCGATCGCCGGCCCGGTCGATCTCGGCGAGATAGAGGCCCTCAAGGCCGCGCAGACTTGCACCCTCGACGGTGTTTCCCGCGATCGGCGCTCCCGTCACCCGGACCTCTGCCGCGTACGACCGCATCTCTGCGGCACCGAGCAACGCGTCGCCGCGCGATGGAAGCAGCCAGCGGCTTGCAATCACGATGTAGATGAACCCCGCGATGGCGACGGGAATGCCGATCGGCGCGAGGTCGAAGAGCCCGAACGACTGCTGGCCCGATTTCACCCACATCTCGTTGACCACGAGATTCGTGCTGGTGCCGATCAAGGTGCAGACGCCGCCGAGCGAGGCCGCGTACGCGAGCGGAAGGAAGAGCTTCCCAGGCGCGATGCCCGAACGGCGCGAGAAATCCTGCACGACGGGAATGCACATCGCGACAAGGGGCGTGTTGTTGATGAACGCCGACATCGCGCCGACGGGCAGCATGAGGCGCAGTTGTGCCGCGAAGGCGCTCTTCGTGCGGCCGAAGAGCGCGGGGCCGATCCATTGGATGAGGCCTGTTTCGATGACGCCCTGGGACACGACGAGGAGCAGCGCGATCGTGAGGATCGACGGGCTCGCCAGGCCGCTGAACGCCTCGGTGGGCGAGAGCACGCCTGTCAGGATGAGGAGGGCCACGCCACCCGCCATCGCCATGTCGGCGGCCATGCGGCCACGGGCAAGCGCCACGATGGTGATCGCAACGCACGCGACCGCGAGGACGGCGGAGGGGTTGGCCGTCAGGCCGGGCATCGGTCAGCCGCCGAGCCGCTCGCCCGCGTTGGCGAGCGACTTCTCAAGGTGGCGGACGATGCTGCGCACGATGTCCTCCTGCAGCGAGCGTGCACGGCTGACGCGGTCGCCCTGCTCGAGGGTGTTGCCAAGCACGCTGAAGGCGATCTGGCGGCCGCCCGGGGCGATCGCCACGCCCGAGAGGCAGCTCACGCCTCGGATGTAGCCCGTCTTGCAGCGCACCTCGACGACCGAGTTCTCGATGCCGCTGAAGCGCTTCTTCACGGTGCCCGTCTTGCCCGCCAGCGCAAGGCTCGGCAGATAGGTAGACGCGATGCGCGGGTCGAGCGCCATCGAGCGCAGCCACTGCGCCGTACCCATCGCGGAGATACGGTTGTTTCGCGAAAGGCCCGAGCCGTCGTCGAACGCCCAGCCCTGCATCGCGCTGTCGCCGATGCGGCCGGCGACCGAGAGACGCAGCGCCGCGGCCCCGTTCGACCAAGTGCCCGACACGAAGCCCGGCCCTGGAGTGGCGCCCGCAGGGTTCGCAAGCAGCGCCCCCAATCGCTTGACGAGCGCCTCGGCGTACAGGTTCTCGCTGTCGGTGTTCGCGCGCGCGACGACAGTCGCGATCGGCGACTGGATGATCGGGCCGACGGTCGTACCCGCGAAGGCGGGGTCGGTTGGTTGCGCGAGCCGCACGGCCGACACGGCGATTCCGCGCGCCTCAAGCCTGCGCTTCAGCAGTTCGCCGAAGAGCGACGGCGTGTCGTGCACGGTGATGTCGAGCGGGTCGGTGGGCTTCGTCTTCAGGTTGCCGCGAAGGACGAGCTCGTTCGAGTCGGGCGCGCGCGCGATCCAGAAGGTGTGCTTCTCCTTCGAGCCTGCGCGGCAGGTCGCCTGGTTGCCCGTGACGAGCCACGAATAGTCGGGCGCCATCGTCGCGACCACGGGCCGCGGGCTTGCGGGCGCCGCGAGCACATGCAGCACATTCGCGTGGAAGTTGAGTCCCCAGACCTCGGCGCAGTAGCTCTCGGCGTACTGCTCGCGCGGCCAGGTCGGGTGGTAGCACTCGCGGTCGAAGATGCGGCCATCGATCACGAGTTCGACGGCGCGCGTCGTGCCTGTCGCGGCCACCGCGTCGGTCCAGACGCGCAGCAGGTGCTCGGTGGTCAGGCCCGCCTGGACCTGTCCCTTCTCGTTGGTCCACGACATCGTGCGCAGCAGTTCGGGGTCGCCGAACGCGGGGTCGCCGTCGCCGACGACCGCAAGGCGCGTGGTGGTCGCGCCCTTCTCGAGCACGAGGCGCGTCTTGAACATGTAGTCGCTGCCGAGCCGCTCGAGCGCCGCCCCCGTGGTGAAGACCTTCATGTTGCTCGCGGGCGCCATGGGCTTGTCGCCATCGATGTTCGCGAGCACGGTGCCCGTGCCCACATCGACGACGGCGATGCCGACCGCGGAGCGGGGCAGGCCCGACTTCGAGACGGCGGCGCCGATGCCGAGGGAGTCGGCCGCTGCGAACGGAGTCGAAACGAGGAGCGCTGCGATCCCAAACACCATGCCGCGCGAGTCACGAATCATCTTGAGGCCTCCGAGGGGCGCGCCGAGCCGCCCGGCGCAGGATATCGGCCCATAGTCGTCCGTCGCTTGAAAGCGCTCTACCGACTTCGGTCGGCCAGGACACAGCGCAGGTAGGCGGCGAGTCGCGCCGCCTGGCTTCGTCTGGTGAATTCGGCCGTGCGCGGCGACCGTACCGAGTCTGCGGCAGCTCCGACCCGCCAATCGCCGTGCAGCTTCGCCAGTGCGCCCACGATCGCGCGTTCGTCGCAGGGTTCGGCGATCGCGGAATGGGGGTGTTCCGCGATCCAATCCCTCGCGTCCCCCTTCGGAACGAGCCCCAGGATTGGCCTTCCGGTCGCCAGGTACTCGTACAGCTTGCCAGGCACCATGCGCGCCCTGCCGCCCCTCGGGAGTCCATGCATGGGAAGGACCAGCGCATCCGCTTCCCTGATGAACCTCACACTCTCGGAGTGGGGCAGGTAGCCGAGCATCCGTACGGCGTCACCCATGCCGCTTTCCTCGATGAGCGACAGGGTCAGCGCATCGGCCTGGCCGGCGACCTCGAGGACGATTTCGGACCCCGCAGGATGACCTGCGTTGCGGAGCGCCCTGAGCGCACGCAGCAGAAAATACGGCGAACGGCCTCGGCCATCGATGTGCTCGCCCGAGGCGCGAAGGCAGCGGACGATTCGCCTCATGGGAGTAAGACGCGCGAAATCGCTCGACAAGAAGGTGCCCGACATGCGCATCACAAGGCGGTCGCGGCGCGGCACGGGCTCGACCTTCGGGAAATCGAGCTCCTCCCAGCCATTCGTCACGACCGCATAAGGGGTTCGCCCCTCGCGAGGGGCCAGTCGCTCAAACGCAGTTCGCGCGCCCGGCACATTGGCCACCACGCCGTCAGCATGCGCCAGCGCGCGGCGCATCTGCGCCAGCTCCCTCCGAAACGCCAGCCAGTGCCGATGGACCATCCAGCCGTCGAGCGCCCACGGGTCGCGGAGCGAGCGCATCGGTCCACGACTCGCCCGCTTCGCGTTCCGCACGGTTGATTCGGACATGCCGGTCGTTGGCATCGACGCTGTCGTCGCGCGGCTCCCAGTGGCCTCGCTCGGTGTCGGCAACGGCGCGCGTCACGACCTCGACCTCGAAGCCGAGCGCGGGCAGGAATCGGCAGAAGGACGCTGGACGCTGCGTCCCCGCGCCGCCGTCCGGGGGGAAGTAGTGCGCGACCAGCAGGAGCCTGGTCAGGCCTTCCGCCATGTGCGCGACTCCTTGTCCCAGAACGCGATCGGCCGCGCGGGGGCGCCGACGCACATCGAGTAGGCGGGCAGGTCGCGGGTCACGACGGCGTGCGCTCCGACGACGGCGCATCGGCCGATGGTGACGCCCTTGAGCACCACCACGCGCTCGCCGAGGAACACGCCGTCCTCGATGCGAACGGGCGCTGCGACCACGCAACGGTCGCGGCGCTGGTGGTCATCCGGGTCCGTGAAATCATGCTCGTGGTCGAGAATCGTCACGCCTTCAGCGGTGAGGACGGCCTCGCCCAGTTCGACCTTCTGTGCCGCGCCGATATGGTTCCGGGGCCCGATCCGGCACCGGGCGCCGATCCGCACCTCTCCCGCGCATCCTTCCGCGCGATGGATCTCCAGGCGCAGCCCCTCGCGAATGATGGTGCCTGCCCCCAGGTTGAGGCGCTTGGCACCGTAGAGATTCGACCAAGGTGCGACGCGGACGCCCGCACCGACTTGCGCGCCGTGCCAGCGAAGGCATACTTTTCTCCACAAGGTCCAGCATCGGTCGATAAGTCGGCTGGGGAGTGAACCGCGGTCCCAGGACAGCCTCATGGACCTCGGCTCGAGCTCGGAGTCGCGGAGAGTCTCGTCAGCCATGGTCATGGGGCTCGATTGAGGCGAGGGCGGATCGTAGGCTCGTCGTGGCTGCCTTCATGGTCGAGGTGGCACGCGTGGGGGAGTTTCAGGCGAAGGTTGATCGGACGCATGATTGATTCCGCGACAGTGAATCTCCTACCCGGCCTGCTTCTCGCGCAGCATAAGTATGTCGGGAATGTCCAGAACATCCACCCGCTGGGACTCACCGCGTGCGCGGTCCTCTCGCTGGCTGTGCTGCTCGGGCGTCCCCGGGTTGCGGTGCTCGCGATTCTGATTGCCGCGATGTGGCTCCCGTCTGGACAGCGCGTGCTGATTGCGGGCGCAGACTTTTCGTTGGTTCGAATCCTCTGCTGCGTCGCGCTCGCAAAGTTCGCTGCTGGTGGCCAGATTTTCAGAATTCCGTTCAGCGCGGTCGACCTGCTCGTGGTCGGCGGCGGTGTTGCGCGTGCGTTGTGCACGTTCATCGCGCATGGCGGGATTCCCCCGGCCATCACTTCGATCGGTGGATCGATTGAAATCGTCGGGGCGTACCTTGTGACGCGAGCGGCCCTGCGGTCCCGTGAGGATCTGGTCTGGCTCGGCCGATGGACGCTGGTCTTCGCGCTGCCGATCGCTGCCATTTTCATGGTCGAGTGGTCGACCGGTCGCAACATGCTGTCCGTGTTCGGCGGCGTGCCGCTGATGACGGCGATCCGGGAGGGTCGGCTGCGCTGCCAAGGAGCCTTCGCGCATCCGATTCTCGCCGGCTGTTTCTTCGTGGCGCTCGCGCCCCTTTGGGTTGCGCAGTGGCGGCTCGCGGGCGGGGCCTTCGTCTGCTGGGCGGGGCTTGCGCTGACATCGATCGTTGTGTTCTGCTGTTCGTCCTCGACTCCCCTCGCGGCGCTCGGCATGACGATCATGGCGCTGCTCGCCTACCGCGGATGGCCCCACCTCCGAGAGGTGCTCTATGTGGGCATCGCACTCGCAATCGTGCTTCATTTCCTGATGACGAAGGGGATCTGGCATTTGATCGCGCGCATCGACCTCTTTGCGGGAAACACCGGGTGGCACCGTGCCCATCTCATCGAGGAGTCCATCAACCACTTCGACGAATGGTGGCTCTTCGGTACTGTGTCCACTGCGCACTGGGGGTACGGACTCCAAGATGTCACGAACCAGTATCTCATCGAGGGAACGCGCGGCGGCATCTGGGCGATGTTCGCGCTCTTGCTTTCGATCGTGATCTCGATGGCGGGCATCGGCCGTGCGCTTCGTCGATGGCCCGACGCGGCGCCCGAGCACTGGATGGCCTACTGCGCCGGGGTCTCGATCTTTTCGCAGGCGTTCATCTTCCTCGCAGTGAGTTACTTCGGTCAAACGGTCATTGTCTGGCCCGTGACGCTCGCAATCGCGCTTGCCTGGGGAGAGCTCGCCAAGTCCGCTCGGACCTCCGCGTCGGCGCCGGGCCGCCGCGAGCGAACTGGAAGCGAAGGAACCCGATCGCAGCGTCGGCCGATGATCGAACCACTGCCAACCGTGCCGCCGCAGGCACGGCTCGGAGGCGACATTGGCTAGACAGGTCGCCATGGTGGTGCTCGCGGGCGCCTCTGCGTTCCGCTCTGGAAGCGCGCGTAGCGGAGGCGACGCGGGCATTGCCGCAGTACCTTCGTGGCTCGCGGCGCGGCTCGCTGTTCCCGGTGTCGTGATGCCTGTCGGCCGCAGTCGTGTACTTGCCGACCTCTGGCGCGATGCGGCCAGATCCTCAGGGCTCGAGGAGCCCATCTTCCTCCTCGGAGCCGAGCGAGATGCGTCGTCTCTACGCGAATGCGTTCCCGAAGCTCGGTTGGCCGTCGACCGAGCGGAGTATCGAGGTCCCGCGGGGGCGCTCGTCGACATGATGCAGTCAAGCGGGCACACTGCAGACTGCGATTCGGTGCTGATTTGCGACGGGAGCGTGGTGCCATCCGATCATGCGTGCGCGGCGCTTCTTGCGGCACGCGACGGCCTCGGGGCGGGGCCCGCTGGCGCGGTGCTCGCCGAGTTTCGTGGATCTGAAGGAGCAGTTTCTTCCGTCATTGAAGGGACGCGGCGCGAGAATCGCCCGGGTCACGCTGCCTCGCCCGGCGCAAACGCTGCGCACGCTCGCGAACTACCTCGCGTACCTGCGCACGGCTGGATCGGGCCCCGTCATCGAGCATGGCGCGGTGCTGGACCCGAGCGCGTGCGTGGCGGGTTGCTGCGTCGTTTGCTCGGATGCCCGCATCGGCCCGGGGAGCGTCGTGATCGACTCGGTCGTCATGCGAGGGGCGGAAATCGTCGCGGGTGCGGTTGTCGCGCGCTCCGTGGTCGGCCCGGGATCCATTGTGTCACGGTCACGCTTGGTTTCGGACGATATCGTGACTCGAATGCCTTCCCAGGAGTTCCAGTCGTGAAGGATTCCCCGACAGCGCAACCTACGCGCTGGACGCCAAGGCACCTCGTGGTTGGGGCATGCCTTGTGGCTGCGTCGCTCGTCGCCTTCCGCGGCGGTTGGTCCGACATCTGGGTACAGGCGACCAAGCGCGCCGACAACGGCTACATCCTGCTCGCGCCGCTGGTCGCGCTGTGGCTTGCGCATCTGCGGTGGATTCGCGCATCCAGCGTGCCGCCGGCTCCGAGCTTCCTCGGAGCTGCGGTCGGCGCTGCCGCGCTGGCCCTCGCCTGGTGGGGGGTTGAAACCGATACGCGAGCCGCTGTGCACCTCGCGGCGGTTTCGGCGCTCGTCGCCCCGATCTTGGCGATGACAGGATGGCGCTCGTTGCGCATGTTTGCGCCCGCCTTCGGCGCGCTGCTCTTCATGGTCCCCGTGCCTGGCGAGATCCGACGGTGGCTTGCTGGTCCGCTTCAGGATCTCGCGACCACGATGACGCAGGAAGTCCTCGAGTTGCTTGGTACCGATGCCGTGCGCGAGGGCAACAGCATCACCCTTGCAGGGCAGCCCATCTTCGTCGATGAGGCATGCGACGGCATGCGTATGGTGCTCGCGCTGCTCCTCACCTTCTATGCGTTCGTCTTCGCTGTGCCGCTCAGGTTGCGCGCGAGGCTCGTGGTGCTGGCGATCTGCCCTGTCATCGCGCTCGTCTGCAATGTGGCTCGACTTGTGCCCACGGCGTTCGCGTTCGCCTACAGCTCCTCTGACATCGCCTCGCGCGTGCACGACATCGCGGGCTGGGCGATGTTGCCCCTCGCGCTCGGCATGCTCGTCGGTTTCCTCGCATTCCTTCGATGGCTTGACCTCGAATGGCTCCCCGTTCCCCGCATGAGGTTCGCCCAGGCATGAGTAGCACGACGATCGACACAGGTATGCGGCTCCGGTGGCGCGCTTCGATCGGCACACTGGCCCTGATTCTGCTCGCGGCCGCTTGGGTTCTCGGCGGTCGTACCTTCGCGCTCGTCGCAGGCGAGGCTCGGCGGGCCGAGGTCGACCGGGCCTTCTCCGAGGTGCCCATGCTGCTTGGAGCATGGCTTGGTACCGATGTTCCGCTGCCCGCGGGCGCGCGGGAGGTCCTGCACGCGACAGGCACACTCTCGCGTCGCTATGTGCGGATCGGCACGAACACCGACTATCCATCGCAGGGTTGGCAATTGACGAATGCAGGTGGAGAGCGGATGTCGATCCGCATGCTCGGCCAGCCTGCCGCCGCAGCCGTTTACCGTTTCGAGAAGCCCGAGTCGGGTGGGTCGAAGAGCTCCTTGAGCGTCGTGGGCTGCTTCCTCCTGCCTGGACAGCCGTCCACCCCCGATGTGTCAAGACTCCGCGCGATCGCTCGCGATCGGGCCAACTCTTCAGCGGGCGTGGGGCAGATCCAGATCGTCTTCGGTGGATGGCCTGAGATTGCCGATATGACGGCCGCCGTGCAGGATCTCCTCGACTCGTTCCCCCCTGATTTGCTCGAGACGCTGCTCACTCCTTCGACGAGCGGGGGGACGCCATGACGGACGAAACCGCGCTCGCCGTTCCTTCGGGAGTGCAGCCCGAATCACACCCGTCGCAGCAGCCGAGTCCGGTCCAGATGGTCCGTGATGCGATGGCGACGCGATGGAAGTGGATGCTGCTCGTCGCATTCCCCACGGCGGCGCTCGCTTCGCTGCTTGGAGCATGGCTTGGTACCGATGTTCCGCTGCCCGCGGGCGCGCGGGAGGTCCTGCACGCGACAGGCACACTCTCGCGTCGCTATGTGCGGATCGGCACGAACACCGA
>JAJTGK010000141.1 GCA_021297815.1 Planctomycetaceae bacterium
CGCATGCGTGAGCGCGCGGCGCAGCGCCATGCGGCCCGCCGCGAAGCCCGCCTGCCGCGCGGCCGATGCGAAGGTGCGTGCGAGCGCGGCTTCCTCGGGGTGCAGCGCGTCGAGCGGCGGCTCGACGCCGCGCGGCACGACGGATTCCTCCGCGAGCACGATCGCGAGGTTCGGCGCAGGAAGGACGAGTCGCGTCAGGGCGTGCATCGCGGCGTGGCGCAGTGAAGTCGTCGGTGCATCGTTCGCCGCGAGCCTAGCGTGCGCGGCCGCGCGAGGTCGTGCGCTTCGTGCGCGCGCGCGGCGCGTCCTTCGGGCGGATCGCAAGCAGCACATCGCCCGCACCCTTCGAAAGCCGCTTCGCGGGCAGCGATTCGTCGGTCGCGTCGAACGCGGCGAGGATCTCGAATCCGCCTGCCGCCGCAAGGCAATCCTTGAGGAGCGCCAGCGGGAAGGTGAGCAGGTCGTACTGCTCGGCGATGACGGGCGGCGCGTCCTTCACATTCGCGGTGATCGCAACCTGACGGATGCGCTCGCAGCGCGTCACGGGCTGCAGGCCGAGGGTTTCGGTGCGCAGGGCCGCGAAGCCGCCGCCAGGCACATCGACGGGGCCGCGTTCGTACACCACGCCCGCGTCGATCGAATCGCCCTCCTCGCGCACGGCGAGCCCGAGCAGATAGACGCCGCGCGGCGACATGCGCCTGCGGATCGACGCGAGGTGCTCGACCACATCCATGTACTCGGGCAGGTGCCCGATCGAGTTGTCGAGGTTGATCACGAGGTCGAAGCCATCGCCGAGTTCGTCGGGCGGGCGGCGCATGTCGCCCACGCGCACGATCGCGCCGCGCTTCGGCAGCCGCTCGGCGGCGAGCGCGATCGCATCCTCCTCGAGGTCGGAGCCTGCGACTTCGGCGCCCTGCGCGTGGAAATGCTCGAGCCACAGGCCAGGCCCGCACGCGGGGTCGAGCACGCGGCGGGCCTTTCGGCCGAGCATGCGGCGGGCGACGCGGTCAATCGATGCGCGCATTTCGGCGGAGGGAACGAAGAACGCGGCATACAGCGCACTGCGGCGATAGAACGCGGAGGACATGCCGCGAAGGTAGCGAGCGGACCAGAGGGTGTGGCCGTGCGGCGAGGTGACCTGACAAAACTCTCAAAGATTGTCGGGGAAACAGAGCGGTTTTTGATGGGCGACAATCCTCAACGAAGGAGTGATTTCGTTGCCTCGAATCAGGGCTTCGTGATACTGTCTCACCAATTCGCCTCTTTCCGGGGGCGTTCGTCCAGAGGTTGTTGTATGTCGAAGCAGAACTCCGGTGGAGCCGCGAAGGCGGCGCGTGTTGCAGCATCGTGCGACCCTGCGGCGATGTCGCTTGCCGACAGCGCGGTCTGGTCGGCGTTGAAGTCGCCGATCCGATTCCAACTGTTCGAGGCGGTCCGCACGCAGGCAGGCATCGACGCGCGCACGCTCGCCGAGGCGATCGGCGCGAGCGCGCCGAAGCTCTACTACCACCTCAAGATCCTCGAGCGCGCGAAGCTGCTCTATGCCGACGGCTTCGGCGGGCGCAAGCGCGCGCGCGGGCCCGAGGCGGTGATCTATCGCGCGTGCTGCGACGAGTTCCCCGAGCGGTTCTTCGACTTCGACGCGAAGGCGCAGTCGCGCGCCGTGAAGCTGCGGCGGATCCTCGCCGAGGCGGGGCTTGCGCTTGTCCTGCCCAAGGGCGGCCTGGCGGCTGGGGGGCTTCTGCTGACGAGGCGCGAGCAGCTCACGCCGCGCGAGGAGGCCGTCGTGCGCGGCCATATGGCCGAGATCGGGCGCGTCATCGAGGGCGCACGGGCACGCCGCACCGACGAGAAGGCGATGGCGCGTGCCACGGTGCTCGTGGGGCTCATGCTCGCTCCGCTCGACGGTGGGAGTCTGCCTGATGGCCCTGTCGACAGGCGCTAGGTTCTGTCTGACAGATCCCCGGCCGTCGATCCACGCGGCATCCCGGCTGGCCGCGTCGGCTTCGACTCGCTGTATCGCTGCGGATACAGCCTCGTCTCGCCTCCTTGCCAGCCGGGCGCCGCGCGGATCCCAAAGCCTTTGACCTTGGGCTTCGGGGATCCGTCACACAGAACCTAGGCGCCCTGGGTGCCGTTGCAGGGCTGGCGAATAACGGATATCTTCCTCCGAGATCAGTGTGGTAGCCCGCAGGATTTTGCGGGCGCAGTACGCTGTGCTCGGAGAACGCTCGAAGATGTATGGAAAGCAGACGGAAACAGCGATCGCGATCCTCAGCCGGCTTGCCGAGATCTGGGACGGGGGCAAGACGCGCGTCTCGGCCTCGGACATCGCGGAGCAGCGGGGCCTGCCCAAGGCGATGGTCGCGAAGATCCTGTCGACGCTCTCGCTGACGGGATTGGTCAACGGCTCGCCCGGGCCAGGAGGCGGGTACGCGCTCGCGCGCGACCCGAAGCTGATCTCGCTGCGCCATGCCTACGAGATCTTCGAGCGCGAGGACGAGAGCGCGAACTGCCCGTTCGGTGGCGGTGTGTGCGGCGTGGGCGATCCCTGCGCGCTGCATGATCGTCTGAAGATGATGCAGGCGGCCGTGCGCAAGCTGCTCGACGACACGAGCTTCGACATCTTCCGCAAGGCCGTGCAGGAGGGCGGGCTGAAGCCCGTCGCGCGCGGCGTGCGGCCCGAAGCGCCGCGAGAGACCTTCCGTGCGACGCTTCCGCGGCGTGGACGCGGCGCGGCGCGATAGGCAGCGACGCGTCACTTGTGGACGATCGCGGTCGCGGTCACCGCACCGAGATGCAGGCCGCAGCCCTTGTCGCGGTGCGCCGTGCAGCGGCGGCGGTCGCTCCGTGCGCAAGCACCACGCCCATGCGTCGGTACCTGCGGGTCGACGGCTTGCCGAAGATGCGCACCTCGACCGAGTCGTTGGCGAGCGCGCGGTCGACGCCCGTGTAGCGCGGCGCGCGTTCCGACGCGCGCGTCGCCAGGACGACCGCCGACGCGGTCGGGCCCGCGTAGCGGATCACAGGGATCGGAAGCCCCAGGATGGCGCGCAGGTGCAGGTCGAACTCCGAGAGGTCCTGCGAGCGGAGCGTGACCATGCCCGTGTCGTGCGGGCGCGGCGAGAGCTCGCTGAAGATCACCTCGTCGCCCTTCACGAAGAACTCGACGCCGAACACACCCGCGCCGTCGCGGCCCGCGAGCCGCGTGACCACGGCCTTCGCCATGCGCTGCGCGGCGCGCTTGGCCGCGGGCTTCATGGGGCAGGGCATCCACGACTCCTGGTAGTCGCCGCGCTCCTGGCGGTGGCCGATCGGCTCGACGAACTTCACGCCGCCGCCGCGCGATGCGCGTTCCTTCACGGTGAGCAGCGTGATCTCGTAGTCGAAGTCGATGAACTCCTCGACGATCACCACGCGCTTGTCTCCGCGCATGTTCGAGACGGCGTAGTCCCAGGCCTTCGCGATCTCCTTCACGGTGCGCACGACCGACTGGCCCTTGCCCGACGAACTCATCGTGGGCTTGACCACGCAGGGCAGGCCCGTGCCGCCCTTGGCGACGATCGCCTCGCGCAGTTCGGCGGCGCTGCGTGCATAGGCGTAGCGCGCGGTGCGCAGGCCGAGTTCGCGCGCGGCGAGGTCGCGGATCGCGTCGCGGTTCATCGTCATGTGCGCGGCGAACGCGCTCGGCACCACCGAGTGTCCCGCCTTCTCGAGCCGCAGCAGTTCCTCGGTGCGGATCGCCTCGATCTCGGGCACGATGAAGTCGGGCTTGTGGCGCTTCACGGCGCGGCGGATCGCGGCGGCGTCGAGCATGTCGAACACCTCGCACGCGTCGGCGACATGCATCGCGGGCGCGCCCGCGTAGCGGTCGCAGGCGACGACGCGGCAGCCGAGGCGCTTGGCGCTGATGACGAACTCCTTGCCGAGCTCGCCTGAGCCGAGGAGGAGGATGGTGGCGGTCATGGTGCGTTCTCCGCGGCGGGCGTTGGTTCTTCGGGGGGTTTCGGCCGCGCGGCGAGCAGCTTCGCGCGCGCCTTCACGAACTCGCGGTGGAAGCGCTCGGACTCGTCCTCGTCGATCGCGCGGCCGTAGCGCACGACCTGGTTCCCCACGGGGTAGTCGATCCACATGCGCACGGTGCGCTCGCGCACGAGGTCGGGCCGCGAGACATCGACCTGCACGAACGCCGCACCCGTGCCGTAGTAGACGCTCGGCGCGTAGATGAGGTCGATCTCGCCTTCGGCGCGGTCGGCGCGCGGGCGCTCGGCGCCCTCGGGCGCCACGAGCTCGCCTTCGGGCATCGCGCCCTGCATGCGCAGCGTGGCGATGGTCTCGCTCCACGCCTCGTCGGCGGTGCCCGTGATGGTCACCGTGCGCCCGCAGGCGGCGAGCGCGAGCGAAACAAGCAGAAGTGCCGCGTTCCTCAGCATGCGCGCAGCGTACCCGATGGCGGCGCGCTACTGGCCGAGCGCGCGCAGCAGCACCGTGGCGTACGAGCCGCGCGGCAGCGAGAAGCGCACGGTGCAGGCGATCGAGTTCGGGCTCGCGCCCGCGAACTCGTCGTGCCGCGGCTCGGAGAGCGACCACTCCTCGGCGGTCGCGACGAAGCGCCGCTCGCCGCCGCCGAACCACGGGCGCGACAGGCCTGGAATGCGCAGTTCCTCGAGCGAGACGCCTTCGTCGCCGAGCACGCCCGCGACGATTTCTGCGAGACACTCGGGAAAAACGCTCTTCGGCGAGGGGGTCGGCACCGAGAGCGCGCGGAACGCAGGCGTGAGCGCCGCCGCGCGCGGAAACACAAGGACACCGAACGGATCCTCGACCTCGTAGGCGCGCTGCGCGGTCGTCTCGCCGATCGCGTGGGCGAGCTCGCGCACGATCGAGTTCCAGAGGTGCGACTGGTACGCCTCGACGCAGATGTCCTGCGTGAAGCGCGGCAGCGCCGCGAAGGCGTCGCGAAACGAGCCGCCGAGCGCGAGCGTCTCGACCGCCTTGCGCTCGGGGCAGCGGGGGATGTGCGCCACGGCCTCGTTCCAGTCGCCCCAGTGCGTGGCGAGGGCGCGTGTGAGCGCGCGCGTGGCGCCCGAATCCTTGCGCGCAGGCGTGCCGATCGCGAGGCGCAGCGCCTGCTCGAAGTCGCCGCGGACGAGCGAACGGCCGACGAAGCCCTCGCCGTGGCGCGCGCTTCCGAAGCGCTGGTCGCCGTAGTAGTTCACGAAGTCGACGCCGCCGTCGCGGCTCGTGAAGACGCCTGCGCGGTTCGCCATCTCGTCGTACGCGCGCTTGCCGAGGCCGCGCACCACGATGGTGAACAGGTTGCGCTCGATGATCGATGCGTCGGCGGCGCGCTGCGTGAAGCCGATGCGCTTCATGCGCCAGGCGTGGCTCTCGCCGCCGCCCTGCATGCGCTCGGGCGCCTCGCGCCGCAGATGCGCGGTATCGATGGTGATCGTCTGCGTGGTGTGCGCGTGGCGGTCCTTCAGGCCCGCGGCGGCGACGGCGTCGGGCGCGATCTTCAGGGCCTCGGCCACCGTGCGCAGCGCGTCGGGCGTGGCGAACGACTTCTTCTCGAGGAGATACGCGGCGAACGGAGTCGACGGCGTGCGCGCGGCGGCGAGCGACGACTGGAACGCAGCGGTCGTGCGCTCCTCGACGCGGAAGTCCTCGGGCGTGCGGCGGATCGTCACAGGCCGCGCACTGTATCCTGCGCGCCGCGATGACCGCGCCCCTGACCAAGGTGGTCGCGCCGCAGGCGGCGGCGGGATTCGTGCCCTCGCTCTCCTCGGCGGTGGCCGTCTCGCATGTCGCGATGCCGTCTGGCCCGCTCGCCGAGCTGCGCGCCGTGCGCGCGGGGCTGCGCGCGGGGCGGCACATGCTGGTCCTGACCGCGAACCCGTCGCACGCGTTGCTCGCAGGGCGCCTCGGCTTCCTGCGCGACGATGAGTTGGCGCGGCTTGCGCTCTTCGTGCATTGGCCGCTCTCGCGGCCCGCGCAGCAGCTGGCGCTTGCGCTTTCAGGCCGTGCGCGCGCGCAGAGCGTCTTCCTTGCGCCGACCAAGGGCGTGCTTGCGCCGCTCGACGACGCCCACTGCGCGCACGCGCGCCTTGCGGGCTACCCCGCCACGCGCAGCGCGGGCCCGCCCGCCCGCGTGCCGTTCAGGCATCTCCTCATGGCGGGCGCCGCGCGCCTCAACAAGGGCATCGATCTCGTCGCGGGGCTCGCCGAGCGCTACGCGAAGGAAGGACGCGACATTCCGCTCTTCGTGCAGGTGTCGCCCAAGCATGTCACGCGGCACGGCTCGCGCGAAGACGAGGTGATCGCGCGCCTCCTTCGAGCGGGCTACGCGGGACTCGTCGCCGATCCGAAGGCGCCCGACCGCGCGGAGTACGCCGCGCGCTTCGCGGGCGCGATCGTGCTTGCGCCCTACGACCGCGAGAAGTTCGTCTCTGGCGTGAGCGGCATCGTGCTCGATGCGCTGCTGCATGGCGCGCCGTGCATCGCGACCGCGGGCACATGGGCGGGCGATGTGGTGGCGCGGTTCGGCGCGGGGGAGGTGCTCGAGGAGCGCAGCGAGGCGGCCCTTGCGCGTGCCGTCGACCGCGTGCGCGCGCGCTGGGACCGCTATCGCGACGCGGCCGCGGCTGCGTCGGATGCGCTGGCCGCCGAGCACGACCCGCGCGGCCTCGCACGCCTCATCG
>JAJTGK010000142.1 GCA_021297815.1 Planctomycetaceae bacterium
CGCGGCAGGCCCGCTCCGCGCGCCGCGGGCGTTCCGCCCTGCTCGATCGCGCACTCGCGCGCACGCGCGATCGCCGCGCTCGCCCCGCACGGCGCGTGCGCCGCGATCGGCGTCGATGTCGAGGAGATCGAGCCTTCGCGCGCGGAGGCGCTCCTCCGCATGGCCATCTCCACCGAGGAACGCGCGCTGCTTGCATCGGTCGATGCGGCGCTCCTCGCGGCGCCGCTCGCCCTCTGGTGCGCGCGCGAGTCGTGCGTGAAGGCCCACGCGCTCGAGGTCGGCGTGTTCGGCACGGCGCTTGTCGTGCGTCACATCGCTCCATGCGCGCCCTTCGCCGAAGGCGCAAGCGACCACTGGCGGCTTGAGCTCGCGCTCGAGGGCCGCACCGCGATGCAGGCCTTCGCCTGGCGGCGCGACGGCGCGGTGTTCGGCGCCGCCGTCAGCGCTTGAACCGCGGCGGCTCGAGCAGCCAGCCCGCCTCGATCACGCCGAAGAGCCCCACGAGAATCGCCTCGGCCGCGTCGTGCCCGAGCGTTCCCGTCACGCCCTTCGTGCCGCTCCACGCGATGACCTGCGCGGCCATCTTCACGGCATGCTCCTTCGCCTCCGCCCCGCTGCGGTGCTCGCGCGGGTAGTAGAAGCGCTCGCGCCACGCCGACGCATGCACGCGCCGCAGGTGGATGCCGCGATGCGCCGCGGCGCGCTCCCACGACTCGGCCAGTTCGCCGCCGCCCTCGACGATCACGCTGTGCGCCTGGTCGATGCCGTCGAGGATCGCGCCCGCCGCCGCGCGCAAGGCGTCCTTCGACTGGAAGTGCCGCGAACGAACCGACTCGAGCCTTCCGTCGCGGTCGTAGACGGCGATGCCCGTCGAAAGCCCGAGGTCGATGCCCACGAACCGCGAGCGCTCGCCCAGCATGCGCGGCTGCGGCGCGCGCAGCTGCTCGGCCGAACGCGAGATTCCCGCGGCCTTTCGGCGCGCCTCGGCCTCGAGTTCGGCCGCGGCCGCCGCGCGTTCGCCCTTGGGCGGCGTGCGCTTCCCCCACTTCGGCTGCTCCTCGCGGTCGCGTCGTCCCATGCGCTCAGGCTACCCCGCGCGGGGCGCGATTGGAGGGTTTTTCCCACTTGCCCTACATTGCGCCGACTATGGCCCTGCCCAACCTGAACGACGACCAGATCCGCGATTTGACCCGTGAGCAGAAGGACCGCTGGTGGCTTGAGAATGTGTTCCGCGGCGACATGCCGCAGCTCACGCTCCGCGCGGCGCTGACCGGCTTCCTCCTCGGCGGCGTGCTCTCGGCGACGAACCTCTACATCGGCGCGAAGACGGGCTGGACGCTCGGCGTCGGCGTGACGAGCGTCATCCTGTCGTTCGTGATGTTCCGCGCGCTGGCCAAGGCGCAGATCTCGAAGGACATGACGATCCTCGAGAACAACGCGGTGCAGTCGATCGCCACCGCGGCGGGTTACATGACGGGCCCGCTCATCTCGGCGCTCATGGCCTACATGTTCGTGACCAACACCACCATGGAGTGGTACAAGATGCTCGTCTGGAATGTCGTGGCGAGCCTGCTCGGCGTGCTCGTCGCGTTCCCGATGAAGCGGCGCTTCATCAACGACGAGCAGCAGCCGTTCCCCGAGGGCCGCGCGTGCGCGGTCGTGCTCGACTCGCTCTACCCCGACGCCCCCGAGGGCGGCACGAAGAACATGGTCGACGGCTCGCCCGTGGCGAAGCCGAAGTCGCTCGAGGGCGCGGGCGTCGATGCGGGCGTGTTCAAGGCGAAGGCGCTCGCGGCCGCCGCGGGCATCGGCGCGATCCTGCAGCTGCTCGTCGCGGGCGGCTATATGGCGATCCTACAGATCACGGTCCTCGGCACCTCGAAGGCCAAGGACACGCTGCTGAAGATCCCCGACCACCTCGACCAGTGGTACTACGACATGGCCGCGAAGAGCCCTGGGACCTGGATTCCGAATGTGAAGGGCGTGAGCTTCCCACAGCTCGGCGTGTCGCTGGCGTTCGATCTCGCGATGGTCGGCGCGGGCGGCCTCATGGGCATGCGCGTCGCGACGAGCGTGTTCATCGGCATGGTGGCCAACTTCCTCGTCGTCGCGCCGCTCATGATCTCGTACGGCGAGATCGTGCCGAAGAACTACGCGAAGATCGTGCAGCCCGACGGCTCGTACAACATGGCCGACGCCGTGTTCGGCCGCGCGCACCTCACGAACTCGTGGTGCCTCTGGTGGGGCGTCTCGATGATGGTCACCGCGTCGATGGTCGGCCTCTTCGCGAAGCCGAAGATGCTGATCAGCGCATTCACGGGCCTCTTCGCGAAGAAGGCGAAGAACGACGACTGCCTGCGCGACATCGAGCTGCCCATCAAGTGGAGCTTCATCGGCATCCCGATCGTCTCGGCGGTCATCATCTTGCTGAACTACGAGTGGTTCGGCGTCGATCCGCTGCTCGGCGCGCTCTCGATCCCGCTGATCATCGTGCTCACGCTCATCGCCGCGAACGCGACCGCGCTCACCTCGACCACGCCCACGGGCTCGCTGTCGAAGATCACGCAGTTCACCTTCGGCGCGCTGCAGCCGACGAACCCGGGCACCAACCTCATGACCGCGGGCGTGACCACCGAGGTCGCGTCGAACGCCTCGAACCTGCTCATGGACATCAAGCCCGGCTACATGCTGGGCGCGAAGCCGCGGCAGCAGGCGATCGGCCACTGCATCGGCATCGTCGCGGGCGCGCTCGCGTCGACGCCGCTCTTCTACCTGCTCTTCCTGTCGAACAAGGCCGCCGAGACGCCGATCAAGGACCATGTCACCGAGGACTGGGCCGTGCCTGGCGCGATCCAGTGGGCCGCGATCTCCGATGTGATCGCAGGCATGGGTCAGTCGGGCGCGCAGCTGGTGCAGACGGGCTCCGACGGCATCGCGAAGCTCTGGGGCGTGCTGCCCGTGTCGGCCGCGTGGGCGATGCTCGCGGGCGCGCTCATCGCGCTCGTGTTCGAGATCGCGCGCAATGTCACCAAGGGCAAGTTCCCGCTCACCGCGGTCGGCATCGGCCTGGGCATCGTGCTTCCGCCCGAGTCGACCGTGATGATGTTCACGGGCGCGTGCCTCTTCGCGTTCTTCGAGAACAAGTACCACCAGAAGATCGGCAGCTTCGGCTGGCGGCTCTGGGTCGACTCGAAGGAGGCGGTGTGCGCGGGCCTGATCGCGGGCTGGGCGCTGCTCGGCGTCGGCGACGGCATCATCGCGGCCTTCGGCAACTACCACGAGACCACCGAGGAGGCCGAGAAGGCCGCCGCGGAGTCGGGGCAGACGAGTTCGGCCGGCCTGACGCCTGCGGAACTTGACGCCGAACGCGCGCTGCGCGGCTGAGCGGCACGCATCGCTCGGATTGCTTCGCGGGGCGCGTGTCGAACGCGCCCCGCGTTCTTGCGGGAGCGGGTGCGGCGAATGGAGGTGCGAACGCACCGCGCCTGCACGACGCGAAAGTGGAACTTCCTGCTTGACGGCTCTGCACGCACGCCTATAGTCCGCGCCCATGACCGTTCGTTCCACATCCAGCGCCGCCATGCATGCCCATCGCATGCACAAGCACATGTGCAAGAAGCAGCACATGTGCCTGCTGGCGCTTGGAACCTGTTGAACGGCCCATTCATTCCGTTCTCCTCCCAGACGCCGGCCCACCGCCGGCGTCTGTCGTTTCTGGCTGCGCTGCGCGGGAAATCAGGCAAACCTCGCTCGAACGCCCCTCCCCGAAAGCCACACGAAGGACACACCCATGACCGCTCTCGACACCGCAGCCGATTCCGCCCGCAACGCCGTCCGCACCCCGCAGCCGCCCGCACCCGCGTGGGCGATCGACCCCGCGCGTCCGCTCATCGAGCGGCTCGCCGCGCGCATCTCGTCGGGCCTCGACGAGGTGAGCGTGTTCCCCTCGCCCGATACCGCGGCCGATGCGGTGGTCTCCGCGATCGTGCAAGGCCGCCGCGCGGTCGTGGCGGACCCCGCCAACGAGTACATCGCGGCGCGCGCCCGCCGCAGCGCGGGCGGGTCGACGGCGTTCGCCTGGACCGCGACGGAAGCCTCGCTCGACGGGCTCGTCGCCGCGGCACGCGACGCCGAGGTGGTGGTGCTCTCGAGCCCGCTGCTTTCGCGCGGCAGCGCCACGAGCCCCGAGTCGCGCGCGATCAGATCGCTCGGCGCCCGCGACCTGCTGCGGCTTCGATCGCGCGCGCCACGGCCTGTGCTGGTGCTCGACCTGCGCGACGAGGACCTCGCGTCTTCGCCGCTCACACAGACGGCGCTCCTCCTCCCAGGGACGATCGTCGTCCGCGGATTCGGCGCACCGTGGCGCGAGGCGGGCGCCGCCGCGCTCGCGCCTCTCGCGTTCGTCGCGGGCCCTGCCGACCTCATCGATCTCGTCGGCCGCGGCGCGCTCGGGCGTGATATCGCCGAGGCGGCCTGCGCCGAGCTCGATCGGCCCGAAATCGAGCCCGCGGTGCGCTCGGCCGCGCTCCGTTGGCGGCAGAATCGCCCCAGTGGCGAGGTTCCTGGCGGCTACATCGCGCCGCGGGCCGACGAGCGCTCGCAATCGCGCAGCGTTCCACTTGTCCGTGCGAGCGCCTGAGGTAGCCTCGGACCATGCGCAACGCCTGCTGCCTGCTCGCCTCCACGCTTTCGGCCGTCTCGGTCGCAGGCGCGCAGACCACCGTCGTCACCTTCACGAACGGCGCGGAAGGCTGGATCGGTCCGACGGGCCCGGGCGGCTCGACCTCGATCGTGGCGACGGGCGGCAACCCCGACGCCAACATGCGCACGGTGTTCAACAACTTCGGGATCAGCTTCTTCAACTCGACGAACCAGGCGTTTCTCGGCGACTTCACCACCGCGCAAAGCGCCACCATCGGCATCGATGTGCGCGTGGAGAACCTCTCGTTCTTCGGCACGCCCGTCTCGCGCCCGCTGCTCGTCGAACTGCGCGACACCACGAACCCACCCGCAGGCTACGGCTGGAAGAGCGTGTGGTATGTGTTCGCGCCGCTCTCGAGCGCGGCGCAGAGCTCGTGGACATCGTTCAGCGTGACCTTCGATCCGAACGCGACCGCGCTTCCGCCAGGCTGGGGCGGGTACGGCGCCGAGAACGCGGTCGGCGAACCGCAACTGCCCGCAGGCACGACCTTCCGCGATGTGCTGAAGGGCGTCGATGCGGTCGTGTTCACCACGCTGCAACCTGGCTTCTTCTACGGGTTCACCGACTTCACGGTGCGCATCGACAACCTGCGCGTCACGCGCGTGCAGCCGAACCCCGCCGACCTCGACGGTTCGGGCACCGTCAACGCGGCCGACCTCTCCATCCTGCTCGCCGCATGGGGCGAGTGTCCGCCGAAGGGTGCGTGCCCCGCCGACCTGAACGGCGACGGGCTGGTCGATGCCGCCGACATGTCGGTGCTGCTCGCGGGCTGGTCGGCGTGAACCCGCTGCTTCGCGGGGAAATGCCATCGGTGCGGCACGCAGGCGCCGAGGCATCGATCCCGACGCGCGCGACGGCGCGGCGCGGTACACATACGGCATGTCCACGCACCCCACGCCTGTGATCGCCCCGCAGAAGCAGATGACGGGCATGCTCGGCCACCCTGTCGCCGAGAACCCGATCGACCGCATGTTCGACGCGGTGTACGCGCATCACGGCCTCAACTGGCAG
>JAJTGK010000025.1 GCA_021297815.1 Planctomycetaceae bacterium
CGCCACACGCTCGAGCTCCTTGCGGGGCGGCCGTGCACGATCCGCACGCTCGACCTCGGCGCCGACAAGTACACGCAGCAGCGCGCGCACGAGCCCGAGCGCAACCCGTTCCTCGGCCTGCGTTCGATCCGCTACTGCCTGCAGAACCGCGAACTCTTCAAGACGCAGCTGCGCGCGATCATGCGCGCGAGCGCGTTCGGGCCGCTGAAGGTCATGTTCCCGCTGGTGTCGACGCTCATGGAGCTGCGGCAGGCGAAGATGATCCTGAACGATGTGTGCGAGGAGCTCGACGAAGAGGGCATCCGCTTCGACCGAAACATCCAGACGGGCATCATGATCGAGGTGCCGAGCGCCGCGCTTCTCTCGCGCGCGTTCGCCGACGAGTGCGCCTTCTTCTCGATCGGCACCAACGACCTGATCCAGTACACGCTGGCGGTCGACCGCGGCAACGAGCGGGTCGCCAACCTCTACACGGGCGCGTCGCCCGCGGTCCTGTATCTCGTGAAGCAGGTCATCAGGTCGGGCCGCAGGGCTGGAATCGATGTTTCGCTGTGCGGAGAGATCGCCGGCGAGGCCATCTACACGATGTTGCTCATCGGCCTCGGATTGCGTACACTTTCGCTTGTCCCGAGCCAGATCCCCCTCGTCAAGAAGGTGATCAGGTCCGTGGACATCCCCCATTGCGAGCAGCTGGCCCGACGGGTCGGTTCGTTCGATTCCGAGCGGCAGGTGCTTGCCACCCTTCGCGACGAACTCAGGAAAGTCGACCCCGACTCGTTCGGTGGCTGGATCGCCGAGTAACGGCAGGCCAGCGGGCGGGTCGGACAACATGAAACTCAGAGGCCGAGCGGCGCCTGCATGCACGACGAACAGAACGGCGTGCATCACGGCGCGGCAGCCCGAACCTTGGCTCGAACGCCAGGTTCAGGCAGGAAGGCACGGCGCGCGCGCTGACCCGCACGCGCCCTGCGACGGCCGGGCAGCCTTGCGTCGCGCGCTCTCGCGCGCGTCGGGCTGAGACGAACAGTCGCGTGCGCCGCTGCGCACGCCGCCACACGAGGCGCCGACGGCCACCGAGCCGCGCGCCCTGCGCGACGACGGCAGCGGACATGCGATGCGAGAGGCGCGCCTGGCGCGCCCGCGGCGCGGAACCATCCGCCCCGCGAAGGTTCCGTCCGTATCGGAGCCCTCCTCGCCGAAGCCGTGCGCACCGCGCGCGGCGCCCGGTTCCTTCCCATGCTCGTCCTCGCAATCCGGCGAATGCGCCGGAGAAGCGAAGCGTGAAGATGGACAACGGACACACGAACGACACGACCGACGGCGTCGCGGGCGATATGCACCGCGAGCGGCTCGAGGGGAACCATGACGCGGGTCATGCTGCGAATCATGGCGCCGATCATGGTGGAGGTGGCCTTGAGCGCCGCGCCGCCACGCCGTCGCACGACCCCGACTACGGCTTCGTCGATGGAAGCGAGCTCGAGTCGGGCCCGCTCGACGCGGGCGACGGCGCGGAGGAGACCACCGAAGACGAGCCGAACGAGCGCGACGGACGCTTCAGCGATGCGCGGTCGGAGATCGGGCTCGAGGGCGAGGAAAGCGGCGACGGCGACGGTGCTTCGGAAGACGGCGAAGCGCCGACGCCCGAAGAACTCGAGCAGCTCGCCGAGGAACGCGCCGATGCCGAGGAGGCCGCCGCGGCCTACGCGCGCGCCTCGATGATGGCCTTCGAGACCCCCGCGCCCGAACGCGACGCCGAGGACGACGACGCGCTCGAGGTGCACCGCGGCGAGAAGCCCAAGCAGCTCGTGGTCGTCAACGATGTGCCCGGCGAGGAAACGCGCATCGCGATCCTCGAGCAGGGCAAGCTCGCGCAGTTCTTCGCGGAGCGTGCGGCGACCGCGACCAATGTCGGCTCGATCTACAAGGCGCGCGTCGTCAATGTCGAGCCCGCGATCCAGGCCGCGTTCGTCGACTTCGGCCAGGGTGCGAACGGATTCCTCCACATCAGCGACCTCCACCCGAAGTACTTCCCGGGCGACAAGGACCGCACCGAGAAGGTCGGCCGCAAGATCCCCCGCCGCTCGCGACCGCTGATCCAGGATGCGCTCAGGCGCGGCATGGAGATCACGGTGCAGGTGCTCAAGGAAGGCCTCGGGTCGAAGGGCCCGACGGTGACGAGCTACCTCTCGATCCCGGGGCGCCTCCTCGTGATGATGCCCGACATGGACAATGTCGGCGTCTCGCGCAAGGTCGACGACGAGGACGGCCGTCGCAAGATGCGCAAGATCCTCGACTCGCTGAACCTGCCCGAGGGCTTCGGCTTCATCCTGCGCACCGCGGGCTTCGATTCGACGCGCACCGAACTCGCCCGCGACGCGCAGTACCTCACCCGCCTCTGGCAGGTGATGGAGAAGCGCATGGGCGCCGTCGGCGCGCCGTGCGAGCTCTACACCGAGGGTGACATCCTGCTGCGCACGATCCGCGACTCGATCGACGCGTCGGTCGACGGCATCGTGGTCGACAGCGAAAGCGCGTTCCACCGCGCGAAGGCGTTCCTCGAGGTCGTCTCGCCGCGCACCGCGACCAAGGTCCACTACTGGGACCGCAAGACCCCTGTCTTCCACGCCTTCGACATCGAGCGCCAGGTCGACCTGATCCACGCGCGCGAGGTGCCGCTGCCATCGGGTGGTGCCCTCGTCATCGACCAGGCCGAGGCGCTCGTCGCGATCGATGTGAACTCGGGCCGCTCGCGCAGCGCGCGAGACAGCGAGACCAACGCGTACAACACCAACGAGGAGGCCGTCGACGAGATCGCGCGGCAGCTGCGCCTGCGCGACCTCGGCGGCGTGGTGGTGTGCGACCTGATCGACATGCGCTCGGCGAAGCACCGTCGCGAGATCGAGGACCGCTTCAAGAAGCACCTCGCGCGCGACCGCGCCAAGACGACCGTCTCGCAGATCAGCGAGTTCGGCATCGTCGAGATGACGCGCCAGCGCATGCGTCCGAGCCTGCGCAAGACGCACTACACCGACTGCCCGCACTGCGGTGGATCGGGCGACATCCGCATGCCCGACACCGTCGCGGCCGACGCGATGCGCCGCATCCAGCTCGTGCTCGACATGGAGCGCGTGTCGCGCGTCGAGGTCGTGTGCAGTTCGCGCGTGGCGGGGATCCTGCTTTCGAAGCGCCGTCGCGCGCTCGTCGAGCTCGAGGACCTCTTCGCCAAGAAGGTCGATATCCGCATCAGCGACGCGATTCCCGTCGACCGCGTCGATGTGTACGCGTACGACGACCGTGGCGCCGATGTCGACCTCGGGCGGCCCGTGAAGCTCCAGATGCCCGCGCTCTCGAGCCTTCCGACCGAGATCGAGGAGGACGAGGAGGAAGCCGAGGGCGAGACGCCGTCGCAGGGCCAGGGTCAGGGTCGCGGCCGCCGCCGCCGCCGTCGCCGGAAGCCAGCCCCCGCCGATGCGACCTCGATCATCCTGTCGGGTGGCTTCGACGACCTGCCTGAACTCAGGGACGACGAGGAGAGCGTGTCCGACGCGCTGGCGCGCGACGAGGAATCCGAAGACGACGACGCGTCGGCCGACGATGGCTCGACGCGCGCCTCAGGCGCCGAGGGCGAGCGTCGCGACGGTGGACGCCGCAAGCGCCGTCGCCGGCGTGGAGGCCGAGGCCGCCGCGACCGCGAGGATGGCGATTCGGCCGAAGGCTCGGGCGAGGCCACGAAGCATGCGCCCGCAGCGCCGCCGCCACCGCCACGCGAGCCGAGCCCGGCGATCCGCGTGCACGCGCTGGCGAAGGAGATGGAGGTCACCAGCAAGGAAGTGCTTGCGACCTGCGCCGAACTGGGCATCGAGGTGAAGGGCCACCAGTCGCTCCTCACGGGCGAGCAGGGCGACGAACTGCGCAAGGCGTACAAGAAGCCGCCCTTCGATCAGCCCGAGCCACTGCCCGAACCTGAACCCACTGAAGAAGCGCATCCCGAGGGTGCTTCGGGCGAAGGCGCGGACGGCGAAGGCAGCGGACGCCGCAAGCGTCGGCGTCGGCGTCGCCGCGGCGGGCGCGATGGCGCAGGCGAGGCCCCGTCGGGTGGTGATTCGCAAGATGCGGGCGGCGGATCGAGCGACGATGCGCAAGACGCCGAGGATGACGGTGGCGGCGATGAAGGCCCGGAGGGGTCGGACGACGCATCGTCGGAGACCGAGGGCGATTCCTCGGGTGCCGGCCAAGGGTCGGGCGATGGTGAAGGCGGCGGTCGCAAGCGACGCCGTCGTCGCCGGCGCGGCCGCGGCGGCCGTGGACGCGATGGCGAACCACGCGGAGACGGCGAGCCGCGTGGCGGTTCGGAACCGCGCGCGGGGTCCGAGGCATCGGGCGGCGACCGCGAGAACCGAGGAGAGCGTGGCGACCGCGGTGGCCGAGACGATCGCGGAGGCCGCGGCGACGGTGGTGGCCGCGGCGAACGCGGTGGGCGTGGCGAACGCGGTGGCCGTGGCGGACGCGGCGGCCGTGGTGGCCGCGGCGAACAACGCGACGGAAACCGCGGTGGCGATCGCAGCGCCCCCGCTCCAGCGCCAGCGCCTGCTCCAGCTCCGCAACCTGCCGCGCGTCCGCGCTCGCTGTACGGCGGACGCGTGCGCAAGCTCGCCCCGGGTGAGCGCCCGAAGGGTGGCGGCGACGAGTGATGCGCGCCGCGACGCGACGGGTCTTCATCCTCGGATCGACCGGCTCGATCGGAACGAGCGGGCTCGATGTCGTGCGTGAACTCGCGCGGCGCGGCACGCCGCGATTCGAGGTGGCTGGACTGGCCGCCTCGCGCAACGGCGACGCGCTTTCGGCGCAGGCGTCGGAGTTCCACCCGCATGCGGTGGCGCTCGTCGATGGCGATGCGGAGCTCTCCGTTCCTGCGGGAACCCGCGTGTTCCGCGGGCCGCGCGCCGCGGTCGACATGCTCGAGGCGTGCGCGCGGCGCGGCGACCTCGTGCTTGCCGCCATGGTCGGCGCGGCGGGCATCGACCCCGTGCTCGCGGCGATCTCGATCGGCTGCGACATCGCGCTCGCCAACAAGGAGACGCTCGTCGCCGCGGGCGCCATCGTGATGCCCGCCGCCGCGCGCGCGGGCGTGCGCATCGTGCCCGTCGACAGCGAGCACAACGCGCTCTTCCAGTGCCTGAAGGCGGGCGACGGCATGCAGGGCGTGCGCCGCGTGGTGCTGACCGCGTCGGGCGGGCCGTTCCGCGCGAAGACCCTCGAGCAGATGGCGCGCGCCACGCCCGACGACGCACTTGCACATCCCACATGGCGGATGGGGCCGAAGGTCACGATCGACAGCGCGTCCTTGATGAACAAGGCCCTCGAGCTGATCGAGGCGCACTGGCTGTTCGGCCTCGGCGCCGACCGCATCGACGCCATCGTGCACCCGCAGTCGATCGTGCACGGCTTCGTCGAGTACCTCGACGGCTCGGTGCTCGCGCAGCTGTCGCCGCCCGACATGCGCACGCCGATCCAGCAGGCCATGTGCGACCCCGAGCGGCTCGACGGCCCGTCGCGCAAGCTCGACTTCGCGGCGCTGCGGTCGCTCGACTTCGAGCCGGTCGACCACGCGCGGTTCCCCGCGATCCTGCTTGCGCATGAGGTCATCCGCACAGGCGGCACCGCGGGCGCCGTCCTGAACGCGGCCAACGAAGTCGCCGTGCACGCGTTCCTCGCGCGAAGGATCGGATTCCTCGATGTGACGGCGGTCGTTCGCGAGACCCTCCGCGCCCTGCCGACAGGCGAGGTCCGTTCGGTCGCCGATGTGTCCGCCGCGGACCGAGCCGCGCGCGCGCACGCTGCATCGCTCGTGGGCGCCGTCCACGCGTAAGATGGGGCCGTGAGCGCGCTCTCTGGCTTCATCCTCGTCCTCCTCGGCTTCGGCTTCCTGATCTTCATCCACGAGCTTGGGCACTTCCTCGCCGCGAAGTGGGCGGGTATCCGCGCCGACGGCTTCGCGATCGGCATGGGCCCGTGCGCGGTGAGCTACAGGAAGGGCGTCGGATTCTGCATCGGTTCGGCCGACGCGAAGGTCGTGCGCATGCACGGCAAGCGCCCGATCGAGATGAGCGACGCCGAGCGCGAGCGCCGCGGCCTCGGCGAGACCGAGTATTCGCTGCGCATGCTGCCGGTCGGCGGGTATGTGCGCATGCTCGGCCAGGAGGACGGCAACCCTGGCGCGACGAGCGACGATGCGCGCAGCTTCACGCGCGCGCCGCATCTCAGGCGCGGCGTGGTGATCCTCGCGGGCATCGCCGCGAACCTCGCGCTTGCGATCGTGCTGTTCCTGGTCGCGTTCCTCGTGGGCGTGCGCTTCCCCGCGCCAATGGTCGGTTTCGTGGCGCCCGACGGGCGCGCCGCCGTGGCCGAGCCTGTGCCCGCGCCGGGATCCTCGGCGCCTGTCGGGCTGAAGGCGGGCGACAGGATCGTCTCGATCGACGGCGAGCCCGTCGCGACCTTCGTCGATGTTCGCGTCGCCGCGGCGATGGCGAAGCCCGACGCCACGCTCCGCATCGAGGTCGAGCGGGGCGACGAGCGGATCGCATATTCCGTGAAGCCCGTTCGCGACGAGCGCATCGGGCTCCTCTCGATCGGCATCGACCCCGCGCGCAGCGCCACGATCACCGATGTCCGCAGTTCGCGCGCCGACATCGACCGGCTGCTCGGCTCGATCCGCACGGTCGACGGCCGGTCGCTCGCCGAGGCGGGTCTGACGGCGGGCTCGCGCATCGTCTCGGTGAGCGGCGTCGAGTCGACGACCTTTGCGTCGATCGAGGACGCGGTGAAGGCCGCAGGCGAGGCGCCCGTCGACATCGCATGGGTCGCCACCGACGGCTCGCAAGGATCGGCGCGCATCGAGACCGTGCCGCAGTACGAGACGATGCTCTCACCCACTCCTTCGGGCGAACCTCGCGCCGACTCGGGCATCGCAGGCATCACGGCCCTTGCGCGCGTGCTCACGGTCGCCGAGGGCAGCCCGAACGCCGCCACGCTGCGGGAGGGCGATGTCTTCCTGCGCGTCAACCTCGAGGACGGCCCGTCGGGGTCCGCCGTGCGCGCGGCGTTCCGCGCGGCGCCGTCGTCGCGCATTCCCGTCGTCGTGCTGCGCGACGGCAAGGAGACCGCCCTCGACATCCGCACCGATTCCGAAGGCCGCGCGGGCGTGTACCTCGAGTCCGCGTTCGACCTTCCGATCGTCGCCCGCACCATCGACACCGTGCTCTCGAAGGAAGGCACGCGCGATTCGGCCGCGAAGGCGCTTGCGCTGATGCCGCGCAGCCGCCTGATCTCGGTCGACGGCGCCCCGATCGCGAGCCTGCGCGACCTGCGCATCGCGCTCGGAGCGAAGGCGCGTGCGCACACGGGCGACGCCCCCCTCTCGGTCCGCGTCGGCTACCGCGACCCCGCGGAAGCCGCCGCGCCCGCGGAGGCGGTCATGACGCTCGCCGCAGAAGACATCGCGTCGCTTCGGTCGCTCGGCCACGACTTCCCGATTCCCGAGACGGTGTTCGACCCCGAGTTCACCGTGCTCGAGGCGGGCGGCAACCCGCTCACCGCGATCGCCATGGGATTCCGACAGACCGTCGTGATGGTCGAGCAGGTCTTCCTGACCATCGACCGCCTCGGGCGCGGCTCGGTCGGCGTCGAGCAGCTGCAGGGCCCCGTGGGCATCCTGCACACGGGCACGCAGGTCGCCGACGAGGGCTTCATGTACATCCTGTTCTTCCTCGCGCTGATCAGCGTGAATCTGGCGGTGGTGAACGCGCTGCCGATCCCCATCGCCGACGGCGGCCTGTTCATGTTCCTGATCTACGAACGGATCGCGGGCAAGCCGCCGTCGATCGGGTTCCAGAACGCGGCGGCCACCGCGGGCATCGTGCTGGTGGCGGGGCTGTTCCTGCTGACCTTCTACAACGACCTCGCGCGCATCTTCGGGTGACGCGCGCTGCATCGGCTGCGGCGCGGGCCGCGAAGGGCGACCCATGAGCGACGCACATCCCGTCTCGATCGTGACAGGCGCGGGCAGCGGCATCGGTGCGGCGTGCGCGCGCATGCTGGCCGAGCGCGGCCACGCGGTCGTGCTCGTGGGCAGGCGCCACGACCGTCTCGAGCACACCCGCGCGTCGATGGCGGAGCCTTCTCGCCACCTGTCGCTTGTCGCCGACATCGCCGACAGCGGCCTCGCCTACGACATCGTCGACCGCACCGTGGCGGCGTTCGGACGGCTCGACGCGCTCATCCTCTGCGCGGGCAGCGCGCCGCACAAGCCCATCGACCAGACCACCGAGGAGGTGCTCGAGGAGGCCTTCTTCGTGAACGCCTTCGGCCCTGCGTTCCTGATCACGCGGGCCTGGCCGCAGTTCAAGTCGCAGCGCGCAGGCCGCGTGGTGCTCGTGTCCACGCTCGGTACGGTCGACCCGTTTCCAGGGTTCTTTGCGTATGCCGCCGCGAAGTCGGCGACCGACAGCTTCGCGCGCTCGATCAAGACCGAAGGCAAGGCATACGGCATCAAGGGTTTCGCGGTGAACCCCGGTGCCGTGGAGACCGCGATGCTGCGGCAGAACTTCTCGGAGAAGGTCGTGCCCGCGCACCGCGCGCTGCCTCCCGAGCATGTCGCCGAGATCGTGGTCGCCTGCGCCTGCGGCGAACGCGACGAGGACAACGGCAAGTCGATCCTCGTGCCCTCGCCCTGATCGCGTGGTGCGCCCGCAGGGGCGCTATCGGCGCCTGCTCATCGCGCGGTCGATGTCGCGCTTGTCCTGGCGCTTCGCGATGTCCTCGCGCTTGTCGTGCTGCTTCTTGCCCGTGCCGATGCCGAGGAGCAGCTTCGCGCGTCCCTTGACCCAGTAGATCTTGAGCGGGACGAGCGTGGCGCCCTTCGCCTTCGCCTCGGTGCCGAACTTGACGATTTCCCGCGCGTGCGCAAGAAGCCGCCTCGGGCGGTTCGGCACATGCTGCCGAGTCGCACCCGCGGGCGGGTACTCGGCGATCGTGACATTGAGGAGCGTCAGCTCGGCGGGCTTGATCTCGGCCTTGATCCAGCCCTCGGCCAGGCTCGCCTGCCCAAGCCGCAGGCTCTTGACCTCGGTCCCCACGAGCTCGATGCCGCACTCAAGCGTGTCCGAGATCGCAAAGTCATGCCGCGCCTTGCGGTTCTCGATGACAGGTTCGCGGTCCTTGTTGCGGTCGCTCATGGGAAGCGCAGCATCGTATCGGTCGATGGCCCGCTCCCTCGGTGGGGGTCGGCTCTGAAACAGACAGAAACTTTGGATAATTACGGCTCTCCGGGCGAGGGATCACCGAATCATGCGGAACAATGGAATCGGCGCCCGCTGGGCGCGTTGGGGTCACCTCCCTCAAGAGTCGAACCGATAGGAGATCGCATGAGTCCTCGGAATCTTGGCTGTTTCGCCGTCGTCGCGGCACTCGCCCTCGCTCCCACCACGCTGCAGGCCCAGGTCACGCCAGGCGCCGCGGGCCCTGAGTCCGCGCGTCAGAGCTTCTTCGACACGAACCCCGGAACGGGCGTGTTCGAGCTCGACGGCCGCATCACGCGCGTCTATGGCCAGGCGTTCTCTCAGGGTTCGAACCCCGTCGAGAGCGCGGAGGGCTTCCTCCGCAACCACCTCGGCATGCTCTCGGCCGACTTCTCGCAGCTCATGGCGATCGGCCCGAACGGCGACGGCGCCCATGTCGTGCCCGTGTCGTACGACCACGCGCGCGAAGACTACAAGTTCTTCCTCGTCGGCTACTCGCAGCATGTGAAGGGCATTCCCGTCTTCCGCGGCGATGTGCGCTGCCTCGTGCGCAACGAGGCGGGCTTCCCGCTCGTCCTCGTGTCGAACGCGCTGCGCGATGTGCGTGAGTTCGCTGCGACCTTCGCGGGCAAGGCCATCTCGCCCTCGCAGCTCGATCTCCGCAAGGTCTCGCGCGCGCCGCTCAACCAGTTCGGCCCCGGCGCGAAGATCAGCGACCAGGAGCAGGTGATCTGGGCGGGCTACGACGGCGCCCCTGCCGCGCAGCCGCGCCTCGGCGTCAAGTTCATCGTGACGGGCACGGGCGTGTTCGACCGCAGCGCCTACCAGCGCATGCTCTATGTCGTCGACTCCGAGACGGGCAAGATCCTCTTCCAGGAAGACCAGATCCTGCACGCCGATGTGACGGTGACGGTGAATGGCCAGGCGACCCAAGGCATCGCCGCCGACGCGTGCGGGCCCGAGGCGATCGCAGCGCTGCCCTACGCACGCATCACCTACGGCGCGACGACGCTGTACACGGGCGTGGATGGCACGCTGACCATTCCGAACATCGCGGCATCGACCACCTTCACCTCGTCGATGGCGGGGCGCTGGTTCACGGTCAACGATGTGGCGAGCGGCACGGTCGGCAACATCGCTCTTGCGAGCGCGGGTGGTGCGCTGACCTTCACGCACAACGCGGCCAACAACACCGAGGACTACCGCGCCGAGGTGAACGCGTACCTGCAGTCGAACATCGTGCGCGACCTTCTCGTCCTGCATCAGCCGAGCTTCCCGACGATCGCGACGCAGACGGCCTTCCCGATCAATGTCCAGGTCGCGGGCACCTGCAACGCGTACTACGACGGTTCGTCGATCAACTTCTACCCCGCGGGCGGCGGCTGCAACAACACGGCGTTCGCGCCCGTCGTGCACCACGAGTTCGGCCACCACATCGTGAACCGCGCGGGTTCGGGCCAGGGCGCGTACGGTGAAGGCTTCGGCGATGTCATGGGCGTGCTCGTCACCGACGATCCGCGCCTTGCCGTCGGCTTCCAGACCTGCACCACGGGCATCCGCAACGCCGACAACACCTGCACCTACAGCGCCTCGAGCTGCTCGAGCTGCGGCAGCGCGATCCACTCGTGCGGCCAGCTGCTCTCGGGCTGCGTGTGGGATGTCCGCAACAACCTGCTCGCGACCAACCCGTCGACCTACCGCTCGATCGTGTCGGAACTCGCCACGGGCTCGGTGCTCCTGCACACGGGCACGACCATCGCAGGCGACATCACGATCGACTTCCTCACGCTCGACGACGACAACGGCAACATCAACGACGGCACTCCGCACTACGCGGAGATCAACAACGCGTTCACGGAGCACGGCCTGCCCGGCCCCGCGATCCAGCTGATCGGCTTCTCGTTCCCGAGCGGCCAGCCGTCGACCTCGGCGCCGAACGGCACCACCACCTTCCCTGTGAATGTGACCGCCCTCGCGGGCACCCCGCAGCCCGGCACGGGCAAGCTCTTCTACCGCTTCGGCACCTCGGGCACCTTCAACCAGGTGAACATGGTGCAGGGCGCGTCGAACCAGTACACGGCGACCCTGCCCGCAGGCGCCTGCGGCAGCACTCTGCAGTTCTATGTGGCGGCGAACTCGACGACGGGCGCGCAGGGCACGAGCCCTGGCGATGCGCCCCTCACCGTGTACAGCGCGATCGTCGCCAACTCGCTGCAGAACAAGTTCGTCGACACGGTCGAGACCAACCTCGGCTGGACGCTGACGACGGCGGGCGACACGGCGACGACGGGCCTCTGGACCCGCGCCGATCCGCTCGGCACGAGCAACGCGGGCGTGCCCGTGCAGCCCGAGAACGATGTCACGGCGACGGGAACGCTCTGCTTCTTCACGGGTCAGGGCACCGCGGGCGGCACGCTTGGCGAGGCCGATGTCGACGGTGGCTTCACCACCCTCACCTCGCCGACCATGGATGCCACGGGTGGCGAGGCGTATGTCTCGTACAACCGCTGGTATTCGAACCAGCAGGGTGGCGCGCCGAACGCCGACACCTTCCGCGTGCAGATCTCGAACAACAACGGCGCCTCGTGGCTCGCGCTCGAGACGGTCGGCCCCACGGGTGCCGAGGTCAACGGCGGCTGGTTCTTCAAGGAGTTCCGCATCGCGGACTTCCTCGCTCCGACGAACCAGATGAAGGTCCGCTTCATCGCCGACGACGCGGGCACGGGCTCGCTGATCGAAGCCGCGGTCGACGAGGTCAAGGTGCGCGTGGTTGTCTGCAACCCGTCGAACCCGGCCGACCTCAACAACGATGGCGTCGTGAACGGCCAGGATCTGGCGATCCTGCTTGGCGCCTGGGGCTCGTCGGGCCCTGGCGACATCGACGGCAACGGCAATGTCGACGGCGCCGATCTCGCGCAGCTCCTGGGCTCGTGGACGATCTGACCCAAGCCTTCATCCATGTGTGATTCCGCAGGGGCCCTTCGGGGCCCCTGCTTTCGTATGGGTGGCGGCGCGGTCCCTGCACTTCTCGGATCCAAGGGCGTGGATGCCGGCATGGCCTGGTTCGGCTTGCGAACCAAGCGGTTGCCGCCCGGCCGACCTTCGGATATTCTCCGCGACCCCTTCGCGGCTTCCGCAAGGCCCCACCTGCCCAGGTGGCGGAATTGGCAGACGCGCCAGCTTGAGGTGCTGGTGGTGTAACAACCTTGGAGGTTCGAGTCCTCTCCTGGGCATTCAGACAGAACCGCGCGGCCAACGCCGCGCGGTTCGCTTTTTGGCTTTGCCTCGATGGCGAAGGCCGAAGACCGCGGCTTCAGACGCCCCGCTGGCCCGGATCCCAGATCAGCTTGTGCAACTGGGTCTGCTGCCGCACGGGCAGGTTGTCGACCAGGATCCACTCGGCGAGCGCCCGCGGCGAAAGCCCTGGGCAGCCGAGGATCTCGAGGCCCTGCTTCTGAGGGAACGCGGGGCTCATCAGCACCGCGTTGCACCGCTCGGCGAGCCTGTGCCGCACGAGGACCTCACGCGCCCACTCGTAGTCGGCGCGATCGACGATCACGAACTTCACCTCGTCATGCGGCCTCAGGTCGTCGAGATTCGACCAGAGATTGCGGTCGACCTCGCCCGAGCCCGGCGTCTTGATGTCGAGGATGCGGATCGCCTTCGGATGGCACGGCGTGATGTCGACCGCGCCCGAGGTCTCGATGAGCACCGTGTGGCCGCGCTCGCAGAGGAGCGCGATGAGGTCGAACGCGCGCTTCTGGGCGAGCGGCTCGCCACCCGTCAGCTCGACGACGCGCGCGCCTGACCTCGCCACCTCGTCGAGAAGCGCGCCGATCGTGCGCGGTGCCCCTTCGCGGAAGGCGTACTCGGTGTCGCAGTAGCGGCAGCGCAGCGGGCAGCCCGTGAGCCGAATGAAGAAGCACGGGAAGCCCGCGTAGGTCGACTCGCCCTGGATCGAGAAGAAGGTCTCGTTCACCCGGAGGCTCTGCGCGAGGATGTCGGTGGTCGCGGCGGTCATCGCGGCATGTGGCCCGTTCGTTCAGTACACCCACGCCTCGACCGCGGCTGTCGCCGCGAGTTCGGCGGGAATCGGCACCTCGAGCGGCGCGGTGACCATGATCATCGCGTCGAGCAGGTCGCCTTCCTCGTCGTGGATCGCCTCGACCGCGAGGTTCGACGGAATCTCAAGCCCGTCGCGGCGCAGGAGTCGGATGATCTCCTCGCGCACGATGCGCGGCGGCTCTCCACCACCCTTGTAGCCGCGCGCGGGCCAGCCGCGGCGAAGGAGGATGCTCGCGGGGCAGCCCTCGGCGACGCGCACGCGCGCAGCGCCGCCCGCGGGCATGCTGACGGGCTCGATCGCGATGCCCGCGTCGGCAAGCGGCAGCAGGATCTCGGTGATCACGGTGAAGGTCTGCTTGAAGACACGCAGGTTCATCGGCGCGAGCGGCGTGCGGAACTCGCGGTCGCACGCGCGCTTCGGCTCGCGCTTCGACATATCGCGCATGGCGCCGCGCCAATCGCGCGGGGTGTCGAAGCCCGCCATCCACTCGGCGACCGCGCGCCAGGAGAGCTCCCCTTCGGCCATGCCTTCGGGCCGCGACGCGGCGAAGCACTCGAGCGGCAGGCCGAACGGCGCGTCGATGCGCCAGAGATGCTCGCGGCCGTCTGCGGCGCTTTCGAGGATGGCCTTGCGCAGGCCGTTCCGGTCGATGCGGCCGCGCACATGGATCGCGCTCCGCGGCGCAAGCTCGCGCTCGGCGATGCGGATCTTGGCGGCGCCGCCGCCGTCGGCCCCCGAGAAGTCAACGCCATGCAGCACGAGCCGTCCGCTCGACGACAGGGTGTTCGAGCTGGATGCGACAGGCCTGGCCGCGGGATTCGAGTTGGGCTTTCGCGCCATCAGAGTCCGCAGCTTCCGCGCGGCTTGCCGCAGCCACAGGACGAAGAGTGCACATGGCCGCCCGACGACGGCGCGCCGCCATCGGCGCTCGCGCCGCCGACCGCGCCGAACACCGACATGCGGCGACGGAAGGTACGGCCCTTGCCCGCGGGATCCTCGACGGGCGCATCCGCGTCCTTCATCGAGCGCAGCAGTTCGACCACCTCGCCGGCCTCAACCGACTCGTACTCGTAGATTGGCATAGGTCGCAAGTCTAGCGTGGGCAGGCGCGCCGTTGCCCTACACTGCCCCGATGCGCGACACTCGCAAGCCCCGAAAGACCATCGCCCGCCACGACTTCGCCGACAAGTCGCGCGGGGAGCGCCTGCAGAAGGTGCTCGCCGACGCGGGCGTTGCGTCGCGGCGCGAGTGCGAGGAGCTGATTCTCGGCGGTGCGGTGACCGTCAACGACCACCTCGTCGATTCGCTGCCCGCGTGGGTCGACCCCGACAACGACCGCGTCGAGGTGCATGGCCGGCCGCTGCGCAAGCCCGAGAAGCATGTCTACATCGTGCTCTTCAAGCCCCGCGGCACGGTGTGCACGAACAGCGACCCCGAGGGCCGCCCGCGCGCGATCGACCTGGTGAAGCATCCGTCGCGGCCGCGGCTCTACTGCGTGGGTCGGCTCGACCTCGATGCCTCGGGCCTGCTGGTGCTGACCAACGATGGGGAGTTTGCGAATCGCCTCACCCACCCGCGCTTCGGGGTGACCAAGGGCTACGACCTCGTGATCGACGGAAGCCTGGGGAACGAGGACATCGCGCGCATCGAGCGCGAGATCTTCAAGGCGAGCCGCGGCTCGGAGATGCGCAGTTCGCTGCACCTCCTGAAGCGCGACCGCGACAAGACGACCGTGCACCTCGAACTTGCCGAGCATCGCAACCTGCAGATCAAGCCGCTGATGATGGAGGTCGGCCACCCCGTCAACAAGATCCGTCGCACCAGCTTTGGTCCGCTGAAGCTCAAGGGCCTCGCCGTGGGCGAGTGGCGCGAACTGACCTCGCGCGAGGTAGAGCAGCTGCGATCGGCGTCGCGAGGGGCCGATGTCGCCCCTGCTCGCCCCGCGCGCACGCCGCGCCGATCGATGGAGGAGTTCGCCGAGCAGCGCGAGGAACGCGCGCGGGCACGGGAAACCGAGCAGGGCGATTCGAACGAGGGCGTTGCACGCGATACGGGCGCTGCATCGCGACGGCCCGAGCGGCGCACGGCCGGCGGCGCGCGCCAGGAACGGAGCACGCATCCTGCGCATGAAGCGCGAGCGACGCAGCGCGACGCGCGCAGCCCGCAGCGAGATTCGCGCAGCACGCAGCGAGACTCCCGTGGCCCGCAGCGCGACGCACGCGGACCACAGCGAGATGCTCGCGGACCACAGCGCGACGCGGGTGGTACGCAGCGAGATGCTCGCGGACCACAGCGCGACGCGCGTGGAACGCAGCGAGATGTGCGCGGACCACAGCGCGAGTCGCGCGGCCCGCAGCGAGATGCGCGTGGAACGCAGCGCGACGCGCGCGGCCCGCAGCGAGATGCGCGTGGAACGCAGCGCGACGCGCGCGGCCCGCAGCGAGATGCGCGTGGAACGCAGCGCGAGTCGCGCGGCCCGCAGCGAGATGCGCGCGGACCACAACGCGAATCGCGTGGAACGCAGCGAGATGCTCGCGGCCCACAGCGCGGAACGCAGCGAGATGCTCGCGGCCCACAGCGCGATGCTCGCGGACCGCAACGCGAATCGCGCGGCCCACAGCGTGACGCGCGCGGTTCCCAGCGCGCGGAACGCGGCGCCTCCGCGCCGCGCGGTGCACGGGATTCGCGCGCGAGCCGTTCGGGCGAACCTCGCGGCCCACGCCCCGAGCGCGGCGGCGCGCGATTCGATCGCGGAAACCGCGGCAACGCGAGGGGGCGCGCGCGATGACGGGGCTCGTCCTCGCGATGCTCGTCGCAGCGCTCCCGCAGGACGCCGCGTCAGATCCCGTGGCGAAACCCCAGCCGATCGAGTCCGCCCTGCTCGCGCCACGCACGGCAGACCCGGCCTTCGCCGAAGCGCTCGCCGCCCTCGGACCAGAGGCCCGCAAGCGCGGCGATGCGCTTCTCGCCATGCTCGCCGCAGCGTGCGACCGTTACGCCGTCGCGGGTGTCCCACCGCTTCTTCGCGCCGTGTTCCGCGAGCCCGCGAAGTCGGAAGACCTTCTGCGCACCGCGGTTCCCAACGCCGAGGCATGGCGCGCATCGCCGTTCCGCGGCGCCGCGGACCTGGTCGCCCGCCTCGCGGGCGGCGACCCCGCCACGCTTCCACCCGCGCACGGCACCTTTCAGATCGGCCACCCCGACGCGGCCGTGTGGTACCTCGACTTCCTGATCAACGCCGCTCGGGTGCGGCATGCCGAACATGTGACGGTCGAGGCCGCGCGTCGCGAAGGCCTGCGTCCGCTCGTGGTCGATCGCCTCGACAACCTTCGTGTCACGGGGCCCGACGCCGCACGACAGCTCGAGGCGCTGCGCGCGCTGCCGGGTTTCGATGCGATGAAGGCCGCGTCGATGCTCGCGCACTTTGATGTCGTTCCTGCGGTCGCCGCCGATGCGGCCCAGTGGGCGGCGGGCGAGGTCCCGCCCGAACTCGCAGGCGCGATCGAGGGCTCGATCGTGCAGGCGAGCCAGATCGACGAACTCGGCTGGGTCGTGGTCGGCGGGCCTGGCGCAAACCGCTATGACCTCGGCCGCATCGCCGCGGTGTTCGAGATCGGCGGTGACGACCGCTACGACTGGCGCCACGACGCGGCGGCGCACCGCCTGGTGGTCGATCTCACGGGGAACGACCTTCATGCGGGCGGCGACACGCTCGGGCCCGCGGGCGCGCTTGGCGCGGTCGCCGTGATCGACGACCACGCGGGCGACGACCGCTACGAGGGCGGCGCGCTGACCGCGGGTTCCGCGCTCGGCGTGAGCGCGATCGTCGACCGCGCGGGCAACGATCGCTACGAGGGCGGCGCGTGGAGCCTCGGTGCAGGCGCGGGTGGTGCCTCGATCGTGGTCGATCTCGCGGGCAGCGACCGTTTCCGAGGCGAAGGCATGGCACTTGGCGTGGGCGGGCCGTTCGCGGTCGGGGCGGTGGTCGATGTCGCGGGCGACGACCGCTCGGATCTCGGCGAACGGCCAAGCGTCTACGGAGTGGAGGGCGAGCGCGCGGGCTTCGGCATGGGCTTCGGGTTCGGGTTCCGCCTGTCTGCCCCAGGCGGCGTCGGCGCCTATCTCGACCTCGCGGGCCGCGACCACCGCAGGAGCGGCGAGTTCGCCCAGGGCTGCGGCTACTACTTCGGCCTCGGCTTCCTGTTCGACGCCGAGGGCGACGACACCGCGAGCTGCGACCGCTACGGCCTCGGCGGCGCGGCGCACCAGGCCGCGGGCGTCATGATCGACGCCACCGGCAACGATTCGTACACCGCGAAGACCGCCGCGCACCTCGGCGGCTCGTGGGACGAGACCGTCGCGATCTTCGTCGACGGCGCGGGCGACGACAGCTACCGCTGCGGCGGCCTGTCCCTCGGTGGCGCCGCGCAACAGGCGCTGGCGTGGTTCGTCGACCGCGGCGGCAACGACCTCTACCGCGCGGGCGGCGCGGCCATTGGCGGCGCGAGCGGCAATGAGTACCACTTCGCCGCGCTGCGGCTCGGGTCGCTCGGACTCTTCTGCGACCTCGCGGGCGACGACCGCTACCCGTCGGGCACGGGCCGCGACCTGCGCAACGGCGCCACCCTGCGAAGCGGCGAGGCGGCCACCGAGCAACTCCTCGGCCTCGACTGGGTCTTCATCGACCGCGACGCGAAGTGACTCGCCCGCCGCTGCGTTGACAAGCGCGCGGCCCGCGACCATCATGCCTCGCACGATCGCTCGCAAGGCAGGAAGCCGCGCGGAAAGATGTCCTCCGCTGTCGCAGGAAGCGCACCATGAGCCACCAAGACGCCAACCATTCGCTGTCCGTCTCCGCCCCGCGTGAGTCCTCGGCGGATGTCCCGTCGTCGTCGTCAGGTTCCTCATCGAGTTCATCCTCGAAGTCGACCCACGGCCCCACGCATCTCGCGCAACTCATCCGCCGCGCCGAGTCGACGATCGCGCGGCTCGAGACGCAGCTCGCCAACGAGCGGCTGCAGCACGACTCCGCTGCGCGCACGAGCGGCGAGATCGAGGAACGGCTGCGCCTCGGCGTGCGCATGCTGCAGGCGTTCGATGTGCAGATCGACCGCAGCCAGAAGGCGACCACGGCCGCCGATGTGGCGACGGGCCGCGCCGACGAGGCGCTGAAGTCGGCCGATGCCGCGCTGAAGTCGGCGAGCGAGGTCACCGAGGCGACGATCGCGACGCTTGCCGACCGCGTGGCGCGCGAGAAGCTCGAGTGGATCGAGCGCGAGCTGTCGTGGCGTTTCGACCGCGTGCGCGAGGTCGAGCAGCGCATCGAGGAGGCCGCGAACCGCACGCTGGCCATGCTCGACGCCGAGATCGAGCGCCGCGTGGGCAGTCTGGCGGGTTCGGTGGCGCGCGCCGAGGACATCGTGTCGCGCATCGACGCGATGGGCGATCTCATCGAGCGTGCGGGCCGCACCGCGAGCGCGCTCGCGAGCCTTTCGAGCGAATCGTCGCGCCATCTCGAGGCGCTTGCCCAGCGCACGGGCGACGCGCAGGCCCTGCGCGAGGCGCTCGGCCTGCTCGTGCACGAACTCGCCGCCGCGCGCGAATCGACGCAGTCCGAGGTGCGCAGGCTCCGTGACGAGCTCGGCTGGCTCGTCGACCGCGGCGAGCGGCTCACCGCGGATCTCGTCGACGGCGCCGACCGCGCCGCACAGTCGTGCGAGGCGGTCAAGGCCGCCGCCGACGGCGCCGAGGCCGTGGTTTCGGAACTGCGCGAGTGGAGCCCCCTGCTCGACGGCAGCGACACCGACCGCATCCGCCTCGTGTCCGATGCGATCGCCGCGGGCGTGCGCGACGAACTCTCGAACGACCTGCGCGGGTTCTCGGCGGCGCTGAGCGACTTCGCAGGCCGCGCCGAGCGGGCCTTCACGCATCGCCGCGTCGGTCACGCGCTGGCCCCGACCGACACCCGCAGCATCGCGGTCGATCTTTCGCGGCTCGCGCCCACGCTGGTGCCCGCGATCGAGACGATTCCCGACTCGGTGGCGTCGTTCCACGCGGCGTTCGAACCGACGCCCGTCGAGGTCACCGAACTCGGCGCCGCCGTCGACCCGTCCTGAGGCCTGCGCGCGCCGCGCCGCCGCCCGAATCGGGTGTTTCCCCGCCGCTGCGGCTCGGATAACCCGCACGGGCTGCCGTCTGGTCGGGCAACCCCGAGAAAATCGCACGGGTTTGCCCAAGCGGCAGAAGTCGCCCCTGTGAAGGGCCGACATCGAGGCTGATGAGCCTCTTCGACATCACATCCACGAACCGCGACAGCACCCGTGACAACGCGCTTGCGCAGTATGTCGCGATCGAGCGATACCCGAAGGGCCTCTATGCCCGCATCACCTGCCCGACGATCGGGCAGCGCGAGGCGCCCGTCATCTCGGCCGAGATCGCCGAGGCGATCGCAAGCTCGAACCTGCCGAAGGGCAGCTCGCTCGTCATCGACATGTCGGCCGTGACCATGCTCACGAGCATGGGCCTCGGCATGTGCGTCGACCTGCGCAACCGCGCCAACACCGCCAAGTTCCGCCCGTACCTGACGGGCGCGAGCCGCAGCCTGCTCGACCTCTTCCGCATGATGAAGATCGACCGCCTCTACACGGTCGTCTTCCGCCGCGAGGAGCTCGGCCAGATCCTCGGCTGACCCCGCACACCCTTTTGCACCCGAACACGGCGCGCCGATCCATGGGGGATTCGGCGCGCCGTGTCACTTGATGCGTGCGCAACCCGCATTTTGCAGGCCTTCCCGCAGGCCCCGCCGCGCTACCATGCGAGTCCTATGGGCCTCGAAGCAGCGCTTCCCACCGACAGCGTCGTCACCACGCAGCTCAACCGCGTCATCAACTGGGCGCGCCGCTCGAGCGTGTGGCCCCTTCCGTTCGCGACCGCATGCTGCGGCATCGAGCTGATGGCGACCGCGTGCTCGCGCTTCGACCTCGCCCGCTTTGGCGCAGAGGTCATGCGGTTCTCGCCGCGCCAGGCCGACCTCCTGATCGTCGCGGGCCGCGTCAGCGTGAAGACGCTGCCCGTGCTGCAGCGCATCTACATGCAGATGGCCGAGCCCAAGTGGGTGATCTCGATGGGCGCGTGCGCCTCGACGGGCGGCGTGTTCGACACCTACGCGGTCGTGCAGGGCGTGGACCAGTACATCCCCGTCGATGTGTATGTGCCAGGCTGCCCGCCGCGGCCCGAGATGCTCATCGAGGGCATCATGGCGATCCAGCGGATCATCGACGAGGACAACATCCCGCGCGATCCGTCGGGCAAGCGCCTGCCGCTCAACATCGCGCTGACGCCGAACTACGAGGTCCGCCCGCAGCCCGTGCCGCTCGGCATCGGAACGCCTGCGAACCGCGGCATGCCTGGCGTGATGCCTGGCGGCATTCCTGGCGGCGTGCCGCTGCGCGGCTGACCTCGCCCGCGCGCTACGCTGCGCGCATGCACTCGATCCTTGCATTGCTTGTCGCCTGCGTTGGTTGCGCAAGCGCCGTTGCGTTCTCGCAGACCGCGTCGAGCAGCGCCGACCCGTGGACCTCGATCGCATCGGGCTCGACCACCGTGTCCGACAGCTCGGGAACAGGAGGCGCGACCTATCGCTACCGGCTCATCGAGCCCTCGAAGGACGCGATCGCCGACCCTGGCGCGCGGGTGCCGCTGGTCGTGTTCCTGCATGGCTCGGGCGAGCGCGGCGCCGACAATCGGGCGCAGCTCGTGCATTTCGCAGGTGGTACGGCGGCGCCCGAGTTCCAGCGAAAGTCCCCGTGCTATGTGCTCGCCATGCAGTGCCCGGCGGGCGAGACCTGGGCCGCGATCGATCTCAAGGGCCTGCGCGAGCGCGGCGAGATGCCGAAGCTCGCGAAGGATCCGACCCGCGCGATGCGCGCGCTCATGCAGGCGATCGACGAGGTGATGGCGTCGAAGGCCGTCGACCCGACGCGTGTCTACCTCACGGGCCTGTCGATGGGGGGATTCGGCGCGTTCGACCTCGCA
>JAJTGK010000026.1 GCA_021297815.1 Planctomycetaceae bacterium
CACGACCCCGCAGTTCCGCGGTCGCGCCGAGCAGCGCGATCTCGGGGCTCGCCGCGGGAAACGGCCCTTCGCCGCCGCGCGCGCTCCACGCGAGGGCGCGTGCGGCGAATGCCGTCGCCGCATCGGGCGTGCGCTGCGCGTCGTCGAGCAGCGCAAGCATCTCGTCGCGCGTCGCCGCGTTGCGCTCGAGCGAGCGCGCCCGCGCAAGGGCGAGCAGCGCCGCGAGTTCCGCCGTGCGCGGAGCCTTCGACGCCGCCGCGCGCGACAGGCGCTCGAGGGCGGCCGCGCGAATGTCGTCTGCGGATCCCGCGTCCATCGCCGCAAGCGCCGCCAAACCTCCGAGCATGTCGGCCCTGAACGCGAACGAAAGGTCGCCAGCGCCCCTCGCGAGGGCCTCGGCCCGCGCAAGATCGCCGCGGGCCGCATCGCACGCCGCTCGCGTCCGCTCGCGCTCCGCCTGCGTCGCAAGCCCTGCGCTCAGCATGAGGTCCGACGCATCGGCACCGAGCGCGCGGAGCAGCGCATCCTCGGCCGCCTCGAGCAGCAGCTCCGAGGCGCACGCGGGCGACTTCGATGCGATCGACTCGGCAAGCGTGCGGCGCTTCTCGCATAGCCCGAGTTCCGCCGCGCGCACCTCGGCCACCGTGCGCGCCTCGCGCCGCAACGCGATCGCCTCGCGCGCAAGCTCGATGCGCCGCATCGACGCCGCGTCGGCGCCACGCGCGAGCGCCTCGAGCAGCGCGCTGTTCGCCGCGATTTCGGCCGCACGAATCGTACGGAACTCGTCGGACTCGGCGTCTCGCCACACCGCGCGCTTCGGTGCTGCCGCCGCGTCCGCCGCCCCGATGGAAGCACCGACGGGCGCAACGCACGCAAGCACCACGGCGAGCCCATGCGCCCTCACGGCCTTCCTCCGAACATCCTGCCATGGCGCATCGGGCGCGGCCGCGATGCGCACGGGGTGGTCGGGTGGAAAGATCCCGCGGGGCTGCGCAGGCGTGAGCATCGCGTCGCGCAGCGTCTGGGCCAGTGCGCGCGCATCGGCGGGCTGCGCGAGCCCCGACGACAGGCGGTAGCGCGTGCGTGCGCCTTCGCGCACCACGCCGACGACAAGCGTCTCGACCTCGAGCGCGAAGGGGTCCTGCGCCGCGGGTGCCGCGCCGTCGGCGGGCATCTCGGCGCGCAGCTGCCGTTCACCCGACACGAAGCTCGTCGCAAGCAGGAAGTAGATCAGGAGCTGGAACACCACATCGATCATCGGCGTGATCGCGAGCGACAGCCGCGCGCGCCGCGTGGTGTCGCGCAGTTCCGCCCGCCGCGCGCGTGCGTGACCCGCGTGCCTGTCAGCGCGCATCGCGACCGCCTTCCGCCGAAGGGTCCGGTTGAGCCGCGGCAGCGCGCCGCCCCCCGCAAGCCGCGCCGCGGTCGTGGCCGCGCGCATCGCGGGCTCGACGAACTCGTAGCGCGTCGCCGCATCGGCGCGCAGATTCACCGCAAGCCGCGGGTTGCGCCTGTATCCCTCGGCAAGGACCTCGGCCACCTCGGCCACGCCATCGGGCGTCGGCTCGAAGTCGATGCCCGCGAGGCGATACCCCGCGGCCGCGCCGCCTTCGCCAGGCAGCACATTGAGCACCATGCGCGCCTCCTCCTCGGGCTTCACCGCGGCGCCCTCGCCGACCTCCGCGAGCGACATCGCCGCGCGCTCGGTGTCGGTGATGCGCGAGACGAGCGCGAAGAACACGATGAGCAGGAAGCTCACATCGATCATCGGCGTGAGGTTCGCCTCGATCTCGGCGGGAGGAAACTTGGCGCGATTCGTCCGCGGCATGGTGCGCGCCGTTCAGGCGGATCGTCCGTCGCTCCGCGCGGACGGCTCGCCGCCGCCCGCCGCGTCGGACTTCGGCCGGAACAGCGCCAGCATCTCCTCGACCGCCGCCAGCGCCTCGTCGCTCGAGGCGATCGTGCGGTTGCGCACCATCGCGTACGCGCTCGTCGCGGGAATCGCGATGAGCAGCCCCCAGAAGGTCGTCACGAGCGCGGTGCCGATGCCGCCCGCGAGCAGCACGGGGTCTGCGTTGCCGCCCGTCGTCGCGATGGTCTGGAACGCGACGATCATGCCGTACACGGTGCCGAAGAGGCCGATCATGGGCGCGACCTGCCCGAGGATGTTCAGCTTCTCGAGCGCACGCAGCCGCGCCGAGAGCAGCTCGTCGGCGGCCTGCACCGCCGCGCGCTCCATCGCCTCGGCGCCCTGCGGCGCGTGGTCGAGCGCCTGCGCCGTCATGCGCGAGAGGTCGCTCGAGCCGCGCACCGCGCGATCGATCGCCTCGCGGTAGCGGCCCGCGACGAGCAGCGTGCGCAGCTCCGCGGCCTCGGCCGTGGGAAGCAGCGTGGCGCGCGCGTTGGCCAGCGCCGCCTGCACGATGAGCACGACATTCGCGAGCGAGAGCGCGAGCAGCAGCCAGATCATCGCGCTGCCGATCCACTCGATGCTGCCGTCGCCGTTGTTCGAGACGAAGAAGATGCTGCCGTTCATGGTGTGCTTGGTCCTGCGTTGCGGCTGTCGGCGGGCGAAAGGCCCGCGGCGCCGCGGCCGATGAATCGGTAGCCGCCCGCGCCGTAGTGCTCCGCGGCCACCGACTCGAGCGTGCGGCCCGGATCGATGTCGAGGAACTGGATGCACTGGATCGTCGCGCGGCGCCGCCCCGTGGCGGGGTCGCGCGGGTTCAGCTTCTCGAGCATCGCGAGCGTGGCGTCGCGGTCGAGTTCGGCGCGCCCGCGGCCCGTGACGGTGGTCGAGAGCAGGAACACGCAGTCGGCGCCCGAGCGCAGCGCCTGCGCGAGCGCCTCGACGGGGCTCGAGCGGCCCGACGGCACGACCGAGCGGCGCAGCCACTCGACCGTCGCGCCGCGCGCCGCGCGGGTCGCGGGCCTGAGCGACGGGTCGTTGTCGAGCGAGACCGCGCCGTCGCGGCGGAAGCAGACCACCGTGAACTGCTGCGTGGGCTCGAGCCGCGAGAGCGAGCGCTCGACCTCGTCGACGATCGTGGGAAAGCTGCCGATCATCGAGCCCGACGCATCGACGACATACGCCACCTTGGTCGCGTTCCCCGAGACGAGCCCCGCGAAACTGGCGCCCGTGCGCGTGGCCGCCGCGCCCTCGCCCGAGGTCTCGGCGCCGAAGCGGCGGGCGAGGGCGTCCATCTCGGCGTTCGCGCCCGACGCGGCCTCGAGCGCGCGCAGTCGCTGCGAGAGGTCGGCCGCCGAAGCGGCCCCGCGGGCGGGGGCGGTGTCGCCGCCGGCAGGAGCCTGCGGCGCGCTGCGCACCGTCCGCGGCGCAGGGTCGAGGAAGTCCGCGGTCAGGATGACCGCGGGCACCTCGCGCTCGCGGTTGGCCGCGATGCCCCACGCGGTGCCGAGGATCGCCGCCGCGACGAGCGCGTGCACGGCGAGCGACACGACAAGCGCCTTCATGCGCCGCTCGCGCTGCTCCGCCTGCCTGCGTGCTTCGGGACCCGTCGTCGCGGCCATGCGGCGCATCGTAGGGGCTGCGCGCGGCATGCCCGTGCGATCGCGACGCTCTTCCCGCACATCCTGAGGTCAGGGGCGCGGTGCGCGCCGCCGCGGGTTCACTCTTCGTCGTCGCCTTCGTCGCCGCCGCCCCCACCGCCCGCGCCACGGAAGATCTGGCCGTCGAGGCTCAGCTTGCCCGGGCCCGTAAGGGTGATGCCGAGCGCAAGCACGATGAGCGCCAGCTGGCTCAGCGCGCGGCTCAGGTCGGGCTCGGGCGTCGTGAAGAACCAGGTGCCGCGGATCGCCGCCCAGGAGGTGAGCCCGAAGAGGATCAGCCCCCACAGCACCATGCCCGCGGTCCACACGCGCGAGAACAGGCCGACGAGGACGAGCGCGCCGCCGACGAGCTCGATCACGGTCACGCTCCACGCCCAGATGTCGGGGCGGGGGAGGCGCAGGCCGTCGAAGGTCAGGGTGAGCGCGTGGAGCGCGCGGGTCTGCAGCGCGGAGCCCTGTTCGCCGACCGCCTGCAGGCTCGCCTGCGCGGCCGTTGCGGCGATGGTCGGCTGGACGCCGAGCTCCTGAAGCCGGATGGCCGATTCCCCCGTGAAGACCACATGCTGCATCGCGTGGTGCCAACCGACGGGCACGAAGGCGAGGAACAGCAGGAGGCGCGCAAGGAGCGGCACGAAGTTCGACGCGGCGTTCTGGCTGAACTTCTTCATGGTCCTGGTGGATCGAAGGGCCGCCCGACCGCCGAAAGGGCGGGGGCGCCCGGGGGCCGGGCCATGGGGAATCGGCAGGACCGCCCCGATCCGTACAATCTCCGCCGTTCCGCGGGCGTGGCGGAATTGGCAGACGCACGGGATTTAGGTTCCCGTGGGGTAACACCCGTGCAGGTTCAAGTCCTGTCGCCCGCATTGGCGCCGGCCCCCGAGGTCGGGCGGACGCCCCGTGCCGCGGCCCCGTTCGACCCCGCGCGGCCCGAGAGCCGATAGCACCGATCCGATGTCCGACCCTCGCGCGCCGTGGACTCCGTCGACCTGGAGGGGATTTCCCTGCACCCAGCAGCCCGTCTACCCCGATGAGGCGGCGCTCGACCGCACGCTTTCCGAGATCGCGGCGCTGCCGCCGCTGGTCACGAGCTACGAGATCGAGGCGCTGAAGGCGCAACTCGCCGAGGCGGCGCGCGGCGAGCGCTTCATCCTGTGGGGCGGCGACTGCGCCGAGAGCTTCGCCGACTGCACCTCGGCCGCGATCGCGTCGAAGCTGAAGATCCTGCTGCAGATGTCGCTCGTGCTCGTGCACGGCACGCGGCGGCGCATCGTGCGGATCGGCCGCTTCGCGGGCCAGTACGCGAAGCCGCGCAGCACGGCCACCGAGGTGCGCGATGGCGTCGAACTGCCGAGTTTCCGCGGCGACAATGTGAATCGCCCCGAGTTCACCCTCGCCGCGCGCACGCCCGACCCGCAGCTCCTGCTGCGCGGCTACGAGCGCAGCGCGCTCACGCTCAACTTCGTGCGCTCGCTCATCGACGGAGGCTTCGCGGATCTGCACCACCCCGAGAACTGGGACCTCGCGTTCGTGAAGCACTCGCCTCTCGCGGCCGAGTACCAGCGCATGGTCGACGCGATCGGCGAGAGCCTTCGCTTCATGGAGACGCTCGCGGGCGGCACGATCGCCGCGATGCAGCGCGTCGACTTCTTCACGAGCCACGAGATGCTCGTGCTGCCGTACGAAGCGGCGCTCACGCGGCAGGTTCCGCGGCGCGAGGGGTGGTTCAACCTCTCGACGCACCTGCCGTGGATCGGCGTGCGCACGAGCGACCCGCATGGCGCGCATGCCGAGTTTTGCAGGGGAATTCGCAACCCCATCGGCGTGAAGGTCGGCCCCGACACGACGCCCGAGGCGCTGCTCACGACGATCCGCATGCTTTCCCCCGACAACGAGCCGGGCCGCGTGGTGCTCGTGTCGCGCTTCGGCGCGCACCGCATCGGACGAGCGTTCCCGCCGCTCCTGCGCGCGGTGCGCGACGCGGGCCTTGCGGTGACATGGGTGTGCGACCCGATGCACGGAAACACCGAGACGGTGGTGCCGACCGCGGGCGAATGGGCTGGAAAGAGCGTGAAGACGCGCAAGTTCGGGCACATCCTGGCGGAGACGGAGCAGGCCTTCGAGATCCACCGCATGGAGGGCACGGTCCTCGCGGGCGTGCATGTCGAGCTGACGGGCGAAGATGTGACGGAATGCACGGGCGGCGCGCGCGGCATCGCGGACGAGGATCTGTCGCGGGCGTACCGCTCGCAGGTGGATCCGCGGTTGAACTACGAGCAGGCGCTCGAATTGGCGATGCTGATCGCGCGACGCGCGGCGGTGTGAGCGGGGGCGCGACACGGAGCGCGGTCCTTGCCCCGACCGGTGCCTGGCACGTGCCGTGCAGTGCCTGGCACTGCCTGGCACGTGCCAGGCACCGGTCGACCCCGAGCACCATCGATCGACGATACGACGATTCCACGGGCTTCGGACCACATTCGGTCGTTCTGCCCGCTGGTGCTGCCGCGTGCCTGGCACGTGCCGTGCAGTGCCAGGCACCGCATGGCATGTGCCAGGCACCGATATACTCCGCGCCCTATGTCGCCACGCCGACGCGTCGTCATCACGGGCCTCGGCCCCGTCACCGCCCACGGGCTCGGCATCGAGCCGCTCTGGCAGGCTCTCTGCGAGGGACGCTCCGCGCTCGCGCCGATCCGCGCCTTCGATGCCCGAGGCTTCCGCGCAGCCTCCGCGGGCGAACTGCCCGCCGCGTTCGATGTGAAGGAGCTCGTTCCGAAGAGCTACCGCAAGGCGACCAAGGTCATGGCGCGCGACATCGAGATCGCCGTCGCGGGCGCCGCGCTCGCCGTCGCCGACGCAGGCCTCACCACGCGCGGCACGAACCCCGATGTCGCCCCGACCATCGCGCCCGACCGCTTCGGCTGCCACATCGGCGCGGGCCTGATCGCCGCCGATCTCGACGAACTCACCGCCGCGCTCACGACCTCGAAGGACGCGGCCGGCCGCTTCGACCCGAGCCACTGGGGCGCGCAGGGCATGCAGGAACTCACGCCGCTCTGGCTGCTCAAGTACCTGCCCAACATGCTCGCCTGCCATGTCACGATCATCCATGACTGCCAGGGCCCGTCGAACACCATCACCTGCAACGAAGCCTCGAGCGGCCTCTCGCTTTCCGAGAGCCAGCGCGTCATCGAGCGCGGCGCGGCCGACGCGTGCCTTTCGGGCGGCGCCGACAGCAAGCTGAACCCGATGGGCTACCTGCGGCAGGAACTCGCGGGCCGCTACGCCGAATGCACCGTCGACGCCGACGCGACCAAGGTCGTCCGTCCGTTCGACGCGAAGGCCTCGGGCACGCTCGCGGGCGAAGGCGGAGGCATCCTGGTCGTCGAGGCCGAGGAAACCGCAAAGGCCCGCGGCGCGCGCATCCACGCGGTGCTCGCAGGAACGGGCGCCACGCAGAGCTGGTGCGACGACACGGTCGGGCTCGTGCCCGACGCCTCGGGCGAATCGCTCGCCGATGCGATCGAGACCGCGCTTCGCGACGCAGGCCTCGCCGCCGCCGACATCGACGCGATCATCCCGTACGCCTCGGGCGTGCCCGCGCTCGACGCGCTCGAGCGCAACGCGCTGCGCCGCGTCTTCGGCGCCGCGCTCCCGTCGAAGCCCATCGTGCAGCTCGCGCCCTCGGTCGGCGCGAACCTCGCGGGCTTCGGCACCATCGCCGCCGCCGTCGCATGCCGTGCGCTTTCCGAGCAGCGGCTGCCCGCCCGCGTCAACAGCACCGACACGGGCGACATGTGCGCCGCCGCGTGTGCGAGCGAATCCCGCGCGCTGCGCCACATCCTCGTCTGCACGCCGAGCCTCGGCGGGCAGAACAGCGCGATGGTCCTCTCGAAGCCCTGATTTCCCGACGAGAACGAACGATGAGCACCCCGAAGAACAACCGCCGCGTCGTCGTCACGGGCATGGGCTGGATCACGCCGCTCGGCCATGAGGTCGACGGCGTGTGGAAGCGCCTCATGAACAGCGACTCGGGCATGGGCCCGATCACGCGCTTCGACGCGCGCACCTTTCCCACGACCTTCGCCGCGCAGGTGCGCGACTACGACATCGCGCGCTTCGTGAAGGACCCAAGCGTCCACGCGAGCGCGGGCCTGAACTCGCAGTTCGCCCTCGGCGCCGCGTGCCAGGCGTGGCGGCAGTCGGGCCTCGACGGCTTCGCGGGGCTGAACCGCAAGCGCGTCGGCCTCTATCTCGGCGCGGGCGAGGGCGTCCTCGACTTCGACAACTACGCCGCCGCGAACCTCGCGGGCTGGGATGCCGAGCAGCGCCGCGTCGACGGGGTGCGCTGGGCCGAGACCGCGCACAAGGTCCTCGAGAAGATGTGCGAGGTCGAGCAGGAGCCGAACATGCCGCTCGCGCATCTTGCGCGCGAGTTCGGCATCCGCGGCCCCGCGCTCAACTGCCTCACCGCATGCGCGGCGAGCACACAGGCGATCGGCGAGGCCTTCAGCCTGATCCAGCGCGGCGACGCCGATGTGATGATCTCGGGCGGCACGCACACCATGATCCATGTGCTCGGAGTGACGGGCTTCAACCGCCTCACCGCGCTCTCGACCTCGAAGGGCGACCCGACGAAGGCCTCGCGCCCGTTCGACGCGACGCGCGACGGCTTCGTGATGGGCGAAGGCTCGGGCATGATCGTCCTCGAGAGCCTCGAGCACGCGCTCGCGCGCGGCGCGAGGCCGCTCGCCGAGGTCGCGGGCTACGGCTCGAGCGCCGACGCCTTCCGCATCACCGACATCCACCCCGAGGGCCGCGGCGGCGCCGCATCGATGCACATGGCGCTCGCGCAGGCGGGCATCGATCCGCTCGCACGCCGCGCCGACGGCCGCGCGGCGATCGACTACATCAGCGCGCACGGCACGGGCACCAAGGAGAACGACTCGATCGAGACGAAGGGCGTGAAGCGCGTCTTCGGCGAGCACGCGAAGGACATTCCGATGAGCTCCATCAAGTCGATGATGGGCCACCTCATCGCGGCCGCGGGCGCGGTCGAGTTCATCACGTGTGTCCTGGCGATCCGCGACGGCATGCTGCCGCCCACGATCAACTACCAGACGCCCGACCCCGCGCTCGACCTCGACTATGTGCCCAACAAGGCGCGCGCCGCGAAGGTCGACATCTGCCTCTCGAACTCCTTCGGCTTCGGCGGGCAGAACGACACGCTGGTCGTGAAGCGCTTCGCGTGACGCGCGCGGCGACCGCTTCGCCGCTGCGCCCCGCGCGGCTCGCATTTGCCGCCGCGCTCGCGCTCCTCGGCGCGCTGCTTGCCGCCGTCGTGCTGGCCGCGCTGCCGCCCGCGGCGCGCCCCATGCTTCCCGCCGACCCCGAGTCGCGCGGCGAGGCGTTCGAGCAGGCGATGGCCGCCGCGCTCACCAAGGTGCGCGCGGCGGGGGAGGAGTGGGCGATCGCCGTCGACCCCGCCGACATCAACGCGTGGCTCGCCACGCGCCTGCCGAAATGGATCGCGCACGACCCCGAGCTCGCCGCGCTCGAGCCCGCGCGCACCGTGCGCATCGCCGCGGTCGCGGGGGGGCTCGTCGTCGAGGACTCGCTGCGCGCAAGCGGCGCCGCCGTCCTGTCGCTTCCCGTCACGCCGTCGCTCGCCGACGGCCGCCTCTTCCTCGACATCGGCACCGCGCGCATCGGCAGGCTGCCCGTCCCAGGTTCCGCTTCCGCGCTCGCAGCGCTCGCCCGCGACAGCCTGAACCGCCTCGCGTCGGGCCCCGCCCGCATTCCGCTCGCCGACCGCCGCACCGTCGAACTCCGCGGCATCGGCTGCGCCCGCGGCGAGATCCGCCTCCTCTTCGCCACGCTTCCCGCCCCGACCGAACCCCGAGAGGGCGCCGCGGCCCGCTGAGTCGGTCCGCCCCGCGCGGCCGCGCCTCCGCTACATTGCGCCCTCTATGCCAGAGCTCACGATCAACGGCAAGAAGCACGCCTTCAAGCCCGGCCAGTCGATCCTGCAGGCGGCCCTCGACCAGGAGGTCGAGATCCCGCACTACTGCTACCACCCGGGCCTCTCGGTGGTGGCCAACTGCCGCATCTGCCTCGCCGAGGTCTGGCAACCGAACGCGAAGACGGGCAAGCTCGAGCCGTTCCCCAAGCTCGTGCCCACCTGCCAGCAGCCCGCCGCCGACGGCATGGTCGTCTACACCGACAGCCCCAAGGCCGTCGCCAACCAGAAGGCGGTCATGGAGTTCCTGCTCATCAACCACCCGGTCGACTGCCCCGTGTGCGACCAGGCGGGCGAGTGCCACCTGCAGGACTACTCGTACCAGTACGGCCGCGGCGAGAGCCGCTTCACCGAGGCGAAGAACAAGCAGCCGAAGAAGGACATCGGCCCGCATGTCCTGCTCTACAGCGACCGCTGCATCATGTGCACCCGCTGCGTGCGCTTCACGCGCGAGGTCACGGGCACGGGCGAGCTCATGGTCGACGGCCGCGGCTCGACCGAGCAGATCGATGTCTTCCCGGGCGTCGCGCTCGACAACGAGCTCTCGGGCAATGTGGTCGACCTCTGCCCCGTCGGCGCGCTCCTCGACAAGGACTTCCTGTTCCAGCAGCGCGTGTGGTTCCTCAAGAAGACCCCGTCGATCGACGGCCTGACGAGCTCGGGCGACAACATCTCGGTCGAGCACAACGACGGCCGCGTGTACCGCGTCAAGCCGCGCGCGAACATGGATGTCAACAAGTGGTGGATCACCGACGAGGTCCGCTACGGCTGGAAGTTCGTGCATTCGGAGAAGCGCCTGTCGATGCCCGCGATCAAGGGCCGCGACGCGTTCGACCCGCTGCGCCCGATGGAGGCCTGGCGCGACGCCATCGCCGCCGTCGACACCGCGATGACGCAGGTGCGCGCCTCGGCGAAGAAGGGCGTCGCGCTTCTCGTGAGCCCGATGCTCTCGTGCGAGGACGCGTACCACCTGGCGCGCTACGCGCTCTCGGTCGACCCCGAGGCGCTGCTCGCCGTCGGCCCCGTGCCCGTGCAGGGCGAGGACAAGTCGTTCCCTGGTGGCTTCACGATTCGCGCCGAGAAGGCGCCGAACGCCCGCGGCGTGCGTCGCGTGCTCGAGGCGCTCTCGGGCGGCCGCCCCGTGGCCAACGCGCAGGGCTTCGAGCAGGCGCTGTCGCGCGGCTCCTTCGGCGCCGCGATCGTCACGGGCAACTATCCGAGCGAGTGGCTGACCTCGAGCCTCGAGTCGGCGTTGCGCGCGGTGGGTACGGTCGTCGCGATCGACACGCTGTCGAGCCGCCTCACCGAGATGGCCTCCGTCGTGCTGCCTGGCGCCGTGTGGGTCGAGAAGGCTGGCTCCTTCGAGAACGCCACGGGCCGCCTGCAGGGCTTCGAGCAGGCCATCGACCCGCTCGAGCACGCGAAGAACGAGTCGCAGATCGCCCTCGACCTCGCCGCCGCCCGCGCAGGCCGCGCCGCGCCGCGCTTCTGCGCCGTATCGACGCGAGCCGAGATGTCGAAGGTCACCGGCCTCGAGTGCATGGCCAACGCCCTGCACGCCCCCGAGCACCCCGAGACCGTCGACAGCGACATGGTGATGGTCGAGATCTGAGCGTCTGAGCGCTCGGGGCTGTCGTTGTCGACCGTGGTGGCGCCTGTGAAGTGGCGCGATGCGCTCTATGCCTGACGGCCCCGCGTAGGGCTGACGGTGTTCCACCAGGCTTCGCATGGTGGCACCCGGGGGAGGCGCCGCGATTCCCTGCGTTTGTAGCCACGGCTACGCCGTGAGGTGAACTCCAAGCAACTGCAGTCACCCCTCACGGCGTAGCCGTGGCGACCATCTTCACAACCACACCGCGCCCACCCCGGGTGCCACCATGCGAAGCCTGGTGGGTGTGCTGCACTTCGCGGCATCGTCGTGACCACTATCCCCTCGACCACCGTCCGCTTCGTCACCCGCCCGTTCCACTACCCTCCGCCCATGCTCGCCACCCGCGCCGACATCCGTGAGGTCTGGTCGCAGGCGTGGCCCGCCGCGATCTCGATGCTCAGCTGGGCGGTGATGCAGTTCGTCGACAGCCTGATGGTGGCGGGTCTTGGCGACGCCGCGGTCGCCGCGCAGTCGAACGGCGGCAGCATCGCGTGGGCGCCGATGTCGTTCGGGTTCGGCCTGCTTGCCCTTGTGAACACGCTCGTCGCGCAGCGCGTGGGTGCGAAGCGCACGAACGAAATCGCCCGCTACGGCTGGGCGGGCGTGTGGGTCGCCGTGGCGTACGCGCTCCTCGTGCTGCTGCCCTACGGAGCGATCGTCGGCCCCGTGCTGCGCACCTACGAGGTCCATTCGCCCGAGATCCTCGACGGCGAGATCGCCTACATGCGCATCGTGCTTGCGGCGGGTGTCTTCACGCTGCTTGGGAAGGCGATCGCGAACTTCTTCTACGGCCTGCAGCGGCCGAAGGTGGTCACCGTCGCGGCGCTCGCGGGCAACATCGCGAATGTCGTCGGCAACTACATCTTCATCTTCGGCGAGCAGGGGGCGACCGTGTTCGGCGTCGACCTTCCAGGCCTGCCGGGCACGCCCGCGCTCGGCGTCGCAGGCGCCGCGGTGGGCACGGCGATCGGCACGGCGATCGAGGCGCTCATTCCGTTCGCGCTCTTCCTCGCGCCGAAGCTCGACCGCGAGCTCTCGGTGCGCCGCGCGTGGCGCCCCGACTTCGGCGCCATGCGCGACATCCTGCGCCTCGGCTCGCCCGCGGGCCTGCAGCTCCTCAGCGAAAGCGGCTCGTGGGCCATCTTCATGGTCTACCTCGTCGGCACCTTCGGCGAAGCGCACAATGCCGCGGGCTCCGCGGTGATGAAGTACATCATGCTCAGCTTCATGCCCGCGCTCGGCATCGCGAACGCGGCCACCGCGGTCGTCGGCAAGCACATCGGCGAAGGCAACCTCGACGCCGCCAAGCGCTCGGGCCACGCGGCCGTCTTCATCGCCGCGGCGTGGATGACCTTCTGCGCGGCCTGCTTCCTCCTCTTCCGCGCCGAGCTCGCGTCGGTCTTCCTCGACTCGGACGAGGCGATCGGCATCGCGGCGACGCTCTTCATCTTCGCCGCGCTCTTCCAGACCCTCGACGCGCTCGGCACCGTCTACGCCCACGCCCTGCGCGGCGCGGGCGACACGCTCGTGCCCGGCCTCGCGACCGTGTTCCTCGCCTGGACCGTGATCCTCGGCGGCGGCTTCTACCTGCGCGCGGCGCACCCCGAGCTCTCCTCGAAGGGGCCGTGGATCGCCGCCACCGCCTACATCGTGCTGCTCGGGCTCTTCCTGACCATCCGCTTCGAGCGCGGCGGCTGGCGCCGCATCCACCTCCTCGACGGTGCGGGCGGGCGCGATCAAGCCGCTCCGCGGTTATAGGAAGCCCGAAATCCCCGATCGGCCGCGTCTTCCGCAGGAGCGGCTACACTCGCCGCCCCGAGCACGACGGTGGTTCGCCGTTGCTCGCAAGCCCAGGCGCACGAACGCGGAACACACATGACGACGAGCGGACTCGACACGGTGATCGGTGGCAAGGCAAGCAACCCCGAGGCTTCCAAGAAGCACCTCGCCGAGGCGACGCGCCTCGAGAAGGCCAACGACCGCGAGGGCGCCATCGTCCAGCTGCGCGCGGCTCGCGAGGTCAGCGACGACCCCAATGTCACCTTCCGCCTCGCGTACCTGCTCGACCTGCTCGGCGAGGAGAACGAGGCCGTGGCGCTCTACACCGAGCTCACGAGCGTGAAGAAGCCGCACCTCAACGCGCTGGTCAACCTCGCGGTGATCTGCGAGGACCGCGGCGAGTTCCTCCGCGCCGAGCGCCTGCTGGTGCAGGTCGTCGACACCGACCCGAACCACCCGCGCGCGCGCCTCTTCATGAAGGATGTCCGCGCGAGCAAGACCATGCAGGTCGAGACCGAGCAGCCCGCCTTCGGCGTGGGCAACGCCGTGCTCGACACGCCCGTCACCGACTTCGAGCTCAGCGTCCGCGCGCGCAACTGCCTCAAGAAGATGCAGATCCGCACGCTCGGCGACCTCCTCAAGATCACCGAGGCCGAGCTCCTCAGCTACAAGAACTTCGGCGAGCAGAGCCTCGTCGAGATCAAGAACATGCTCTCGTCGAAGGGCCTGCGCCTCGGCCAGGGCCTCGAGGGCCCGGGCGGGCGCCCAGGCGTGCGCAAGGAGATCCTCGACGAGCTCAAGCAGCTTGTTCCAGAGACCGTGCTCAACAAGCCGATCTCCTCGCTCGAGCTGTCGGTGCGCGCCCGCAAGGCGCTGCAGCTCCTGAACATCGCCACGATCGGCGAGCTCGCCTCGCGCACCGAGGCCGAACTCATGGGCGTGAAGAACTTCGGCGCGACCAGCCTGCATGAGATCAAGGAACGCTTGGTCCAGCATGGCCTGGCACTGCGCCAGCTGAGCTGACGGCCGCCCCATGCGGCCACGGACGCGATGGATCGCGTCCGCCATCGACACGGAGGTTTCTGCATGGATCCGCAGGCTCCAGCTCGTCCTGAGGACGCCTCGGCGCACCTCGCATCGGGCGCCGACACCCTTGATTCCGCGCGATCCCGTCGCGCCTTCGTCATCGCCTCGGCGGTCGCCGCCACGGGTGCGGGCGCGTTTCTCGCGTCCTGCGGTTCACCGCAGGGCATGAAGCGCGCCGGCGGCGGTGGCGCACGAGAGGCGGGCACGCTGGCCTCGGGCAGCGGCGCCGCCGCGCAGGGCACCGCGCCGAAGGCCTCGGAGCCCGACGCGACGAAGGCCACACCCGAGGAGCCCGCGGGGCCCGTCGACGCCACCGCGTCGTCGACCAAGCCTCAGCCTGCGCCGATCGAGCGGCCTGCACCACCTTCAGGCGAACCCGCGATCCGCATCAAGACGGGTGGCTTGCCCAAGAGTTCGCCGAGCGTGCGCATCGATGGCCCAGGCGCCAAGATGTGGATCGCAGACGCTGCGGCTCCTGGATCGGGCCGCGCCGTGGTGACGCCCGTCGAACTCGCGTGGACCGCGGCCGGTTGGCGCATGACCGAGGGAGCCGGCAAGCGCTGGGCGCGTGCGGGTGAGCTCGGCACCTCAGGCGCCATCGAGGTCTCGGCGATGCGCGGCGAGCCGCGCCGCGTGAAGATGCTCGGCAGCGAGTGGCCCGGCACCGTGCGGCTCGTGCCGCAGCCCGCGACCGCGGCCGACGCCGTCGACATCGTGCACGAGGTGCCGCTCGAGGAGTACCTCTCGGGTGTCATCGCGAAGGAGCTCTACAACTCGTGGGGCCCCGCGACGCACCGCGCGCAGGCCGTCGCCGCGCGCAGCTACGCGCTCTGCTCGATGGCCATGTACGGCGCCGCGCGCCACTACGATGTGCTCAGCGACGAGCGCAGTCAGGCGTGGATCGGCGCGACCACGCATCGCAAGAGCCTCGACGCCGTCGCCGCGACGCGCGGACAGGTGCTCGTCTTCCAGGGCCTCGTCGTGCCCGCGTACTACTCGAGCTGCTGCGGCGGCGCGAGCGCGTCGGCGCAGGGCACCATCGAGTCGCCGATCCTGCATGACATCGCGCCGCTCGCCGCGCGCGGGCGCGACCGCGAGCCGTGCTGCGACTGGAGCCCGAACTACCGCTGGCAGAACCGCCTCGATGTGGGCGCGTTCGCGCGCACGCTGCCCAAGTGGGCGCGCGTCGAGGGCTATCCGCTGCTCGCGCGGGTGAACGGCGTGCGGCGCGTCGCGATCGCGCAGCGCAACGACGCGGGCCGCCCCACGCGCTACTCGATCACCGACGCAGGTGGACGCGAGTACGAGGTCGAGGCCGAGCGCCTGCGCTGGGCGTTCAACGCCGACCCCGCGAACCCCGCGGCGATGCGCCCGTCGAAGGAGCGCGTGAAGAGCGCGTTCTTCGAGCCGCTCGTCGCAGGCGGCGAGATCGTGCTCACGGGCCGCGGCTTCGGCCACGGCGTCGGCATGTGCCAGTTCGGCGCGGAGGGCATGGCGCGCAAGGGCGCGAAGTCCGAGGCGATCCTCGCGCGCTACTACCCGGGCTCGAGGATCGCGCGCGCGTACGCCTGACGCACGCCGCGCGCGACCGCTACATTCCCCGCATGAATCACGCCAACAGCGGCGCGCGCCTGCGCGAGCTCATGGACCGCGGCACGGTGCTCGTGCCTGGCGCCTTCAACGCCCTCGTCGCGCGCGCGGTGGCCCGCGCGGGCTTCGACGCGACCTACATCTCGGGCGGTGCGACCGCGAATGTGTCGGGCTACCCCGACATCGGCCTCGTCACGCTCACCGAGATGTGCCGCACGATCCGCGAGATCAGCGACGCCTCGGGCATTCCCGTCATCGCCGACGCCGACACGGGCTATGGCGAGGTCGAGTGCTGCGTGCGCACGGTGGTCGAGTACGAGCGTGCGGGCGCGGCGGCGCTGCACCTCGAGGACCAGGAGTTCCCGAAGCGCTGCGGCCACCTCGACGGCAAGGACCTCGTGTCCGCGCAGGCGATGGCCGAGAAGGTCGACGCGATGGCGCGCCATCGGCTCTCGCGCGACTTCGTGATCATCGCGCGCACCGACGCGCGCCATGTGACGGGCTTCGACGACATGGTCGCGCGCGCGAACCTCTACCGCGAGGCGGGCGCCGATGTGATCTTCCCCGAGGGCCTGCACGACGCCGACGAGTTCGCGCGCTTCATGAAGGCCTCGCCAGGGCGCACGCTGGCGAACATGACCGAGTTCGGGAAGACGAAGCACCTCTCCGCCGACGAATTCCGCGCGCTCGGCGTGTCGATCGTCATCTATCCGCTCAGCCTGATGCGCATCGCGATGAAGTCGGTCGAGGACGGCCTGGCCGCGCTGCGCCGCGACGGCGGCTTCCACGGGTCGCTCGAGCGGATGCAGAGCCGCAAGGAGCTCTACGAGCTGCTCGCGTACAAGCCGGGCGAGCAGTGGAACCACCCCGCGAACCGCCGCTGACGCGCGTCAGCCCGCGGGCTTCGCGTCGTCGGCGCCCTGTGGCTTCGCCGCGGGTTCCTTGCGCTTCTTGGGCGCTTCCTTCGGCGAGCGCAGCCTGTACTCGAAGTCGTCGCCCGACTTGAGGCGCGTCCACTCGAGCGCGAGCTCGCGCGGCTCGAGCCCTCGGGTGATCACCGACGGCGGCGTCGGATGCGATTCCTCGCGCTTGCGCTGCGCGGTGGTGAGCCCCGTCTTCTTCGGCGGAACCATCTCGAGCACGGGGTCGGTCTTCGCAAGCGCGTCGCGCGGAATCACCAGGATCTCGGGCGACGGCTCCACGCGCTCGGTGCGTCCGTGGATCGTGACCTCGACGCTGAACCCGCGCTCCTTCAGGCGCTCGAGCGCGTCCTCGAGCGAGGTGGGCGCGATGCCGTCGCGCGCCAGCGTGCGCAGGCCCTCGGCGAGGAAGGTGAGGCGCGCCGCCGCGCCCGCGAACGCGGTCGGCTCGAGGCCCTTCGCCCAGTCCTTCCACGCGCGCTCGAACGAATCGATGTCGTTCGTTCCGAACGCCTGCACGAACGCGCGCTCGCTCGGCACGCCGCCATGCAGCATGCGCAGGTATGCCTCGAACGGCTTCTGGTAGCGCCCGTTCTCGGCCCAGCCGAGGAACTGCACCATCGCCCACGCCTGCACATACTGCACCGCGGCGCTTCCCGTGCGCACATTCGCGTTCCACTGCTCGCTGTCCATGGTCAGCATGCGCAGGAAGGGCACCGTGGTGCCGCGCTCGACCGACGCGCGCACCGACGCGGCCGCGCCTGCGCTCGCCTGCCCGACGATCACGCGGCCGTCGACCACGATCGCCTCGCCGAAGAACTCCGCAAGGCCTTCGTTGACCCACGGCGGCAGGCGCCCCGCGAAGCGGCTGTGCGCGTACTGGTGGAACCCCTCGTGCTGCACCACATGCAGCACGCGCGAGCGAGGCAGGCTCTCGGTGAAGAACGCGAGCGCCGCGCCTGCGGGCGTGATGAAGAACATGCCGCCGCTGCCCGTCGCGTTCACGCCGTAGCGGTTGCGCAGCACCTCGAGGTAGTCGCGCTCCTTCGCGAACATGAGCACGAACGGCACCTCGGGCGCCTGCTGCTCGAGGCCTGCGAGCCGCCGCGCGTACTCCTCGTAGATCAGGTCGAGGTGCTCGGCGTAGATGCGCGTCTCGTCGGCGGAGAGATCGCTCAGGATTCGGTAGTGCTTCGAGCGTTGTTCGCGGCCCGCGCGCTGGAAGAACTCGGGGGCGGGGGGCTCGCGCCTCGGGCGGCGGTCTTCCTGCGCCTCGGCCGGGGGGCACGACAGGGCGGCCGCGAGCGCGAGCAGCGGCATGGCGGCCAGACGGGCGAACTTCGGAAAGTGAGGCACGGCTTCAGTTTACGAAAGGAGGCATTTCGGGCCGCCGCGAGGGCATGCGGCCTCGGTCGCGGGATCCGCTACCGATAAGCCGATCCGATCATGGGTTGCGGGGAAGGCAAGGGACAAAATTCAAGAATCTCGAAGGTCGGTGTCGCACCTACCCGGAACAGATGGAATAATCGGGTGTCGGTTTACTCCGACCCGGATGTTTAGGGAACATTCGGATTCGCAAGCCGTCCGGTTGAGGGACCAGACGGCGGGCGGAGGTAAAAAGGGACTGCGGCTGCTATCGAGGCAGTCGCGTCGTGAACGGCGGAAAGGGAACCTGCCGCTCACAAGCCCGCGACCGAGGACGCTCGGTCGCGGGATTCTTTTTGCCCCGAACTTTCGAGCCCGACTTCCGACGCCGACCGCGCCACGCGGCCGTGTGTATCCTCGCCCCTCCGCATCGCACGCGCGATCCACGCACCACCGTCCGAGGAGACCCGATGAGCACCGCGTCCGCACCCGCCTCGAAGCCTGTCGACACCCGCGGCCTGGCCGGCCAGACGGTGGGCGAGACCTCGATCTGCGCCGTCACGCAGACCGAGCTCATCTACCGCGGCTACGAGATCGCCGACCTCGCCGAGAACGCGACCTTCGAGGAGGTCGCGCACCTCCTGCTCGTCGGCCACAAGCCGACCGCCGCGGAACTCTCGGCGTTCAAGGCCGAGATCGCCTCGATGCGCGCGATCCCCGCGAGCGTGCGCGACGCGGTCGCTCGCGTCGCGAAGGAAAGCCCGAACGCGCACCCGATGTCGATCCTCCGTACGGGCGTGTCGCTCCTCTCGCACCTCGACCCCGACTGCGAGGACAACTCGCCCGCCGCAGGGCTGCGCAAGTCGAAGCGGCTTCTCGCGCAGATCCCCTCGCTGATCGGCGCGTGCCAGATGACGCTCGACGGCAAGTCGCCCGTCGACCCCGACCCCTCGCTCGGCCACTCTGCGAACCTGATGTGGATGATGAGCGGGAGGAAGCCCGACGAGCTCGCGGCGAAGATCATGGATGTGTCGCTCGTCCTCTACGCCGAGCACGACTTCAACGCGTCGACCTTCTCGTGCCGCGTGATCTCGTCGACCGAGACCGACCTGCACAGCGCGGTCTGCGGCGGCATCGGCGCGCTCAAGGGCCCGCTGCACGGCGGCGCCAACGAGATGGCGATGGAGATGCTCAAGGACATCGACCGCGACTGCGCGGGCGGCAAGATGTCGGTCAACGACTGGATGCAGCGCGCCTTCGTCGAGAAGCGCAAGCTGATGGGCTTCGGCCACCGCGTCTACAAGAACGGCGACCACCGCGCGGGCATCCTGCGCCGCTGGGGCCTCAAGCTCGCCGAGAAGCAGGGCCCGTCGAGCAAGAAGTGGTTCGACATGGGCGACGAGGTGCAGGCGATCATGCTGCGCGACAAGAACATCCACCCGAATGTCGACTTCCCCTGCGGCATGACCTACTTCATCATGGGCATCCCCGTGCCGCAGTACACGCCGATCTTCGTGGCGAGCCGCATCACGGGCTGGTGCGCGCACATCATGGAGCAGCACGCGAGCAACCGCATCATCCGCCCGCTGGCCGAGTACAAGGGTCCGATGCAGCTCAAGTGGAACGGCTGACGCCAAGGGAGCCGCACATGTCGAATGTGAAGACCATCGCCGTCATCGGTGCGGGAACCATGGGTTCCGGCATCGCACTCACCGCCGCGCAGACGGGGTTCAGCGCGCTCCAGGTCGATGTGAACCAGGCCGCGCTCGACAAGGCGAAGGCGGGGCACGCGAAGAGCCTCGGCCGTCTCGTCGAGAAGGGCAAGATGCAGCAGGCCGACGCCGATGCCGCGCTGAAGCGCATCTGCTACTGCGCGTCGATGGCCGAGGCGAAGTCGGCCGACTGGGTCGTCGAGGCTGCAACCGAGAATGTCGAGCTGAAGAAGAAGATCTTCAAGGAGATGCAGGCGACCTTCCGCGAGGATGCGGTGCTTGCGACGAACACCTCGAGCATCTCGATCACCGACATCGCGAGCGTCGTCGGCAAGGACGCGCCGCGCGTGATCGGCATGCACTTCTTCAACCCCGTGCCCATCATGAAGCTGGTCGAGGTGATCAAGGGCATCGCGACGAGCGAGGAGACGACGCAGCGCACGATCGAGCTTGCGAAGGCGATGGGCAAGACGCCCGTCCCCGCGAACGACCGCGCGGGCTTCGTGTCGAACCGCGTGCTGATGCCGATGATCAACGAGGCGTTCTACGCGTGGATGGAGGGCGTTGCCAAGCCCGAGGACATCGATCAGATCATGCTGCTCGGATGCAACTTCCCGATGGGTCCGCTGCGTCTCGCGGACTTCATCGGCCTCGATGTGTGCCACGACATCATGATGGTGCTCCACCGCGAGCTCGGGAACCCGAAGTTCTTCCCATGCCCGCTCCTCCGCCAGCTCGTGCAGGCGGGCCGCCTCGGCGACAAGACGGGGCGGGGGGTGTACGAGTACCCGGCGAAGTGATCGCCGCGCACCAACCCGACCGTGCCTGGCACGAGCCGCGCAGTGCCAGGCACCGCATGGCACATGCCAGGCACCGCCGCCGATCTCGAGTCACGAACTCGAAGATGGCGTGCGATGCTGTGGATTCTCGGCGTTTCCGCGCACTCGCGTCCGCGACCCACCTGGTGCCAGGCAGGTGACAGGCACTGCACGGCACGTGCCAGGCACCGTTCGGGGGAAGGCGGCGGAAACAGGACCGCCGCATGCTGCCTCGACTACTCGCGCGCCGCCTTGTCGATCCGCTCCACGACCGCGTCGATGTCTCGCAGTAGATCGAGCACCGACACGCGCATGAGCCGCCAGCCGAGGCCCGACTTGCCGCTGAGCACGCCCTCGCGCACGAGCTCGCGGTCGATCACCGTCGGAGCCGCGCGGTGGAACGCGCCGTCGATCTCGACGCCGAGCATCCACGCGTCGGGCTTCGATGGATCAGCCACCGCGAGCCCGACGCGGTAGTCGCGCGAGCGGCCCACATGCAGGTCGACGCGCCAGCCGCGCGATTCGAGCTTGCTCGCAAGCAGGCGCTCCGCGGGCGATGGATCGGCCTCATGCGTGGCGGCCGTCGATCCGCGTGTCGCGGGGACGGTGCCGAGCTCCGCGTACGCGAGGTAGTCGCGCAGGTCGCGCGCGCCCTTCGAGGTGCACTTCGCAGGGTCGAGGTCGCTCGCGCGTACCGACGACACGAGCACGATCTTCTCCCGCGCGCGCGTCACCGCGACATTGAGCCGCCGCTCGCCGCCCGAGAGATTCAGCGGCCCGAAGTTGTGGTAGACCGTGCCCGACGCGTCGCGGCCGTAGCAGATCGAGAAGATCATCGTCGCGCGCTCGTCGCCCTGCACATTCTCGAGGTTCTTGACGAACACCTCTTCGCCGAGCTTCGCGGCCTCGGCCATGCGCTCGCGCAGCCGCTCGTCGGAGTCCATCGCCTCGTCGAGCAGGTCCTGCACGAGCGTCTGCTGCGCCTCGCTGAAGGTCACCACGCCGATCGAGCGGTTCGCGGTGCAGGCATCGTCGTCGAGCAGCCTGCGACAAACCTCGCGCACGACCTCCTCGGCCTCGACGCGGTTGGTGGCCTTGCCGCCGCGGTCGTACACGCCCTTCACCAGGCGGAACTCGACGCCGAGGTTCGCATGCGCGCGGCGCGCGGCGGGGAAGGTCTGCAGGCGCCCTTCGTAGCTGCGTCGGTTCGAGAACTCGATCAGCCGCTCGTCGCGCGAGCGATAGTGCCAGAGCAGGCTGCGCTCGGCGATGCCCGACGCGATCGCCTCGTCGAGCAGGCTGTCGAGCGGCTCGAGCGCGTCCGCGAGCTCGCCCTCGGCCTGCGCGGCCTCGCCGTCGCCGCCCGCATCCTTGCGGTCGAAGAAGTTGGTCGGCGGCAGCTGCCGCGAATCGCCAACGATCACGCTTGCACGCCCGCGCGAGATCGCGCACGCCGCGTCCCACACGGGTACCTGCGAGGCCTCGTCGAACACGACCAGGTCGAACGGCGGGAAGTCGGGCGGAAGCATCGTGGCCGCCGACAGCGGGCTCGCGAGCACGATCGGCTTGAGCGCCGCGATCGCGGGCGCGGCCTCGCGCATCACGCGGCGAATCGGCCTTCGGATCGTGGTCTGCGCGCGCAGTTCGTCGAGCACGCGCGCCGCAGCGCGCATCTCGGCGTCACGCTCGGCGCCCGTCAGCTGCTTGCCTGCGCGGTCGCGCGCGGCTGCGGCGATCGCGGCGCCCACGCCACGGCGGTACTCCTGCATCGTCTGGGAGAAGTGCAGACGCAGCACCGGCATGCGTTCGAATACGCAGTCGGCAAGCGCAGGCGTTGCCAGCATCCGTCCGCGGATCCAGCCCGCGAGGAGCTCTGTCTCGCACGCGCGCTCAGCGTCGCGTGTCGCGAGCGCGCCCGAGACCACCGCGTCGGCCGCCGCCGACATGCCGAGGCGCCGTGTTTCCTCGCGTGCGACCGTGACGGCGCTCCACGCCGGAAGTTCGCGCGCATGCGCCGCGAGCCGCGCGAGTCGCTCGGCGACTGCGGCGACCGTGGCCGCAGCCGTCGCGAACGCGGGGACAGGCGACGCTCCACGCGTCACCTCGG
>JAJTGK010000143.1 GCA_021297815.1 Planctomycetaceae bacterium
CGCGCGTTGAGATGACGCGCGCGCTGTCGGTGATCGCGTTGCTTGCGGCGCTTGCCATGGGCGCCGCGCTTCGCGCGGGCGAGCACTCGCTGCGCGCGGGCGGGGATTCGCCGCGCGCGGATCCTTCCGTGCATGCGGCGATTCCGCCCGAGGTGGCGTCGCTGCTTGCGTCGCACTGCGTCGATTGCCACGAGGGCCCGCGCGCGAAGGGCGGGTTTGAACTCGCCTCGGCGCTGGCGGCGGGCGCGATGGAGGATTCACCGCTGCGCGCGGTGCGCAGGCGGCTTGCGCGACGCGACATGCCGCCCGCCGACGAGCCCGAGCGGCCGTCGCGCGAGGCGTATCGCGCGGCGGTGGCCGCGATCGATGCGCAGGTCGCGCCCGCGACGCGCGAAGTCCCCGCGGTGCGGCGCCTGAACCGCGACCAGTACGCGCGCAGCGTGCGCGATGTGCTCGGCGCCGAGAGCCTCGAGGGCCTCGATGTCGCGGCGATGCTGCCGCGCGACGAGATCGGCGAGGGCTTCGACACGACGGCAGCCACGCTCGTGCTGCCGCCCGCGCTTGTCGAGAAGTACTTCGACGCCGCCGAGGCGATCGCGGCGCGTGCGGTTCCAGGCGAATCGCTCGAGCGGCGCCAGGTGTTCGCGGCGGCGACGCTCGAACGGCGCGGCGCGGGAGGCGCGGACCGCGGCTTCGCATGGCTCGCGACGCACGGAACGCTGGCCGCGCGCTTCACGGTCGGGTTCGCGGGCACGCACCGCATCGCGTTCGCCGCGTGCGAGCAGGCCGCGGGCGACGCGCACGCGCGGCTCGAGGTCTTGGTCGACGGCGAGCGCGTCGCCGAGCACGAGGTCGCCGCGGGACCCGCAACGCCAGCGGAAATCGCGCTCGAGCGCGAGTTCGCGCGCGGCGGGCACACGGTGGCGGTGCGCTTCCTGAACGACTACTGGGATCCCAAGTTCCCCGATCCTGCGCGGCGCGACCGCAATCTCGGGGTCGGCGACATCGTGGTGACGGGGCCGCTCGGACGCGCCGCCGACTCGCCCTTCGAAGAGCGCATCGCGCGCATCGCAGGCGAGGGCGGTGCGCGCGCGAGGCTCGAGCGCGTCGCGCGCGTGCTCGGCGAGGAGTTGTTCCGCAGGCCGCTCGTCGGTAGCGAGGCGAATCGACTGGTGACCGTCGCGCGCGAGGCCGCGGGCCGCTCGAGCGGCAGGGGTGCATCGACCGACTGGGACACGCAGGTCCGCACGCTGGTCGTCGTGCTTCTCGTCGACCCGCGCTTCCTGCTGCGCGTCGAGCGATCGGACGACGGATCGGAGCCTCGGCCGCTCGACGGCTTCGAGCTCGCCTCGCGGCTCTCGTACTTCCTCTGGTCGAGCGTGCCCGATGAAGAGCTGCGCGCCGCGGCCGCGCGCGGCGAACTCGCGCACGACGACGCGATTCGCGCGCAGGTGGCACGGATGCTCGCCGATCCGCGCGCGTCGTCGCTCGCCGAGCGGTTCGCCACGCAGTGGCTTGGCATCGACGGGCTCGAGCAGCGGCAGTTCGAGGCGGCGATCTACCCTTCGACGAAGCCTGCGCTCCTCACTTCGATGCGGCGCGAGACCGAGCTCCTGTTCGACGGAGTGGCGCGCGGGGCGCGGCCCGTGCGCGACCTGCTTGACGCGCGCACGACGCATGTCGACGCGGCGCTTGCGGCGCACTACGGGCTCGACGCGGTTCCACCCACGGGTTTCCACGAGCGCGCACTTCCCGCGGGCCGCGGCGCGGGCGTGCTCGGCCACGGCAGCGTGCTCGCCGCGACGAGCAACCCCACGCGCACAAGCCCCGTGAAGCGCGGCAAGTGGGTTCTCGAAGCGCTGCTCGATGCCGCGCCGCCGCCGCCACCGCCTGGCGTGCCGCAGCTGCCCGAGACGGCCGAGGCGCGCGCGGGCCTGCCGATGCGCGAGCTCATGCGCATCCATCGCGAGAACCCCGACTGCCTGTCGTGCCATGTGCGCATGGATGCGATCGGCCTCGCGTTCGAAGGCGCCGACGCCGACGGGCGCATGCGCGCGATCGTCGACGGCGCGCCCGTCGACGACACCACGCAGCTCGCCGACGGCAGCGTGCTGCGCGGCATCGACGGCGTGCGCGCCCTCGTCGCGAAGGACGACGCGTTCGAGCGCTCGCTGGTGCGGCATCTCGTGGTGTACGCGCTCGGCCGCGGCACCGCCGATGCCGACGACGCGATGCTTGACGCGCTCGCCGAACGGCTGCGCGCGCACGGCTCGTTCCGTGTGCTGGTCGAGGACATCGTGCTGTCCGACGCGTTCCGGACGCGTTGACCTTCGCGTCGAATGCGCGGCCACGGCGCCGTCGATTCCCCGTTCTCGCCGCGATGTCCGCAATCAAGTGGACACACGCGCCCCGCGCGCTAGTCTGCACGCGTGCGTAAGCCCCTCCTCCATCGTCGGACGGTCCTTCGCGGCGCGGGCATCGCGCTTGCGCTGCCGTGGCTTGAGGCGATGGCGCCGCGCGGCATCCTGTCGTCGCACGCCGCCGCCGCAACGGCGCGCGCCAGCGCGGCTCCGCTGCGCACGGCGTTCGTCTTCTTCCCGAACGGCGTGCACCCCGCGGCGTGGATGCCCGTCGCCGACGGCGCGGCTGGCTGGCGCGCGTCGTCCACGCTCGAGCCGCTCGCCGAGTTCTCGCGCGACATCTCGGTGTTCCGCGGCCTGACCCACGCGAAGGCCGCCGCAAACGGCGACGGCCCTGGCGACCACGCGCGCAGCGCGGCCTGCTTCCTCACGGGCGTCCAGGCGAAGAAGACCGCGGGCGAGGACATCCGCAACGGCCGCTCGATCGACCAGGTCGTGGCCGACGGCCTTGCCGACGACGGCGTGCGCACCAAGTTCCGCTCGCTCGAGATCGGCAGCGAGCCCGCGATGACCGCGGGCAACTGCGATTCAGGCTACTCGTGTGCGTACAGCGCCAACATCTCGTGGCGCTCCGAGTCGCTGCCGAACGGCAAGGAGACCGATCCGCGGCTCCTGTTCGAGCGCGTCTTCGGCCGCCGCGGCGAAAGCCCCGAGGAGAGCGCGGCGCGCCTGCGCGCGCGCCGCTCGATTCTCGACGGCGTCGTGCGCGAGGCGAAGCGCCTGTCGGGCGACATCGGCCGCGACGACCGCGCGCGGCTCGACGAATACCTCGAGGGCATGCGCGAGCTCGAGCGCCGCATCGACGACGACGCGATCTCGAAGCTCGATCCGCGCGAGAAGCTGCCCGACCTCGACGGCGCGCCGCGCGACCTCGGCGCGCGCATCGACCTCCTCGGCGAGGTCCTTGCGCTCGCCTTCCGCACCGACGCGACGCGTGTCGCGACCTTCATGCTCGCGAACGAAGGCTCGAACCGCCCGTACCCCGAGATCGGCGTCTCGCGCGGACACCACGATGTGTCGCACCACGCGGGCGACGCGGGCAAGATCGACGAGTTCGCGCGCATCAACCGCTTCCACGCCGAGCGCTGCGCCGCGTTCCTGCGGGCGCTTGCGCGCGCGAAGGAGAACGGCCGCCCGCTTCTCGACTCGACGATCGTCCTCTACGGCGGCGCGATCACCGACGGCAACCGCCACAACCACGACGACCTGCCCATCCTCGTCGCTGGCGGCCGTGCCGCGGGCATCGAGGGCGGCCGGCTGGTGCAGTGCGCGCACGGCACGCCGCTCTGCAACCTGCATGTCGGCATCGCGCGCCGCATGGGCGTCGAGGTCGAGGCCTTCGGCGACGCGTCGGGCGCGCTACCGCTCTGACGCGCGCTCGGCGGGTGCCTTGCGCATGATGAAGCAGTAGTTGAACCCGCGCAGGAAGAAGTTGCCTTCCTCGGCCGCCTTGCGCCAGTTGCCGAAGCCGAGCTTCTTGTTGTGGCGCACCACGCACACGATGTCGACGGGCACGAGGTACTTGCGCATGATCGCGAAGAGCTCGAAGCCGATCGGCATGAATTCGCCGCCCTTCGCACCCTTCTTCTTGCGCCATGAATCGCTGACATAGAGGCCCATGTAGCGACCTGGCTTCAGCACGCGGTGGATCTCGCGCACGACCTCCTCCATCGCGCGGTAGTACGCGCGCCCGCCGTCCTCGCCGCCCGAATCGAGCTTGCCGATGCAGCGGGCGTCGTCGGAGTAGTCGACATGCGTCGAGTACGGCGGATCGATGAAGACGAAGTCGACGCTCTCGGCGTCGAGCGGCAGCTTGCGCGAGTCGTTGCGCCTGATCTCGGGCCGCTGCGGGTTGAGGTCGAAGCCCACGCCGCGCCGCCTGAGGTCGCGGCAGACATCGAGCGTGGTGCCCGAGCCGCACATCGGGTCGACGACGATGTCGTCCTCGCGCGTGTAGCGCGAGAGCAGCTGCCAGATCACCCACGACGGCGTCGCGCCCACATAGTCCTTGTCGCCCTGCATCGAGCCCGAGCCGACGATCGCGTCGCCCTGGATCTCGAGTTCCCGCGGCGCCTCGCCGCGCGAAAGCCGCTCCTTTTTCTGCGCCTCGCGCATGGCGGGGCTGTCGTAGTGCTGGCTCGGGTACTCCCACAGCGTGGTCGGAAAGATGCGCAGCGGCGGACGCTCGTCTCGCGCCGCGCGTGGGCGCGGCGGCGGGCGGTCGGACGAATCGCGGAACGGCTTCTTCACGCGCGGAGTGTACGGCTCACGCGAGCGCACCGTGCAGCGCGCCGAGCGCGCCCGCGGCCACGACGAGCACGGGCGCCGTCATCGGGCTCTTCGAGCGGAACACGATGACGACGGCGATCGCGAGAAGGGCGGGCGTCATCGCGCCGAACACGACGGGCTTCCGCGGCCAGAGGCCCGTGGTTTCGCCCGCAAAGCCAAGCGCCGCGCCGATGACGAGACCCACCGCGGCGGCACCGAGCAGGTCGAGCGTCGTGCGTGCGGGCCTCCACGCGACGAGCCGTTCGAAGAACCCGAAGCCGACGAAGGTGAAGCCGAACGCAGGCAGGAAGATGCCTGCGGTGAACGCGAGTGCGCCGAGCAGCCCGCCGCCCTGGTACCCGACGAAGGTGCCGAAGATGACGAGCGGCGCGGGCAGCACGCTTGCGATCGCGACGCCGTCGAGGCAAGCCTCGGGCGTCATCCATCCGTGTTGGCCCGCCGCGACCGACGAGACATACGGCAGCGCGGTGTACGCGCCGCCGAAGGTGACGAGCCCTGCGGCGAGTCCATGGCCGAGGAGTTCGCGTGCACCGTGCGCGCCCGCTGCGGCGGCCGCATCGGCCTGCACCGCGTCGCCTGGCGCAAGCAACGCCAGAGAAGCGGCCGCGGCGATCACGGTCACCACGATGCGCGGGTCCTTGCGCCCGACGGCGGCGGTCCAGAGCGGCATGACGAGCTTGAGCGAGGCGCGCGCGATGAGCGCGCACGCCGCGATCTGCATCGCCGCCAGCGCGCCCGCGACGGGCGGCGACGAGAGGTCGAGCACGCGGTACGCCCGCCGCGCACCGTGCCGAGGTAGCAGCACATCTCGTGCGCCTCGGGCCCAGGCAGCACCTGATACACGCCGAGCGCGCGCCGAAACCGCTCCTCGTCGAGCCAGCCGCGCCTGTGCGCGAACTCGGCGAGCAGCCCCTCGATCTGCACCACGGGCCCGCCGAACGCGCGGAGCCCGAACGCAAGAAACGCGCCGAAGATCGCCAGTGGCCGAGAATCCTGCGGCGCATGCGCCTGAAGCGGCTGCGTTGGGTCCGATGATGTGCCTCGGGAAGTCACGCCGACCTCCAAAATACCCGATGGCGATTCGCGCCATTCTCGGCCATTCCGTTTGGCCGAGAACGGTCAAGGGTTAGATTTCGGCCGTGGATTTTCCTGTTGCCACGGTCCTTGGCGCGGGTTGTCTGGCGCAACTGATGGTGGGTGCCGCGGCTCTTGCCGCGAGTGCGCCCAGCGTCGATTTGTCCGTTTCGGCCATCGAGATCACGCAGGGAATCCAGGATTCGTCGGGCACGCTGCCGTTCGTCGGGCGCAACTCCACGCTCGTCCGCGCGCGCATCGCCGTCTCGGCCGTCGACATCGAGGAAGGCGTCGCGGGCGTCGACGCGATGCTCCGCATCTACTCGAACGGCCAGGAGATTCGCAGTTCGCCCGTGTTCTCGAGCAACGGCCCGATCTTCGCGCCCGTCACGCCGCTCGCGGGCGTGATCGACCACACGCTCAACTTCCACTGCGTGCCCCCCGAATCGGACGACCTCGACTTCGTCGTCACCGTCAACTGGCGCCGCACGGTCGAGGAGAGCGACTACGGGAACAACACGCTCGCGCTGCATGACCGCGTGTTCGGCTGCCGCAAGACCGTCGACATCGCGTATGTGCCCATCGACTACACGCTTGGTGGCGGCCTGCCCGACCCCGCCATGCTCGCGCCAGGCGTGGGCGACAACTTCCTGCGCAGCGCGTTCCGCGTGGGCGAGTGGAACTACCACCGCTCGCCGCTGCCGCCGCTCGTGTGGACGACGAATGTGAACACCTTCGCGCCGTTCCTGCTGAACTCGCTGAACGACATCAGGCAGAACCAGATTCCCGCGGCGGGCTTCGCGCGACCCGAGTTCATCTACGGCTGGCTGAAGGGGAACCCCTTCAACGCGAATGGCCAGGCGAACGGCATTCCTGGCGCGGCGGCGTTCGGCAACACCGATCCCGCGAAGTTCCAGCGCACCTTCGCGCACGAGATCGGCCACTGCTGGGGCCAGCCGCACAACACGAGCACGATCGGCATGTACGGCGTCGATGTGGAGGCGCATCTGGCCGATCCGCTCGGCATCCAGCAGCTGATGCCGCCCGACAAGAAGGATGTGATGTACGCCGCGCAGAACACGGTCGACGCGTGGGTGAACGCGACGACCGCGCTCGATGTGCTCTACGACCCGCGCTCGCAGTGCGCGGGCATGACCGAAGGCTCGGGCGGTTCGGACGGCGATGGCGGCGCGAGCGACGCGCCCGAGCGCCCGCAGCAGGTGCTGCGCGTCGCGGGCCTGCACGACCACGCGATGCGCCGCGTCGCGCTCGACCCATGCGCGGTGCACGACGCGGTGGTGCCGACCGCCGACGATCCGCGCGGCAATGTCGTCGTCGAGAGCTATTCCGCGGAAGGCATGCGCCTGGCCGCGGTGCGCATCGACACGCGCGCCTGCCGCGATTCCTGCGCGGAACCAGGCCACCTGCACCGCGCGACCGCGCTCTACGCGAACCTGCCTCGCTTCGTCGATGGCGTCGAGGCGGCGCGTGTCGTCGTGCGCGAGTGCGTCGCGGGTCAGCCCGAGCGGCCGCTCGCCGAGCTCTGGCGCAGCGCGCATGCGCCTGCGGTGGGCATGGTCGCAGTCGAGTGGCTTGCGCCCGAGTCGAGCGGCGGCCACGACGCGGGCTCGCCCGCCGAACGCATCCGCGTGCTGTGGAACGCAGGCGATGCCGACGGCGACGCGCTCGTCGCCGACATCCTCTACACGCCCGACGGCGCACGGTGGATTCCGCTCGCCGTCTCGCAGCCTTCGGGCCCCGCGGGCGGCTCGTTCGAGTTCGACGCGAACACCATTCCCGCAAGCCGCGGCGCGAACGGCCGCATCAAGGTGCGCGTGCGCGACGGGCTCGGCCAGGGCGAGGCCGAGACGCCGCAGGGCCTGAGCTTCGGCTCGGGCAACCCGCCCGATGTCCACCTACTGTCGCCGAACGCGGGAACGACCGTTCCCTACGGCGCGACCGTGGTGCTGCACGCCTCGGCGTGGGACCTCGAGGACGAGTTCCTGCCCGAGGAGAGCGTGCGCTGGACGAGTTCGATCGACGGCCTCTTGGGCGTGGGCCGCGTGCTGCCGATCCGCGAACTCGCGGTCGGGCAGCATGTGATCACGCTGCGCGGCACCGACCTCGACGGGTTCTTTACCGAGCGCGAGGTCGCGCTCGCGGTCGTTCCGCGCACGGTCATCACGCCCGACATCACGGGCGACGGGCTGGTGAACGCCGCCGATGTCTCGCAGATCCTCGCGTGGTGGGGCTTCCCAGGGCCGACCGACATCGACCTGAGCGGCGACACGGGCGCGTCGGATCTCTCGCTTGTGCTTGGCGCGTGGACGCCCGTCGAGCGGTGACGGCCCCTCGCGCTACGCTGCGCGCGTGACGCGCTTCCAGTGCATCGTCGTCGGGCTCGGAGCGATGGGCTCCTGCGCGCTTGCCGAACTTGCGCGCCGCGGCGTGCGCGTGCTCGGCATCGACCGCTTCGCCCCGCCGCACGACCGCGGCTCGTCGCACGGCGGAAGCCGCGTGATCCGCCTGTCGTACTTCGAGCACCCCGACTATTCGCGCGACGCGGGCGAGGCGCTGCGCCACGAGACGGGGCTGATCGTGGGCGGCCCCGTGGGCAACGGCGCCTCGGCGGGCATGCTGCGCAGCGCGCGCGAGCACGGCCTGAAGGTCGAGGCGCTCGACGGGGCCGAGCTGACGCGGCGCTTCCCGATGTTCCGTGTGCCCGCCGACTGGGAATGCGTGTTCGAGGCGCCCGGCGGCTTCGTGCGGCCCGAGCGCACGATCGCGGCCGCGCTGGCCGACGCCGCGCGCCATGGCGCCGAGATGCGCCTCGACACGCCGATCGAACGGTGGGGCGCCGATGCGCGTGGCGCATGGGTCGAATGCGCGGGCACGCGCATCGAGGCGGAATCGCTGGTCCTGGCGGCGGGTGCGTGGATGCCCGCGCTCCTCGCGGGCCGCGCCGCCACGCTGCGCCCGACGCGCGAGACGATCGTGTGGCTCGACGACCGCGGCGACGAGCGTTTCCGCCGTCCGAACATGCCTGTCTGGCTCTTCGATCGCGGCGCGCTGCCCGCGGTGTACGGCATCCCGCGGTTCGACGGCATGGGCGCGCCGTCGGGCATGAAGGTGGGCCTGCACGGCGACGGCCCCGACGCCACGCCCGAGTCGATCGCGCGCGAGGTCGATGCGGCGGCGGTCGCACGGGCCACCAGCGCGGCCAACGAGCGGCTCGCCGTCGACGCACCGCTCGAGGTCGTCGCGGCCCGTCACTGCCTGTACACCATGTCGCCCGACACCGACTTTGTTCTCGGGCTTCACCCCGAGCACCCCGCCGCGCGCGTCGCGATCGCGTGCGGCTTCAGCGGGCACGGTTTCAAGTTCGCGCCCGTGATCGGCGAGGCCCTGGCGGACCTTGCGATGCACGGTTCCACGGCGCTTCCGATCGGGTTTCTTTCTCCGCAGCGCTTCGCGAAGGGCGTATGAACGCTCAGAAGCGCGACTCGCGTCGGGAACCACCGATCGGAAGCACGGTTGGAAAGGAAAAGGGCCACTGCGAGATCGGCTTCGCAGTAGCCCCATGGGGGAAAAGATCTAGGTTGGGTCGCCGAAGCGACGGACGGACTCTACACCGTCTTCACTCGCCATTCAAGTGGTTGGAGCGATCTGAGAGGTAACTTTCGGCGCTTCGTCGGAGACATGGTCCCGAAGTGAGCCCTCATGGCCAGCCGTTAGGCCGCGTGAACTCCCATTCCTGAACCAACGCGCGGCGCGCCCGCGCGTTCACGGCTGTGTGGGTTGGGCCTTCGGCGCGGCCTCGAGCGGCTTGGCGGCTTCAGGCTTCTCGGCGTCAGGCGCGGCCGCGGCCCACAGGATGCCACCTTCGATGTGCTGGCGGAACAGCGGCTCGGAGTAGCTCTCCTTCGTATGGCCGCCGCCCGTGTACCACGAGCGCCCGCCGTCGAAGTCGTGGTACCACGCGATCGGATGGTCGCCACCCATGTCGACGCCTTGCACGGTGCTGTCGTCGAGGCTCGCGAGCACCTTCACCGCGCCGCGCGGGTTCTTGTCATAGACATACCACTCGTCGACGCGGCGCCATTCGGCGGGAAGCATCATCGTGGAGCGGTGCGTGCGGTCCTCGACCTTCACGAGCGACTCCTGGATGTGCGGGTGCGTCTTGAAGTACGCGCCCACCAGCCGGCCGTACCACGGCCAGGAGTGCTCGGTGTCGGCCGCGGCGTGGATTCCCGCGAAACCGCCGCCCGCGCGGATGAACGACTCGAAGGCCTTCTGCTGCGCCTCGTCGAGGATGTCGCCCGTGGTCGAGATGAACACGACGGCCTTGTAGCGCTTCAGGTTGTCGTTGCTGAAGGCCTTCGAATCCTCGGTCGCGTCGATGTCGTAGCGGTCGCCGAGCAGTTCGCGCACCGCGGCGATGCCCTGCGGGATCGAGTCGTGCCGGAAGCCCGCGGTCTTGCTGAAGACGAGGAGGCGCTCCTTGGGCGCCGCCTGCTGCAGCGCGCCTGCGCCGAGCAGTGCCGCGGCGATGGCGATGGCCGCGGCTCCAAGGGCGAGCGAACGCCGGCGCGAACGGGGGAGCGGGCTCGAATCCGAAGGGTTGGGGCCTTGCATGCTGCGAGGTTCGCGGTCGCAGGGCGCAAAGTCAAGCACGCACCTGAGGCGATTCGGTTTGCGGCGCGGGGGTGCCGGCCATACGCTCAATGATCCATGCACACGGATGGCCTTGCCTCCAGGATCGATGCGCTGCTTGCGCGGGCCCCTTCGGCGGGGGCCGTGCTGCAGGAGGTGTCGGCGGAGTTCTCTCGCGCCGCGGGTGGGGCGACCTGCGACATCTGGCTCTGGCGCGCCGAGGGCGGCGAGCCGCGGCTCGTGCGCGCTGCGACTTCTTCGGGCGCTGGCGAGCCCGACCACGACGCGCGCCGCCGCCTCGACCCCGTGCTGCTCGAGGCCCGCAACGACGGTTCCTCCGAGGGCGCCACCTGCCTGCCGCTCGGTCCGCTTGGGTATCTGCTCGTCGACCATCGAGGCAAGTGCGACGCGGCGCTGCGGGCGGAGCTCGCGGCCGCCGCAGGCTGCCTCACGCATGCCCAGCTGGCGCAGACGCCGCAGGGGGAGCTCCTCGCCCTGAGCGAATGGCTCGCGCTGCGGAATGAGTTCGACCGCGCCGCCGCGCGCCGCATCGCCTCGGTGAAGAACCTCGCCGAGCTCGGCGCGGCCGTCATGCAGCTGGCCGAGCCGCTCTTCCAGATCGAATACTCGGGCATCTACTTCATCGACACCGAGGATGGCAAGCTGCGCCTCGTGCAGGCGAAGGGCCTGACGGCTGCCGAGTGCGCCGCCGCCGAAGCGACGGCGCTCGAGCGGCACCCAGGCGAGGTGCTGCGCACGGGCCGCGCGGTTGATGTCGACGACACCGCCATGGCGGGCGAGCCGCGCGGTCATGGCCGCCCCGTGCTCTCGCGCGTGTACCTGCCCGTCTTCGCGAACGGTCAGGTGGTCGGCACGATCGGCTTCGCGAGCTCCGCACGCGGCAGCTTCGACAGCCGTCACCGCGAGGTGCTGGCGTTTCTCTGCGACCTCGCGGGGCAGGCGTACGCGCGCCTGAACGCCGAGCGAGGCGCCTCGCGAAGGGGCGACCTCGTCGAGATCGGTGCATCGGTCGTCGAGCGGCTGTTCGCGGCGCCCGATTGGCGGCAGGTCGCCCATGCGGTGCTCGGCATGGTCGGTGGCACGCTCGGGGCGCGCACGCTGGCGCTCGTCGAGAATTCCGATGGCGCCGACCTCTATGGCATCGCGCCTCCGCAGGAGTTCGTGTGGCAGCCGCATTTCGGCGCGCCCTGGCCTGGTGCGGGCTGCTTCGCACGGCTCGACGACGCGCTGCGCGCGCGCCTGTTGCGGGGCGAGGCGGTCGACATTCCCGTCGCCGACGGCATGCCCGAGGTGCACGCGAAGCCCGTCATCGTCGAGAACATGCTGTGGGGCGTGCTCGTGTTCGAGCCGATGCCCGGCCGCTCGCGTGTGCCCGACCGCGCCGAGCGGTCGGCGCTGCGTTCGCTGGCGAACGCCTTCAGCCACGCGATCAGCCGCGAGCGGCTCGACGGCGCGCTGCGCCAGCGCCAGAAGATGGAGGCGATCGGCGTGCTCGCCGCGGGCATCGCGCAGGACTTCAACAACCTGCTGTGGCCGATCATGCTCTACAGCGAGATGCTCGAGCGCACCGCGGGCATCGACGAGCGCAGCGTGCACATGCTGCGCGACATGCAGCAGGCCGCGCGGCGCGCGAGCGAACTGGTGCAGCAGGTCCTCGCGATCTCGCGTCGCCGCGACCGCGCGCTCGAGCTCGTGCACGCCGCCGAGGTCGCGATCGACGCCTCGCGCTTCGTGATGCGCGGGCTTCCCGCGAACATCAGGCTTGAGACCGACATCGACGCCGACGCGGGCTACCTGCTCGGCGACGCCTCGAGCCTGTACCAGGCCGTCGTGCACCTGCTCACGAACGCCGTCGAGGCGATGGATGGCCGCGCGGGGCGCATTCGCATCTCGCTCGGCCGCGTCGAGCGCGAGACGCGCGCGTGGATCCGCCTGACCGTCGCCGACGAAGGCGTGGGGCTCGACCGCGAGACGCGCTGTCGCATCTTCGAGCCGTACTTCAGCACGCGCAGCGAGCAGGGCGGCGCGGGCCTCGGCCTGACCTTCGTGCAGCGCGTCGTGTCGGAGATGGAGGGCCGCATCGCGGTCGAAAGCGAGCAGGGGCAGGGCACGACCTTCGCGATCCTGCTTCCCGTCGGCGGCGAGGTGCCCGAGCACGAGCCCGTCGAACAGGTCGCGGTCGCCGAGCCGATCGCCACCACGCTCGACGCGCCCGCGGCGCGCCGCGGCGAGCGCGTGCTCTTCGTCGACGACGACGCGTCGGTGCTCGATGTCGGGCGGCAGATGCTCGAGTCGCTCGGATACGAGGTCACCGCGTGCCCGTCGGCCATGGCGGCACTCGAGCTGCTCGCCGACGCATCGAATGAATACGAACTTCTGCTGACCGACCTCACGATGCCCGGCATGACGGGCATCGACCTCGCGCGCGAGACGCGCCGCATGCGTCCGCAGCTTCCCATCGTGTGCTGCACGGGCTTCGGCGACGAGAAGACCGAGCGACGCGGGCTTGCCGCGGGCATGAACGCCTTCGTGCGCAAGCCCATCGACTACGACACCTTCGCGTCGACGATTCGCACGACCATCGACCGCTTCGGCGCGCCGCGCGCGTAGCGGTCGGTCTCGAGGCACGCATGGTTGCGGGGGTCGAACACCGCGCGTCCGCGCGCAGGGTCACTTCCCGTCGAGCAGCCGCTGCTTCGCCGCCGCATACTCGGCGTCGCTGATCGCGCCCGACTCGTGGGCCGCCTTGAGATCGATGAGCTGCCGCCCGAGCGTAGGGGGCTGCTCGTTGCGCGCGCCGCCCACGGCCACGCACCCCTGCAGTGCCGCGACCGCGGCAAGCGCGGGAAGGGTCTTGCGCGACTTGAGCAGCGCATCGCGCAGCCGTGCGGCGGAAAGCGTGCGGGCGAGTCGGGCGGGGCTGAGCGTGCGCGTGGTCTGAAGCATGGCGGGTTCCTCGGAGTGCGGGCTCGACGCGCGCCGCGGTCTGCCCATTCCAGCCCGCCGTCATGGTCGGGTCGGAGCCTCCGCGCCCTTTCGGGCGGCCCTTCGATACCGAAGCGCCGCGCCGACGATGCAGAGATTGAGCGCCGCGGTGCCGAGCGTGCCCAGGATCGACTCCAGTTCACCGTGCTTCTCGGTGTAGAAGTACAGGCAAGTGTTCGCGAACGCGAAGAGAAGCCAGGCGGGCACCGAGACGCCCTCCGCCGAGCGCCGCATCACGATCGCCGCGAGCTGCAGCCCCGTCGCGATAGGGAAGACAAGGGCGGGAACCCAACCCAAGGCTTCGAGCAGCATGCCCATCGGTGCGGAGTCGGGTGGTTGCATGCGGTCGATATCGGCCTCGGAGGTGCGATCGCTCGACCGCCGCCCGTCGGGCGAAGGCCGTGCCCGCCGACACGCTGATCCAGCGCGCGAACGCCGCGCGCGACAGCTGGTGGGCCTACAAGGAGCTGCGCAAGCCCGACGCCCCGAAGGTGGCCGACGCCGCGTGGTGCCGCAGCGACATCGACCGCTTCCTGCTTGCCCGCATGGAGGCGAAGGGCCTGCGCCCCGCGCCCGAGGCCGACCGCGCCACGCTCATCCGCCGCGCGAGCCTCGACCTGACGGGTCTGCCGCCGTCGCCCGCCGAGGTCGACGCGTTCGTCGCCGACACCTCACCCGACGCGTACGAGCGCCTGGTCGACCGCCTGCTCGCCAGCCCGCACTACGGCGAGAAGTGGGGCCGCCACTGGCTCGACCTCGTGCGCTACGCCGACACCAACGGCTTCGAGCGCGACAGCGACAAGGAAGGCGCGTGGAAGTACCGCGACTTCGTCGTGCGCGCGCTGAACGACGACATGCCGTACGCACGCTTCGTGCAGGCGCAGGTCGCGGGCGACGAGCTGCCCGACCGCGACTACGACTCGCTGGTCGCGACGGGCTTCTTCCGCCTCGGCCTGTGGGACGACGAGGTGCCCGACCTCAAGCAGGCGCTCGCCGACGACATGGACGGCATGGTCGACACGACCGCGCGCACCTTCCTCGGCATCAGCATGAACTGCGCGCGGTGCCACGACCACAAGGGCGACCCGATCCGGCAGAGCGAGTACTACGCGTTCACCGCGTATTTCGCGGGCGTGGCGCCGTACAAGCGCAGCCCGTTCAACTCGATCGAGGCGGGCAATGTGATGCGCATGGTGCGCCGCGACTTCGGCAAGATCGACCCCGAGGCCGAGATCGCCGCGTTCACCGCGCGGCGCGACGAGCTCGTGCGTGCGATCCGCGCCATCGAGGCGCAGGCGGGGCTCGGCGACGAAGCCGCGTTCGCCGACCGTGCGACGGCCGAGGGCCTGGTCGCGCACCTGCGTTTCGAGGACGACAAGTCGGCCACCGCGGCGAACGCCGTCGCGGGCGGCGCGGCCGCGAGCGTGCGCGACGCGGGCTTCGGCGCCGAGGGCCGCATCGGCCGCTCGTTCGGCTTCGACGGCGGCGACGACCGCGTCGAGATCGACCGCCCCGTGCAGGACGACTTCACGATCTCGTTCTTCTTCCGCACGAAGGATGTCGGCGGCGGCAGCGACAACGACCGACGCTGGTTCCTCGGCGACGGCCTCGTCGACGGCGAGGTTCCAGGCATCGTGCGCGACTTCGGCGTGTCGCTCATCTCGAACGGCTATGTGAGCGCGGGCACGGGCGACCCCGAGACCTTCGTCTCGTCGGGCCCTGGCTACAACGACGGCCGCTGGCACCATGTCGCGTTCACGCGCGACCGCGGCACGGGCGACATCGCGCTGTATGTCGACGGCGTCGCGATCGACCGCGCGCGCGGCTCGAAGGCGCGCCTCGACACGCCGCGCAAGCTGTCGGTGGGCGCGATGCTGCCTGGCGGCGGCGCGTTCAGCGGCCACATCGACGAGGTGCGCTTCTACGGCCGCGCGATGCCCGAGGCCGAGGTGCGCTCGATCGCGCTCGGCATCCTGCCGTTCTCGCAGGCGAAGGACGCGGTGGCCGCGAAGTCGGGCGACGCGGTGGCCGCGCAGCTCGAGCGCCTGCACGCCGAGCTCGCCGCGCTGCGCACGCCCGACTGGAAGGGCGAGACCGTGCTCGCGGTGCGCGAGGAGAAGTCGCCGCGCCCGACGCATGTCATGCTGCGCGGCAACCCGCATTCGCTCGGCGACCTCGTCGAGCCCGCGGTGCCGCTCATCGCCGCGCGCTTCGAGCCGCCCGCCATCGTGCCGCCCGCGCACGGCGAGAGCTCGGGCCGCCGCCTGGCGCTTGCGCGCTGGATCACCGACCCGCGCAACGGCCTCGCCTGGCGCACGATCGCGAACCGCATCTGGCAGCATCACTTCGGCGCGGGCATCTCGCCGATGCCGAGCGACTTCGGCCGCCTCGGCGAGGCGCCGACGCACCCCGAGCTCCTCGACTGGCTCGCCGCGACGATGGTCGAGAAGGGCGGCAGCCTGAAGGAGATGCACCGCGTCGTGATGACGAGCGCGGCGTACCGCATGTCGAGCGTGCCTTCCGAGGACGCGCTCGCGAAGGACGCGCCCAACGAGCTCCTCACGCGCTACCGCATGCGCCGCCTGACCGCCGAGGAGCTGCGCGACTCGATGCTCGTCGCGAACGGCACCTTCAACGCCGCCGTGGGCGGGCCGCCCGTGCTGCCGCCCTTGCCGAAGGAAGTGCTCGAGACGAGCTCGCGCCCCTACGAGGTCTGGCCCGTCACGGGCGAAGACACCTGGACGCGCCGCAGCCTCTACATCAAGCTGAAGCGCTCGTTGCAGCACCCGCTGCTCAGTTCGTTCGACCTCGCCGACCTCGACAGCCCGTGCCCCGTGCGCTTCCAGACGGTCGTGCCCACGCAGTCGCTGTCGATGATGAACGGCGAGCTCACGAACCGCGAGGCCTCGCTCTTCGCGCGGCGCCTCGAGCGCGAGCGCCCAGGCGATGTGCGCGCGCAGATCGAGCTCGGCCGTCGCCTGACGAGCGGCCGCATGCCCTCGCGCGAGGAGGTCGACGAGGCCGTCGCCTTCCTCGACGAACTCCAGCGCAAGGAAGGCCTCACCCCCGCGCAGGCACTCGACAGCCTGTGCCTCGTCCTCTTCAACCTGAACGAGTTCCTGTACATCGACTGAACGGACGCGCGGCGCGCGGCGAAATCATCGAAGGAATCACGCGATGAGCGAACCACTCGAACGACCCACGAACACCTTCTGCGGCCGCACGCGCCGCGAGTTCCTCTGGCAGGCGGGCGGCGCCTTCACCTCGGTCGCGCTCGCGGGCATGCTGTCGAAGGACGGCTTCCTCGAGAAGCAGGCGCTCGCGTTCGACGGCGTCACGGCGCTCCCTGGCGTCGGCGCGAACCCGCTGTCGCCGAAGCCCGCGATGCTGCCAGGCAAGGCGAAGAGCGTGATCTTCATCTTCTGCTACGGCGGCCCGAGCCATGTCGACACCTTCGACTACAAGCCCGAGCTCTACAAGTACGACGGCCAGACCATCAAGGTGAAGACCAAGGGCCGCGGCGGCGACAAGAACGAGGGCCGCGTGGTCGGCCCGAAGTGGAAGTTCCGCCAGTACGGCCAGTGCGGCGCGTGGGTGAGCGACCTCTTCCCGCACCTCGCGACCTGCGTCGACGACCTTGCGTTCATCAAGAGCATGTACGCCGACAGCCCGATCCATGGCTCGGCGATGCTGATGATGAACTCGGGGCGCCTGCTCGGCGGGCCGTCGATGGGTTCGTGGGTGAACTACGGCCTCGGCAGCGTGAACCAGAACCTGCCTGGCTTCGTGGTCATGCTCGACAGCGCGGGCGGCCCGATCTCGGGCGCGAAGAACTGGTCGAGCGGCTACATGCCCGCGATCTACCAGGGCACGGTGCTGCGCGGCGAAGGGCCGCCGATCCTCGACCTTGCCAACCCCGCGGGCCGCAGCGACGCGCTGCAGCGCTCGATGCTCGACCGCGTGAAGATGTGGAACACGCGCCACGCCATGCTGCGCAGCGGCAACAGCGAGCTCGAGAGCCGCATCGAGAGCTACGAGCTCGCGTACCGCATGCAGTCGACGGCGCCCGAGGCCGTCGACATGTCGCTCGAGACGAAGGAGACGAAGGAGCTCTACGGCTGCGACGAGGAGCGCACGCAGGAGTTCGGCAACAAGCTCCTGCTCGCGCGGCGCCTCGTCGAGCGCGGCGTGCGCTTCGTGCAGGTCTATTCGGGCGGCGGCCACAACGACGAGTCGTGGGACGCGCACGGCGACCTCAAGAAGAACCACGAGTTCCACGCGGGCCGCACCGACAAGCCGGTCGCGGGCCTGCTGAAGGACCTCAAGCGCCGCGGCCTGCTCGACGAGACGCTGGTGATCTGGGGCGGCGAGT
>JAJTGK010000027.1:0-21103 GCA_021297815.1 Planctomycetaceae bacterium
CTCGAAGATGCTCCGCGCGACCGTCGGTACGGGCAACGGCTTCCTCCAGCAGGGCGGATACCCGCTCGAGCTCGGCGAGGCGATGATGCTTCCCGAGGAGACGCTCTCGATCAACTTCGAGGGTCGCAAGGTGAACTGGCTGCCCAACACGAGCGGCGTGTGGGTGGTCGACAGCACGAAGGAAGGCGTCGCCAACTTCACCGCGACGCTGGCCGAGGAGTCGGGTCTTGCCGACGGCGTGGCCGACGAGCTCGACGACCTGATGTTCCTGCTCGGCTACCGCGAGTACAAGAAGGTCGAGAACGGCGAGAAGATCGGCGCGGGCTATGTCGAGGACTGGCGCCGCGCGTTCGACCGCTGCAAGGACTGGATGCTCGACGCGCAGGAGACCGAGAACGACGCGGCGGGCCTTGGCAAGCGCAAGAGCCTGTTCGAGAAGATCGTGGCCGCCATGAAGCAGTTCCCTGCGGTCGAGTACCGCATGCGCATGGAAGGCATGCCTGGCCGCCTGCAGCTCGAGCTCGAGATCGACAACATCCGCAAGGACATCCAGCGCCAGAAGGAAGCCGAGAAGGGCAGCCGTGGCGGCAGTGGCGGAAGCAGCGGTGGCGGCGGTCGTGGGCTTGGCGGCGGCGGCGGCTTCGGCGGCCGACGCGGAAGCTGAACGCGCCCGGATGCGTCTCGTCAGGATCGCTGCGCCCATGTTGGCCGTGCAGCGCGGAAGCGGGCAACCGCGAAGTGCAACTTGAGAAGGATCGCGGTTCGGCATCGCCGTCCGCGGATCAGATTCGGACTCGTTCCGAGACACCACGGAGTTGAACAGGACATGAATCTCGCGACCATCGCTCGCTCGGCTGCGGCCCTCATGCTCTCGCTGGCGCTTTCGGCCTCCGCGTTCGCCGCGGATGTGAAGCTTTCGAACGGTTCCGTCTGGAAGGGCGATGTCGGCGCCAAGGTACGCGCCACCTTCGTCCAGGGCGGCAAGGAGTTGACCATCGAGGGCACGGTCGTGAAGGCCGAGGAGCGTCTCGTGGTCATCGAGACCATGGAGAACGGCCGCGCGGTGAAGAAGACCATCGTGTCGTTCGACCTTCGCAAGCTCGAGACCCTGTCCGCTGCGGCGAAGCCCGCGGTGGGCGGCTCGCCCGCTCCTGCGGGAGGCGCCGCTGGCGGCTCTGACAGCGTGGGCGCGAAGACGGGCGACAAGCCCGCCGCAGCGTCGGATGGCATGCCGCACATCTTCGTTCTTCCGATGGAGGGCATGGTGGGCACGGGCATGCGCCACGATGAGATCGAGGCGGTGGCCGCCGAAGCCGACAAGTACGGCCCCGGCCAGATCATCGTGCTCCTGATCAACAGCGGCGGCGGCCTCGTGATCGAGGGCGACAAGATCCACGAGACCATGAAGGAAGTGAAGAAGCGCCACCGCGTCGTGGCGTGGATCAAGCGCGCCATCTCGGCGGCCGCCTTCACCGCGCTCCACTGCGACGAGATCTACTTCATGCGCGTCGGCGCGCTCGGTTCGATCACGATGTACTCGGGTACGACCGCGATCTCGGGCACCGAGCTGAATGCGTGGCTCGAGAAGGTCGGCGAGGCGTGCAAGATCGGCGGCCGCGAGCCCGTGGTCGGCCAGGCCATGGTCACCAACCCCATCCTCTGCAGCTACGACCGCGACGAGGACGGCAATGTGACCTGGTTCAGCACGCTGCAGGGCGAGTTCGACCTTTCGGACGAGAAGGAGAACCTGACGCTCAACGCCGAGAATGCGCTGCACAGCAAGTTCTCCGACGGCACCGCCGACACGGTCGAGGAGCTCGCCAAGTGCATGCAGCTCAAGGAGTGGAAGGAAGAATCGGGCACGGGCCGCAAGATCCACGAGAACTGGCAGCGCACGCTGAAGCAGTGCATCGAGCAGAAGCAGCGGCTTTACAACGATCTCGAGAACCCCGCGGGCCTCGACGGCGAGGCGATGCTCGGCAACCGCATCAAGACGCTGACCGAGATCCTGAAGTGGTACGACCGCTGCTACCCCGGCATGGTGTACGAGCAGCCGAACTTCCCGCCCGATCCCGAGGCGCTGAAGCGCGAGCTTGCGAACCTCAAGAAGCAGCTCGGCGAGATGAAGAAGCGCAACCGCTGAATTCGCATCGACGATCATTCGAGGAGGCGGCCTTCACGGGCCGCCTCCGTTGTTTTTCGACCCAAGGCGCTGCGCTTGCGCGGTGGCTCGACTTCGGTTGCGATGCGCGCATGAGCGAACAGCACGCCGATGCGACCGCCACGGCCCAGAGCGCCGCGACGCCGATGCAGGATCCCTACGCGCCGTATCCCGACGACCGTGCCGAGCGGCGGCGGACCTGGCCGCTCGTCTTCGGCATGGTGTCGCTCGTCGTGGGGATCTTCGGGACGATCATGCAGGGATTCGGCTTGGTCCTGATGTTGAAGCCGGGGTTGCTGATGTCCCTCGTCGGGCTCGATGGAATCTCGCCCGCACCTCGCGAAATCATGATCGCAGGAAGCGTGCAGGCGGGCCTGCTCATGGTGCTCGGCGTGATCCTGACGGCAGGCGCCGTGATGCTCGTGCTTCGGAAGCCGCTCGGCGCGACGCTGATTCGCATCTGGGCCGTCGCGCGGCTGGTCATGGTGCTCGCGGGCCTCGTCCTCGGCGTGCAACTCCTTCAGCCGCAGGTGTCGTGGCAGGTCGACATGAACGGCGAGATACGCGAGGCGCTCCGCAAGCGGGGTGCCGCGGAGTCGGACATGCCGCCGATCACGACGCGCGAGGTGGTCGAGCGGCAGGCGGTGCGGGGGCTCGTGATGGCCTCGCTCGCCTTCGCGTCGTGGCCCTTCGCGATGGCGTTCGTGCTTTCGCGGAAGTTCGTCAAGGACGACATCGAGGCCTGGCGCGCGGCCCGCGCGCTCTAGCCCGTCAGCCGACCTCGCGGCGCTGGAACAGCATCGTCGCGAGCGAGAGCAGCGCCGTGACCAGCGCAAGCGCGTACGGCACGGCGTAGCCGATGTACTCGGCGGGAATCGCCTTCTTCTGCGTCAGCGCGTCGGAGAGCCAGAACAGCTGGAAGTTGGGAAGCGCCGCGCGGCAGAACGAGAAGAACGCCATGCCCACGCGCTGCCCCGACGAGACGGTCGCCTCGCCCGCGGCCGCGCGCTCGAGGAGCGCGGTGTTCTCGGCGATCGCGCGTCCGAGCATCCAGTCGGACAGGAGGCCGAGCACGAACACACCGATCACGATGACGAGCGTGAGCACCTGCCCGAGCCGCGTGCTGGCCGCGATGGCGAGCGCGTTCAGGACCAGCGTCGCGAGCGCGATCAGGAAGATCGCCTTCCAGATCTCGGGCTGGAACTGCCTCGACAGCTCGACCGAGTTCCACTCGGCGTCGAAGAAGAGCGCGAGCAGGTAGGCGAGCCCGAGGAACGGCACCGCGAGCGACAGGCACCACGCTGCGAAGCTCTTGCCGTAGAAGTAGTTCATCCACGCGCCGATGCCTGCCGCCGCGAGCAGCGCGCCGATGCCGAAGACGATCACGGGCATGTGGAACGGGTCGCGGACCGTCTCGAGCGTGCCGTGCATCTCGACCAGCATGAACACGAGCGCAAACGCGAGCAGCGCCACGAGCATTGCGCCCGAAACGCCCAGGAACTTGCCCACGATGAAGACGGGCCGCGGCACGGGCTTCGAGACGACCGTGAGCACGGTGCGGTTGTCGATCTCGCGCGACAGCACATTGGTCGCGATGAAGGACGCCAGGATCGCCGTCGACAGGAAGACCGTCGACAGCCCGATGTCGACGAACATGCGCTGGTCGTCCTGCATCGTGTACGCGGCGAACGGATTGCACATCACGATCATGAGCGTGGCGGCGACGGCGACCACGAGCATCACCGGCTGGCGGATCGACTCGAGGAAGGTGTTGCGGGCGATCGCCTGAAGCTGCTCGATGATCCACATGGCTGGAGTTCGCAGGAGGGCGTCTTGCGGACGCGGGGAGGCGATGGGGGCGCGGCGTCGGAGCGTCGGCCCGTGAACGATGGGCCTGATTTCCGCCCGAGGCGAACCCAAGGCGGGGGATCGGCGAAATGTGCCCGCGCCTCGGCGCCGTCGACCGACGGTCGCTGCACGGGTGGGCGGAGTACCTTACAGTACCTGCCCCTCCGCGAGGCGGGGTCATTTCTCCCTTCCGTCCTGAGTTCGGGGCGCATGCGCCAAAGAGCCGGCGCCCTTCAGGACCTGACAGCCAGATCGAACGATGCGCATCGACCACCACGCCTATCAGCGGGCCACGGGCGTCGCAGCAGCAGGGTTGTTCGCCCAGCTTGCGATCGCGCTCCTCTACCTCGTCTTCGGCAAGTCGACGGGCGACTCCGCCGCCGTCATCGCGTCCGCATGGGTGTTCAGCGGCACGGTGGTGTGGCTCGGCCTCATCCTGGTCTTCCACCAGCACCGCCTCGAGCGACTTGAGAGCCTCGAGATGGAGGGTGGCTCCCGCGTCGACAGCGAAGGCAGGCTGTTCACCCCCGACGAGGCGCGCGTGGCGCGGCGGCGGCTCGGGCTGATGCACTCGGTGCTCATGCCCGTGCTCAGCATCCTCTACGCGCTGCTGCTGGTCGGATTCGGCTGGGGCGTGATCTGGTGGCTCGGCAAGGAAGGCGACCCGAACGCCGACCTCGGCACCTTCGGCACGAGCGGCGCGGCGGGCTGGCAGCTCGCGGTCGCGTTCGGTTCCGCGCTGATCTCGTTCATCTTCTCGCGCTTCGTGGCGGGCATGGCGGTGCAGCCCGCATGGGCGAACCTGCGTGGTGGCGCGGGCGTGATGGTCGGCAACGCGCTCGTCTCGCTGGCGGTGGGCGTGGGCACGGTGTTCGAGATGCTGCGCGCCGCCGACGACACGGGGCAGCCCGTGCTGCGCGGCATCGCGTATGGCGTCGCGATCTTCATGTTCGCGGTGGCGGCCGAGACACTCCTCGCATTCATCCTGAACCTCTACCGCCCGCGCCGCGCGGGCGAGACGCCGCGCCCTGCGTTCGACTCGCGCCTCTTGAGCCTGCTCGCCGCGCCCGACTCGATCGTGCGCTCGATCAACGAGGCCGTGAACTACCAGTTCGGCTTCGACATCACGAGCTCGTGGGGCTACCAGCTCCTGCTGCGCAACTTCGTGCGCCTGTCGGCGATCGGCCTGTTCGTGGTGCTTGCGCTGACCATGCTCGTCGTGGTCCAGCCGCAGGAGCAGGCGATGCGCCTGCGCTTCGGCGCGCCCGTCGGCGAGGTCTACCAGGGCTCGGCGATGGCGAAGCTTCCGTGGCCGATCGACACGGCGGTGGTGCGCGATGTGAACCGCGTGCGCGACCTGCCGCTCGGACTCGTGCGGCCTGTCGGTGCCGCAGATGTCATCGTGTGGGGCGAGGAGACCGCAGAGGTCGACCAGAACACGAACCTCTTCCTCGTGGCCGCGGGCCAGCGGCCCTCGATGGGCGTGCTCGGCTTCGGGCCGATCGCGACGGGAGGGGCGGCTTCGGACGAGTCGCAGGCGACCGACCAGTTCGCCATCGTCGAGGCCGACATCGTGCTGCAGTACCGCGTGCGCGACCGCGAGCTTTCGCGCTACCTCGACTTCTCGAACGATGTGAAGGCGCGCCGCAGCGAGCTCGACATGCGCGAGCGCGCGCTGAAGGCGATCGCGCTGCGCGAGGTGACGCGTGCGATGAGCGCGCGGTCGCTCGTCGAGGTGCTGTCGCCGCCGAGCGACGCGCCGCTCGTCGACGAGCTCGCGAAGGCCGTGCAGTCGGCCTACGACGCCGCGGGCTGCGGCGTCGAGGTCGTCGGCCTGAGCATTCCGCGGCTCCGTCCGCCTGGGAAGGACGGCGGCAAGTTCGAGGAGCTCTCGATCGCGCGCCAGAACGGCCGCCGCCAGCTCGAGGACGCGCAGAGCACCGTGAACACCAACCTGAGCCTGCTGATCGGCGATGTCGCCGCAGCGGACCGCTTCGTCAAGGATCTCGACGAACTGCAGCGTCTCGAGCAGGCCGCCAAGGCGGGGTCGGACGACGACCGCCGCAAGGCCAACGAGTTGCAGGCGCGCCTCGAGCAGGTGCTGCTCGACTCGCGCGCGCAGGCGGCGAGCGTGATCTCGAACGCCCGTGCCATGCGCTGGACCACGCTCATGGACGCGCAGGCCGTGACCGAGGAGGTCCTCGGCCAGGCAGCCGCGTGGAGCGTCGACCCCGAGCTCTACAAGAGCCGCCGCACCATGGAGGCGCTCGCAGCGGGCCTCTCGGGCGTGCGCGTCAAGTACATGCTCATGCCCGAACCCGGCCGCGTGCGTCTCGACATCGAGATGCAGGAGCCGACCTCGGGCCTCAACCTCGCGGACTATCTCGAGAAGAAGGAAGAGTGAACGGGGGCAGACCGCCCGCCGCGCACTGACGGAACGACAGACATGAACAAGAAGACTTCTGCCATCGCCCTCGGACTCGCCATCGTGGCGGTGCTCGTGCTCTACAGCACGACCTACACGGTGAACTTCCATGAGATCGCGATCCACACCCGCTTCGGCAAGCCCGCGGGCGTCGAGCGCGAGGCCGGCCTCCACTTCAAGCTGCCCTTCTTCATCGACTCGGTGACGAAGATCGACCGCCGCAAGCAGTTCGTCGAGAGCCCGCTGGTGCAGACGACCACGCGCGACGGCCTGCAGGTCGTCGTGCAGGCGTACCTGTTCTGGCAGGTCAAGGAGTCGGACGACGACGCGCAGGCGTTCTTCGTGAGCTACGGCGGCTCGCTCGAGGACGCGGGCAAGGACCTCGAGCAGGCGCTTTCGGGCGCGGTGAAGGCGGTCGCGGGCTTCGCGTTCGAGGATCTCGTCGGACCGAAGGCGCGGCTCGAGGACGCCGAGAAGGCGATCCTCGCGGGCGTCGCGGGCTCGAAGAAGGTCGGCATCGAGCCGATCTCGGTCGGGATCTCGCAGGTCGTCCTGCCGCAGAAGACGACCATCAGCGTGCTTTCGCGCATGAGCGAGGTGCAGAACACGCTCGCCAAGCTCGAGGGCGCGAAGGCGAACTCGCAGGCGGAGGCGCTGAAGAGCCAGGCCACGAGCCAGGTCGAGACGATCCGCGCGTTCGCGCTGCAGTGGGCCGCCCGCATCGAGGCCAAGGGCAACGAGGAGGCGACCGTCTACTACGAGCGCATGAAGAAGCACTCGGATCTCGCGACCTTCCTCGCGTGGATCGACGCGCTCAAGGCTGGCCTGCGCGGATCGACGACCTTCGTCGGCGACACGACGACCGCGCCGTTCCACCTGCTCGACATGTCGACCGAGATCGGCGCGAAGGGCATTCCCGAGCCGCCGAAGGCCACCGCCGCAGCGCCCGCGGGGGATGATCGATGAGCGAGGAGAACGGACCGCTCGGACCCGACGCGGGCCCCGACGCCGACGCGCCGCGTCGCGCGGCGAGCGCGCGCTTCGATGTCGCGAAGCGCGACGACGAGGGCCTGCGCGACGCGCTCGACCCCGCCACGCACTCGCTCGGCGAGGCGCTCAAGCTGTCGTACCGCATCCTGCAGGTCGGCATCGTGGCGCTCGTCCTGATGTTCGTCTTCTCGGGGTTCCAGTCGGTGCCTGAGGGCGACACGGGCGTGAAGACGCTCTTCGGCGCGATCGCGGGCAAGGACGGCGAGGAGCAGCTCTCGCCGGGCCTGCAGCCGTTCTGGCCGTACCCCGTGGGCGACCTCGTGAAGTTCCCGCAGCGCCACACCATGCGCATGGACCGCGAGTTCTGGCCGAACCCGTTCGCGCGCGGCCGCGATGTGGCGCGCACGATGCAGGAGATGCTCGACACCGCCGATCCGAACGCAGGCATCCGCCCGGGCAGCGACAACTCGCTGCTCACCCGCGACGGCGACATCGTGCACATGCAGCTCGAGATCGAATTCGTGGTCGCGGACGCGGTGAAGTTCCTCGAGACCACCGCACCCGAGCAGGTCGACCGCATCGTGCGCACGGCGATCCGCCGCGGCGCGGTGGAGGCGGCGTCGGCGATGACGCTCGTCGAGTTCACCGACACGCGCGACCTCGTCGGACCGTCGGTGCGCGAGAACGCGCAGCGCGTGCTCGACAGGCTCGACACGGGCCTTGAGATCACCTCGATCCGCGCGCTCGAGCGCACGGCGCCGTTTGCGGTCGTGAACCGCTTCCGCGAGGTGCAGACCGCGCGCGAGAACGCGAAGGCCGCCGTCGAGCGCGCGCGCCAGGACGCGGTGACCATGCTCACGCAGGTCGCGGGCGGCGAGGTGTACGCCGAGCTTCTCACGCTGATCCGCGAGTACGAGCAGCAGCTTGAATCGGGCAAGGCCGACGCGGCCGAGGCCACGCTCGCACGGCTCGGCGCCCGCATGGAGGCTCCCGATGTCGGCGGCGAGGTGTCGCGCACGGTGCTGCGCGCGAAGTCGATCGAGTCGTCGATGCGTGCGCGCCTCGAGCGCGAGGCCAAGCGCGTCGAGAGCCTGGCGGCGAGCTTCGACGATCCACGCGCGCAGGTGATGCGCCAGATGTGGATCAACGCCGTGCGCGATGTGCTCGACAACCCGCAGGCCGAGGTCTTCGCCTCGTCCGACCTTCTCGGCATGATCAGCCTGCGCCTGCGCAGCTCGAACGAGGTCATGCAGATGCGCCGCGACGGCGAGATCCAGCGCCGCAAGGCCGCCGAGCAGGCGCGGGAAGCGGGGCAGTTCTACGCTCCCAACAGCGAGCAGATCATGGTCGACAGGCCCGGCCGTCGCCTCGAGCGCGACGCGTCGGGCGGCGCCGGAAAGTTGTGAACGGGCGTGACGCCCGCGGAAGCGAGGAAGCGATGACCGTTTCTCCAGCAGCAGCCCCCATGGGCGCCCGTCTCCCGTCGTCGGGCGAGCGCATCGTCGATGCGTCGGGCCTGACCAAGACCTTCAGCGACTTCTGGATGCGCGCCACCGCGCGCGCCGTCGACGGCATCGACTTCCACATCGACCGTCACGAGATCTTCGGCCTGCTTGGCCCGAACGGCTCGGGCAAGTCGACCACGATCAAGATGATCCTCGGCCTGCTGCGCCGCACGCGCGGCAAGCTCGTCGTCTTCGACCGCGACCCGACCGATGTCGCGGTGAAGCGCAAGATCGGCTACCTGCCCGAGGAAACCTACCTCTACCGCTTCCTGAACCCCACCGAGACGCTCGACTACTACGGCAAGCTCTTCGGCCTCGACCGCAAGACGCGCCGTCGCCGCACCGACGAGCTGCTCGAGATGGTGGGCCTGTCGCAGGTCGCGCACCGCCCCGCGGGCGAGTTCTCGAAGGGCATGGCGCGCCGCCTCGGCCTGGCGCAGGCGCTGGTGAACGACCCTGAGCTCCTCATCCTCGACGAGCCGACCTCGGGCCTCGATCCGCTCGGCACGCGGCAGGTGAAGGACCTCATCCTCGAGCTCGGCCGCCGCGGCAAGACGATCCTGCTGACCTCGCACCTGCTCGCCGATGTCGAGGATGTCTGCTCGCGCATGGTCATCCTGTACGGCGGCCGTATCCGCGCACAGGGCACCTCGGAGCAGCTCCTCTCGGACAGCCGTCACACGCTCATCCGCGTGCCGCGCGTCTCGCAGAAGGCGATCCAGGCGATCGACGAGGCGCTGCACCGCATCGACGGCGTCGGCATCGAGGCCGTCTCGGCGCCGCGGCAGACGCTCGAGGAGCTCTTCCTCGACATCGTCGAGAAGGCGCGCGCCGAGCAGGTCGCGACAAGCGGTGCCCAGTCGGGCGGCTCCATCGCGTCGTTCCTCAAGGCGGATGAAGGCGCGTCGGGCGATCAGCTCGTCGATTCGCTGGTGAAGTCGCAGGACGCGGCGCCCGTCGTGCAGCCTGTCGCGCGGCCCTCGGCCGACGCCGCGAAGGCCGCGACCGACGCAGGCGTGCTGCAGGACCTCATGCAGGACAAGCCCGCGCCCACGCCCGTGGCGAAGCCCGTCGAGCCCGCGAAGCCCGACGCCGCGAAGGGACAGGTCGATCTCGGCGTGATCGATTCGCTCCTCGGTGATGTCAAGAAGGATCGTGAGGGCGGGGCGTGAGCCTGTACGCCCGCATCCAGGACAAGCTCGCCGAGCTGAACCGCACGAAGGCGTTCCGCGTCGCGGTCGCGTCGGTGCTGTCGCTTGCCGTGCTCGTGACCGCGGGGCGCTTCTACCTCGAGGCGTCGGAGCTCGAGCGGCTGGCGCAGGCCGTCCCCGAGATCCTGAAGGAAGCCGACCTCAAGGTGCGCAACGCCGTCGCGGTCGAGCTGGTCGAGAAGGGCACCGTGGTGGTCGGGGACCGCACGATCGGCGACGCGGCGTATGCGGCGCGGCTCGAGCGGCTCTTCGAGGAGTCGGGCAAGCTCGAGCGCCTGGCCGAGGCCACGGCGCTTCTCATCGGTTCGCTCAGGCCTGCGTGGCTTCCCGTCGTCGTGGCCGAGGATCCTTCGATCGCGCTTGTCGGCGCGGTGCTTGGCCTCGCGGTGATCAACTTCGCGTGCTTCTCGGGGCTCGCTGTCGCAATGCTCGGCGTGCTCGCGGGGGTGGGGGCGCTGAACGGCGCCGTGTTCGGCGCGCTCGCGCTGCTCGGGGCGCAGCCTCGCATCAACCCGTTGCTGCTCGCCGCGTTCCTGTGCGCGGCGCCCGTCCTCCTCTTCGTCTTCGCGCTCATCATCCGCATTCTGCTCCTCGTGCTCGACCGGCCGTCGCCGATGTTCGCGGTCGCGGGCGGCGTGGTGCGCGAGGCCATGCGGCTTCGGATCGCGGTCGCGTTCGCCGCGGTGGCGGTGATCACGATCCCCGCGATCCCGCTCTGGCTCGATGCGAGTTCGCCCGTCCGCTACCAGGTGCAGACCTTCCTGTCGCGCTCGATCGACACGATGTACATCGTGTGCGCGTTCCTCACGGTGTTCCTCGGCTGCGCGACGGTCGCGTTCGAGATCCGCGACCGCCAGGCGTGGATGACGCTCACGAAGCCCGTGTCGCGCCTTTCGTGGCTCGCGGGCAAGTGGCTCGGGCTCGTCGCGCTGAACGCGGCGATCATCGCGACCTGCTCGCTTGCCATCTTCGGCTTCCTGCTCGAGGTGCGCTCGCGCACGCCGTCCGACATCTTCGACGCGCTCGCGGTGCAGGACGAGGTCCTCGTGGCGCGCGTGGGCAGCTTTCCGGAGTACCAGCAGCTCACTCCTGTCGAGCTTCAGTCGGCGGTCGAGGAGGCCATGAAGGCCGACCTCAACCTGCAGGCCGAGCTCCGCGAGGGCACCCGCACCGAGATCGAGGTGAAGAAGCAGCTCGCGAAGACGATCTCGGAGGCGTACTTCAACCAGCAGCGCGCGATCGGCCCTGGCGACGCGCGCGAGTACCGTTTCAGCGGCCTCGAGGGCGTGCGCGATTCGGGGCTCAACCCGACGCTGCGCTACAAGTTCTATTCGGGAGAGAGCTCGACGCACGAGCGCTACCCCGTCGTGTTCATCTTCGGCGGCGGCGACGGCGACCAGTGGACCGACCGGCAGTTCATCGCGGCGCAGTCGAATGTCGTCACGGTGCCCGCGTCGTCGATCGCCGACGGCGGCACGCTGGTGGTGCGCGTCCTGAACGCCGGCTTCAACGCGAACGCCGGATCGGGCGGCGGCTTCGGCGCGCCGGCCTCGCAGGGCGACGAGTTCTATCCGGGCAAGTCGACCATCGTCTTCGACCCCGACGGGCTCGAGCTCCTCTACCCCGTCGACACCTTTTCGGCGAACTTCGTGCGCGCCCAGCTCGTGAACCTGATCAAGCTCGGGTTCCTCGGCATGCTCTCGGTGGTCTGCGCCTCGATCCTCAACTTCCCCGTCGCATGCCTCGTGGTGTTCACGGTGTTCGCGGCGGGCTCGATCGGGCCGTTCCTCACGACAAGCATCGCGGAGTACCGCATCCGCACCGACTCGGGCACGCTGAAGGCGCTCGAGGCCTTGGTGAAGGTCGTCGCGAGCGCCACCGAGTACTCGGTGCGTGCGTTCGCCGACGCGCGCGCCAACGGGCCGCTGGTCGAGGGGCGCCTCGTCGCGTGGTCCGATGTGTTCCGTTCGTTCGCGCTTCTCGTCCTCGGCTGGTGCGGCGTCCTGCTCCTCAGCGGATTCGCGCTCTTCCGCCGCAAGGAACTGGCCATCTACAGCGGGCAGGGAGGCTGACATGGGCGACCGTGCCATCCAGATCGGTGCTGCCATCGCGCTCGTCGGCGGAATCGCCGCGGCGGGGGCCATGCAGCCGAAGATGATCTCCGTCGCCGACCGCGAGCAGCTGCGCTACACCGACATCTCGATCGAAGGCGCGCCGCCGATCGTGGCGATCGGCACGGCGATCGGCGCGCTGCGCGGCCTGATCGTCGACTACTTGTGGATCAAGGTCACGCTGCAGAAGGAGAAGGGCCTGCTCTACGAGGTGATGGCCGACTCCGACCTCATCACGAAGCTGCAGCCGCGCTTCCCCGAGGTCTGGTCGTTCCACGGCCACAACATGGCCTACAACGTGTCGGTCATGACCAACACGCCCGAGGAGCGCTGGGCGTGGGTGAACGCGGGCATCTCGCTCGTGCGCGAGAAGGGCGTCCGCTACAACCCGAACGACCTGTACCTGTGCAAGGAGCTGGCGTTCTGGTTCCACCACAAGCTCGACGGCCTGGCCGACGACGCGCACCTCTACTACAAGCGGCAGTTCGCGCGCGAGTGGCACCTGGCGCTCGGCGCGCCGCCCTTCGACTACACCGAGCGCAAGGCGTGGATCCAGCGCATCGCCGACGCGCCCGACACGCTCGACGAGCTCTACGCGAAGACTCCCGCCACCAAGGAGTTCATCGCAGACCTTGAGAAGCGCCTTGCGCCGCTCGGCCCGCGCTTCCAGTTCGCGGCCGACAAGCGGTTCCTCCTGCTCTATGGCGAGTGGTCGGCGCGCGAGGGCTCTCCGTACGCCCGCATGCTCGGCCTGCGCGCGATGAACGACGAGGCCGCCGCGCTTCTCGAGGCCTTCAAGTCGACCTTCGGGGACCCCGCGCGCAAGGAGGCGGGCGACGCGGTCGTCTCGTTCCTGCGCAAGCGCGTGCTGCTCGACAGCTACAACATGGACCCCGCGCTCATGGCGCGCTACACCGTCGAGACGGGTCCGCTCGACTGGCGGCACCCCGCGGCGCACGCGCTCTACTGGGCGCGCCGTGGCGCCGAGTTCGGCGGCGAGCGCATCGACGACGAGAATGTCTTCAAGCGGCTCAACAACGACCGCATCGAGATCCAGGCGATGCAGTCGCTCGCGCGCTCGGGCCTCGTCGGCTTCGATCCGTTCAGCGGCGACAATGTGACGCGCCTCAACGACCCGCGGTGGATCAAGGTGATCGACCGCTACTTCAGGGTGCTCTACGACCGCCACTACAATGTCCGCGGCGCAGGCAGCGACACCTTCACGAACTTCCACGAGAACTTCATGAAGGGCGCGGTGCGCGAGCTCTACCGCTCGGGCGACATCGCGGGCGCGCAGGCGATCCTCGACAACCTCGACAAGCTCTACGGCTCGGGCGGCGCCGTGCCGAACTCGGGCTACCAGAAGCCGCTCGACGACTTCGTGCAGGAGATCACCTACAACGAGTACGAGATGCAGCCCGAGGTCGCGCGCAGCGATGTCTACAGCGCGCTCGAGCTCGGATTCCGCGAAGGCCTGCTGCTCGACAACGAGCAGGCGATGAAGGACGCGCTCGAGTTCGCGCGCGGCCTGACGCGGTACTTCCGCGACATCAAGTACAACGACTTCGTGACCAAGTTCGGCGACGGCCGCATGAAGGACCTGCTTGGCGAGCTCGAGGACTCGATTCCCGCCGTGCTGACCAAGGTGGTGCTCGACACCTCGCAGCCGCTGCTCGACCGCCTGGTGATCTTCCGCAAGTCGCCCGAGGACCTGCGCGCGATGATCTACGACCGCGTGAAGCCGCAGATCGAGCGCGAGTTCGCGCAGAGCCGCATCGCGGCCACGGGCGTGCCGTTCGAGCAGGCGTTCCCCGAGCCGCCTGGGCTCGAGGAGGCGCGACGGCAGATGGCCGAGCGCGTGAAGCAGCGCGAGCGCGAGAGGCAGCAGGACAATGTGTCCGAGGCGCAGCGCAAGTAGCGCCGCGTGCTTGCCGCTACATTGCGGCCATGCGCTTTCCTCCCGCGATCCTCGCCATTGGCCGCAACTACGCCGATCACGCCGCCGAGATGGGCGGCAAGACCGACGAGCGGCCGATGGTGTTCATGAAGAACCCCGCGAGCGTGTGCCGCAACGGCGACGCGATCCGCATCCCGCCGATCTGCCGCGAGGGTGGGCCGCAGGTCGACTACGAGGGCGAGCTCGCCTTCGAGATCGCGCGCGACTGCCGCGATGTGCCCGAGAGCGAGGCGATGTCGGTGATCGCGGGCTTCCGCGTGGCCAACGACATCAGCGCGCGCTGGTGGCAGAAGACGGGCTCGGGCGGCCAGTTCTGCCGCGGCAAGAGCTTCGACACCTTCTGCCCGATGAGCGACCTCGTGCCTGCGGGTGCGGTGGGCGACGCGCAGAACCTCGAGATCGAGACGATCCTGAACGGCCAGACCGTGCAGAAGGCGAACACGCGGCTCATGGTGTTTCCGATCAGGTTCCTCGTGGCCGAGCTGTCGCGCGGCATGACGCTCGTCGCGGGCACGGTGGTGCTGACGGGCACGCCTGCGGGCGTGGGCGCAGGCCGCAATCCGCCGCTCTTCCTGAAGCACGGCGACACCGTCGAGGTGAAGATCCAGGGCATCGGCCACCTCGTGAACCCTGTCGTCGAGGAGTGAACGCGCGCCGCGGTCAGCCGCAGCAGCCGCCGCGCGGCGGCACGGGGTCGGGCCCGCTTCCGCCCCACGGATGGCAGCGCAGCAGCCTGCGCAGCGTGAGCCGCATGCCGCGCCAGGCGCCGTGCGTGGTGAACGCATCGATCGCGTAGTACGAGCAGCTCGGCGTGAACCGGCACTGCCCGCCGAGCAGCGGGCCGAGCACGATCTGGTAGCCCCGCACGGCGGCGATGCAGGCTCGCGCGGCGATGCCCGGTCGCGGCGTGTCGCTCATGCGCGTTCTCCGCTGCGCTTGCGCCACGAGGCGTCGAGGTACGCGAAGGCAGCGAGCATGTGCGCGCGGTACTCGGCAAGCGTGAGCGGCTCATGGGGCCGCACCACGACCACGAAGTCGTAGGGGCCTGGCGCACCCGTCGGGTGCTCGGCCTGCGTCAGGCGGAACGACTCGCGCAGCAGCCGCTTGATGCGGTTTCGGCGCGCGGCCGTGCCGACCTTGCGCCCGATCGAGATGCCAAGCCGATGCGCGGTGCTCGCGTTCGGCAGCGCATGGAACGACAGCACCTTCGCGTCGTAGCGGCCGCGGGCGTGCACGACCTGGCGGAACGAACCCTGGCCGCGGATCCGCTGCGAGCGGCGGAAGCGGAGCCTGGCGGCGCTCATCGCTCGCGCTCCAGGTTGCGGCGCCAGGTGCGCATCAGGCGGCTGCGCGTCAGGATTCCCGCGATGGCGCCCGACTCGTCCTTCACGGGCAGCGGGCCGCGCTCGAGCATGTCGAGCGCGTGGTCGAGCGGCAGATCCTTGTCGATGGCGCGAATGCCCGTGCGCGCGATGTCGCGCACCTGGAGGAGCGGCAGCGCCTCGCGGTTGACGAGCGCGATGCGCAGGTCGCGTGCGCCGACGATGCCCTCGAGCCGACCCGCGTCGTCGAGCACGACGAACTCGTCGTCGGTGTCGGCCAGCGCGACGATGCTCGTCGCAGGCGCCGAGCCGCGCACGGTGACCGCTTCCTTGAGCGGCACATCGCCCACGCGCAGGCGGCGCAGCTGCGAGAGGTCGGTGCCCGAGCCGAGCCGCACGCCGAGCGCGGCGAGTTCGGCCGTGTACAGGCTGTGCCGCTCGAAGAGCCGCGCGACGATCGTGGCGATCGCCGCCACCAGGATCACGGGGAGCAGGATCGTCGACTCGCGCGAGAGCTCGTACACGAGCATCGCCCCCGCAAGCGGCGCGTGCGTGGTGCCTGCGACCACGCCCGCCATGCCCGCAAGCGCAAGCCGCGCGGGGCCCGCTTCGCTCACGAACGGCACGAGCTCGCCCATGCTGCCGAAGGCGCCACCCACGAGCGCGCCGACGAGCAGCGACGGCGCGAACAGGCCGCCGATGCCGCCCGAGCCGAGCGTGAGGCTTGTCGCCACGCACTTCACGACCGCAAGCCCGACCAGGAGCGCCGCGACCACGAGGGCCGTTCCCTTCGCGTAGAACGCGGGCTCGAGCACGGCCTTCGCGAGCGGATAGCCGTTGCCGTAGAACGGAGGAATCGCGCCTTGGCCGAAGTCGAGGTAGTCCTTCGCGTACACCACATGCAGCGTGCCGAGGAGCGCGAGGATTCCCGCACCGATCGCGGGCATCATCCACCGCGGAAATGGCAAGCGCTGGAAGCTCGACTCGCTTGCCTGCAGCGTGCGGATGAAGAAGACGCTCGCCACGCCGCACGCGATGCCGAGCAGCGCGAAGGCGGGGGCGGTCTTGATGTTCAGGCCCGCGCCACCCTGCGACAGCATCTCGAAGCCGACGCCGAAGAGCGGCTGCTGGTCGCCGATCAATGTCTGCACCGTCGCGGCGGCGAACACGGCCGCGATCGCGATCGGTGTGAACGCCCGCAGCGAGAAGTCGCGCAGCAGCACCTCGAGCACGAAGAAGATGCCCGTGAGCGGCGCGTTGAACACCGCGGCGAGGCCCGCCGCTGCGCCGCAGCCGACCAGCGTGGTCGCGGTCTGCGGATCGGCCCGCATGAGGCGCGAGATCATCGACCCGAGCGTCGCGCCGATCGTCACGATCGGTCCCTCGGGGCCGGCGGACCCGCCGCTTGCGATGATCGCGCTCGAGCCGAGCCAGGTGCGCGCGGCGAGCACTCCTGGAATCTGCGATCGCCTGCGATGGATCGCGTACAGCACGCTCGACACGCCGTGCGCTCGGATCTTCACCTTGAACACGAGCTGGATCGCGCCGCAGAGGAGGGCGCCGAGGATCGGGACAAGCGCGACCGCCATCGGAACGCGGTCGGGGTGCGCCGCCGCCCACTCGACCGCCGCGTGCTCGGCCCATTGGATGGGTCGGATAAATGCGAGTGCGATGACCGCGAGGGCCACGCCGGTCAGCGCCGCCCAAAGGAGAAGCCGCCGTTCCCGCGTCAATCCGAGCCGCGCGAGCAGCCTTGCCGAGGCGCGGGACGCGCGCTTCCCCGCCGAGGCGGTGGGTGCCGAATCGCTCGCAGAAGGCTGGGCGGGGGTCTTAGACATGCGGGGGAGGCCGTGCCGCGGCCGAATCGCTATAGTACCCCTCTTCGGCCGAAAGCCCGATCGGCCACGATTCGCGTGCGGAGCGCGTGCGTGGCCGGCCTCGACTTCGTCGGCCGAGACCGCGACCTAAGCCATGATCGAAGCACTGAAGAGCGATGCCATCGTCGAAAAGCTGGGTGGACGCTTCAAGCTGACCGCCCTGATCCAGCGCCGCCTCGCGGAGCTCATCGAGGGCGCCCGCCCGCTGGTCGACCGCAATGGCCGCTCCGACCTCGAGGTGGTCATCGACGAGATCATGCAGGACAAGATCACGCTCGAGATCGACCCCGAGATGATCGAGAAGATGAAGGGCACGCCGAGCCGCAAGCGCTGACGCGCATCGAGCTGGCGTCGGCGTGGCCGTTTGCGCGCCTTGGGTCCTGAGCCCCGAACTCATGTACCACGGGAACCCCGACAACCTTGCGCCGCTGAAGGGCCGCAAGGTTGCGGTCGGTGTCTGCGCGGGCATCGCGTCGTACAAGGTCTGCGGGGTCGTGAGCACGCTCGCGCAGGCGGGCGCCGAGGTCACGGTCGCCATGACGGCCGATGCGCAGCGGTTCGTGGCGCCGCTCGTCTTCCAGTCGCTTGCGGGGCGTGCGGTGCTGACCTCGCCATGGGACGCGGCGCAGCCTGGCGACCCGCAGCACATCCGTGCGGCGGCTGAACTCGACGCGTATCTGATTGCGCCGTGCACCATGGACATGCTGGCCCGCCTCGCGACGGGGCGCTGCGATGACATGGTCTCGCTGCTCGCCGCGTCGATCGACCGCGCGAAGACGCGCTGCCTGCTCGCACCGAGCATGAACGAGACGATGTGGCGCCAGCCCGCGACGCAGCGGAACCTGGCGCAACTTCGCACCGACGGCTTCGCGGTGCTCGAGCCCGCGAGCGGGTGGCAGGCATGCCGTGCGGTCGGGCCTGGAAGGCTTCCCGAGAGCGACGACCTTGTCGACGCGATCGTCGAGTCGCTGCGTCGTTGATCGGTCTGTGCGGGCGGGGGCGGAAAGACCTGCGTTCTTGCTGCGATGCGAGGCGGTCCGACTGTCCATACGCCGCCATGGCGCCTGATTCCGTTTGGGCGCACGCGAACGGGTGTTAGGATTGAGCGGACCGCGGGAGCCCGCGCGGTCGCAAGGAGGCGTTCCGTGCTGAGTTTCGCGCCCTATCGCTTTGTCGCGTTCCGCAATCTGCGCTCGATCGCCGGCCTTGCCGCGGTCGCTGCGGCATGCGCGTCGCCCGCGTTCGCCGATGGCGGGTCGGGCGGCAAGAAGGGCGGCGGCAAGACCCCCGACACGCGCATCGTCGAAGACCCCGTGGCGATGACCGACACGCCATGGCTGCTTGCGTCGCCCGACCACAAGGGTGGGGAAGCGGGCGAGGGCGGCGTCGCGGGCGGATGCCCGCAGGTGGTGTCGACGCACACGAACGCGAGCTTCGAGGGCGGCCAGTATGTCGTTCAGGCGGGCTTCTCCGAGCTCGAGATCGCCGCGTGCTCCTACACGCTCACCGCGGCCGACTTTCCGCTGCGCATCGATCTCGTCGAGATGATCTTCGCGACGAGCAACGCCACCGTGCAGACCACGACCAAGTGGTCGGTCATCGTGTGGGAAGGCACGCCGACGAACGGAACCATCGTCTATACCTACTCGTCGAACGGCGTTGACCTGCCGCACCTCGTGATGCAGCCGGGAACGAACGGAACCAACATCGCCTTCTCGATCGAGCCGAACGACCCCGAGCAGATGATCGTGCAGGACAACGGTTCGCGCACCTTCACCGTGGGCTACCGCATCGACGAGCACAACAACCAGACGCAGGACCCGTGCCTCGTCGCGCCGCCGTCGGGGTCGAATGCGTTCCCGACGACCGATGTCGGCGGCCTGCAGTCGCCCTCGAACAACTGGCTCTTCCTGCTGAACTGCGGCGCCTTCGGCTGCCCCGCGGGTTGGAAGCGCTTCTCCGATCTCCCGTCGCTCTGCCGCCCGTCGGGCGACTGGGTGATGCGCGTGACCTGGACGCCGCAGAACTGCGAGCTGCCCGGCGCGTGCTGCCTGCCGAACGGAACATGCGCCTCGCTGACCGAGGGCGCCTGCGTCGGACAGGGCGGCACCTTCGCGGGCGAGGGCACGACCTGCGGGCCGAACACCTGCACGCAGAATGTGTGCCCGTGCTGCTTCCCCTCGACAGGTGGCTGCGTGACGCTCGCGCCGGCGAGTTGCGTGGCCGCGGGCGGAATCGCCGGTCCGACGGGCCAGACCTGCACGGGCTATGTGTGCTTCCCCACGGGTGCGTGCTGCCTGCCGAACGGCGACTGCGTGGGCCCCGTGAGCCCCGAGCACTGCTCTGCGCAAGGCGGAGTGTTCCAAGGCAACGGAACGGCGTGTACGGCGGGGCTCTGTCCTGAGCCGATGGGTGCGTCGTGCTTCCCGAACGGGTTCTGCCTCGTGCTGACCGAGGATCAGGCGATCGCCGCGGGTGCATCGTGGCAGGGGCCTGGCACGACATGCGCCGATGCGAACGGCAACGGCAAGGCCGACATCTGCGAGCTCGACCCCGCCGACCTCAACGGCGATGGGATCGTGAACGCGAGCGACCTGTCGATCCTGCTTGGGGCGTGGGGCACGAACAACGCGGTTGCCGACATCAACGACGATGGCGCGGTGAACGCGAGCGATCTTTCGCTCTTGCTCGGCGCGTGGGGGTGATCCGCAGCGGGCGCGCGGTCCGATGAACCGTGCATGAAGGCCACACTTCTGGCGGTCGCCGCGGGTCTGTGCTGGGGTATCGGCGAGGTCTGCACGCGGAGTGCGCTGCATTCGGGCAAGCTTGGGCCGATCAGCGCCATCACCGTGCGATCGCTGGTGGCGATTCCCGTGATCGTGGCGGTGTACCTGCTCATGACGCGGGGTGCGGTGGGACTGCGCATCGAACCGCCGCTTTCGGGCGTCGACGGCGTGAACTGGGCGAAGGTCGTGCTCGGCTCGGGCCTCGTGGCGGGTGCGCTCGCGATGGTGTGCTTCTACACCGCGTTGTCGCTCGGCGAGGTGTCGGTGGTGAAGCCGATCGCGTTCTCGATCGCGCCCGTGGTGGGTGTGCTGCTCGGCTGGCTTGTGCTCGGTGAGTCGATGGACTGGCGCAAGGCGCTCGCGGTCGGGCTCATCGTGGCGGGGGTCGCGCTGCTGACATCGTCGGGCCGCAGCGACCCCGAAGGTGCGCCCGCAGCGGCCGAAGGGCCGCGATAACCAGCCATTTGGGTTCCTCCTCAAGAGGGTGGACAAACGGGCCGATGTCGGCCATACTTCCCGCCCCGCTCGGCCCGTAAGGGCCACTGCACTGGAGAGGTGTCCGAGCGGTTGAAGGAGCTAGTCTCGAAAACTAGTAGTGGGTTCATCCTACTCGTGGGTTCGAATCCCACCCTCTCCGCTTCGAACAAACGCGTGGTCGCCTTCGGCGAGCACGCGTTTGTCTTTCAGCAAAGAGTGTTGCGTCGCCATGGCCACAACCACCAGGCTCCGCATGGTGGCACCCGGGGGAGGCACCACGACTCCGCAGGCTCGTGGCCACGGCTACGCCGTGAGGCTTGATCTCTGTTGCCCATGCATCACCTCACGGCGTAGCCGTGGCCAACATCTGCACACTCACGGCCCGCCCACCCCGGGTGCCACCATGCGGAGCCTGGTGGTTGTGCATCACCTC
>JAJTGK010000027.1:21197-23969 GCA_021297815.1 Planctomycetaceae bacterium
CCAACATCTGCATGATCACGCCCCGCCCACCCCGGGTGCCACCATGCGAAGCCTGGTGGATGCGCCCGCGCCCCCGCACCCTTTCGGCAGGCGGCCGCCGCACCTCACCCCATCGGATTCCCGTCCGCACCGCGCTTCCCTCGGCCATTCACCGCTACTCTCCCTCGCGTGTCGTTGATGCCGGCCTATTTCCTGGGAGCAGAGAGTCCGCTCGCGCGGCGCGTTGGTGCGTTTGAGTCGCGGCCTGAGCAGCTCCGTATGGCGAACGCGGTCGAGGAGAACCTCGATGCGCGCGGGCGGCTCCTCGTCGAGGCGGGGACGGGCGTCGGCAAGAGCTTCGCATACCTCGTGCCCGCGATCCGCCGCATCGTCGAGCACCACGAGCGCGTGGTCGTCTGCACGCACACGATCTCGCTGCAGGAGCAGATCTTCGACAAGGATGTGCCGCTCCTCAAGGCCGTGATCCCCGACGAGTTCACGACCGTGCTCTGCAAGGGGCGCGGCAACTACATGTCGCTGCGGCGCATGCGGATCGCAAGCGAGAAGCGAGGAGGAGGAGCACTCCCTCGAGATCATCGAGGACTGGGCCTACGAGACCACCGACGGCTCGCTCGCCACGCTGCCCGTGCTGCCGCGGCGCAGCGTCTGGGAGCATGTCGAGAGCGACGCGGGCAACTGCATGGGCCGCCGCTGCCCGACCTACGACAAGTGCTTCTACCAGTCGGCGCGCAGGCGCATGGAGAACGCGAACCTCCTCATCTGCAACCACGCGCTCTTCTTCAGCGACCTCGCGCTGCGGCAGAAGGGCGCGGGCTTCCTGCCTGCGTACGACCATGTGATCTTCGACGAGGCGCACCACCTCGAGGATGTCGCGAGCGGCCACTTCGGCGTGCGCTGCTCCGAGTCGCGCGTGCGGCATGTGCTGCGCACCCTGTACAACGCGGCGACGGGCAAGGGCACGCTCGCGGGCATCGAGGCCGCAGGGCTGCCTGTCGACGAGGTCGACGCGACCACGCGCGCCGCGCTCGAGGCGCAGTCGGCCGCCGAGTCGTTCTTCGACGGCGTGTGGCGCTCGGTCGAGCAGGGGAAGGGCGCCGCCGCGCAGAGCGGCCGCGTGTCCGAGCCCGACGCGTTCGACAACCCGCTCTCGCCCGCGCTCGGCGACCTCGGCACGCGCCTCAAGCTGCTGCGCGAGCGCGCGGTCGACGAATCGCTGCAGTTCGACCTCGGCAGCGCCGCGCAGCGCGTCACCGACATCGCCGCCGAGATCGAGATCTTCCTGTCGCAGGGCATCCCAGGCTGCGTCTACTGGGTCGAGCGCGGCCGCCCGCTCTACGGCACGAAGCGGCCGTCGGTCACGCTCTCGTGCGCGACCGTCGATGTGGGGCCCGTGCTGCAGGCGGCGCTGTTCTCGCTGCCCGTCTCGATCACGATGACGAGCGCCACGCTCGCCACGGGCGCGGGCGACTTCTCGCACATCGTCGGGCGCCTCGGCTGCGACGGCGCGAAGACGCTCGCCCTCGGCAGCCCCTTCGACTACGCGAGCCAGATGCGCGTCATCATCGAGCGCTCGATGCCCTCGCCCGAAGACCCGCGTTCGCTCGACGAACTCGTGCCGCGCGTCCTCCAGCACATCGACGAGACGGGCGGCGGCGCGTTCGTCCTCTTCACCAGCTTCCGCGCGCTGAAGCAGGTCGCCGAGCGCTGCGCGCCCATCCTGCGCGCCGCGGGGCACCCCGTGTTCATCCACGGCGAGGACGGCGAGCGCTCGCAGCTCCTCAAGCGCTTCCGCGAGAGCGACCGCTCGGTGCTGTTCGGCACCGCGAGCTTCTGGGAAGGCGTCGATGTGCGCGGGCAGGCGCTGCGCAATGTCATCATCACGAAGCTGCCCTTCGATGTGCCCGACCACCCGCTGATCCAGGCGCGCCACGAGCGCATCCAGGAGCTCGGCGGCAACCCTTTCCGCGATGACCAGCTGCCGCGCGCGGTGCTGCGCTTCAAGCAGGGCGTGGGGCGGCTGATCCGCAGCGGCGAAGATTCGGGGCGCGTGGTGATTCTCGACCCGCGGATCGTGACGAAGTTCTACGGCAAGCGCTTCATGGCGGCGCTACCCGACGGGGTCGAGCCGGAGCTGGTGTGAGCGGGGGAGCGGTGCGCGATCGCGCGCGGTCACCACAGGCGGTGCTGCACGGCGGTTTTTTGCTCCCAGCGCAACCTGTCGCCGCGGTGGCTCTCCTCGCACGCCTCCTCTTGAACCAGCATCCACCGCCACGCCTGGCCTTCCGCCCGCCCAAGTGCATGAATTTCGCCACTCCAACGGCGATATCGCCGTTTCTTCGCCCTTGCTGTTTGATCGGGGTAGGAAGGGGTTAGAATCCGAAGTCACCGCCCGATGCCGGGGGATGCCCCCGTGAGTTCGGCGCGTTGTCCGAAACTCCCTTCGCGGCGGTTGTTCGCAGCACACGGAGATTCGCGATGCAACGGTGGCTTGGCTCGACGGCGTCGGTGTTCGCGTGCCTCTTGGCGCTTGCGGTCTCGTTCTCTGCGCGTGCGCAGTCGCCCTGCGACGCGGATGTGAACGGCGACGGCGTCGTCGACGGAGCGGATCTGTCGGTGGTGCTCAACTACTGGGGGCAAGTGTGCCTTGCGCCGACGCCGACGATCTCGTCGGTCGCGCCGAACTCGGGGTCGACGGCGGGGGGCGACCTGATCACGATCACGGGCACGAACCTCACGGGTGCGAAGAGCGTGACGATCGGCGGCGTGGCCGCG
>JAJTGK010000028.1 GCA_021297815.1 Planctomycetaceae bacterium
CACACGAACCGAACCGACAGTCGAAAGTCGTAGCCAAGAGTCAACGACATGATGGAAACCCTCACCAACGCCGCCTTCGCGATTCCCGCCGTCCTCGGCGAGGCGACCGCGATCAAGCCGGCCGTGCCTGCGACGGACCTCGGATGGGCGGGCCTCATCCTGCTCTTCCCCGCGGTCTCCGCCGTCCTCTGCGGCATCTGCGCCGCGATGCGCGTCAAGGGCAAGCTGCCCGGCGTGATCACGGCGGTCTCGCTGCTCGCGTCGTTCGCCACGACGCTCGCGCTCTTCCTGAATTTCCCTGCCGACGGGCCCCGCACCGTGCACCTCTTCGACTGGGTGTCGATGGCGTGGAGCGGTCAGGGCGCGACCTGGTCGAGCTTCCTTGCGCCGTTCGCGCTGTACATCGATTCGCTCACGCTGCTCTGGATGCTGTTCGTCACGGGCCTCGGCTCGCTGATCGCGATCTACGCGACCGAGTACATGGAGTCCGATGTCGGCAAGGGCTACGCGCGCTTCTTCGGCTCGGTGAGCATCTTCCTCTTCGCGATGGGTTCGCTCGTGATGGGCGGGAACCTCATCCTGCTCTACCTCGGCTGGGAAGGCGTCGGTCTCGCGAGCTACCTGCTCATCGGCTACTACTACAAGCGCCCGAGCGCCGTCGCCGCCGCCAAGAAGGCGTTCATCATGAACCGCATCGGAGACCTCGGCCTTGCGCTCGCGGTCTTCCTGATCTGGGTGAACTACGGCACCGTCGAGTTCGATGGCCTGTTCCGCGCAATCTCGAACGGCGTGTCGGCCGCCGAGGGCGGCGAATGGTCGAAGGCCGCGATTCCGTTCTGCCTCATGCTCGGCGCGTTCGGAAAGAGCGCGCAGTTCCCGCTGTATGTGTGGCTTCCCGACGCGATGGAAGGCCCGACCCCCGTGTCGGCGCTCATCCACGCGGCGACCATGGTCACCGCGGGCATCTACCTGATCGCGCGCACCTACCCGCTGTTCGAGCTGCACCCCGCGGCGCTGCCCACCGTGGCGGTGATCGGCTGCATCACGGCGCTCCTTGCCGCGACGATCGGCATGGCGCAGTACGACATCAAGCGCGTCATGGCGTATTCGACCGTGTCGCAGCTGGGGTACATGTTCCTCGGCCTTGGCGTAGGCACGACCTTCGGCGCCGTGTACCACGTGTTCACGCACGCGTTCTTCAAGGCGCTGCTCTTCCTCTGCTGCGGCGCGATCATGCACGGCATGGCGGGCCAGCTCGACCTGCGCAAGATGTCGGGCCTTCGCAATGTGAAGGGCTTCGGCATCATCAGCTGGACCTTCTTCTTCGGCTGCCTCTGCCTTGCGGGCTTCCCCTTCACGGCGGGCTTCTTCTCGAAGGACTCGATCATCGCGCAGGCGTTCTCGAAGGGCGACACGCTGTCGACCTGGCTCGGGTTCATCGCGCTGTTCACGGCTTTCCTCACGGCGTACTACACCTTCCGCGTGTGGTTCCGCGTGTGCGGCGGCCCGACGAAGTACGAGCCGGGTGATGAGGATCATGGGCATGACGATGACCACGCGCATGGTCATGGCCATGATCATGGTCACAGCCATGCGAAGGCTGACGCGCATGGTCACGGTCACGGTCACGGCGAGTTCCACCCGCACGGACCGCGCCTCGCGATCAACGGCGTGCTGCTCGTGATCTGCCTCGGCGCGATCCTGGCCGCACTGCCCTCGTACCTCGGCGAGATGCGGCACGAGACGAACTGGGTCGAGTCGATGGTGGCGAATTCCTCGGCCGCTGGCGGCGTTCCCGCCCATGGTCACGGCGGCGAGCACGGCGAGGCGCACCACGCGCTGGCATTCACGGGCATCGCCGATGTACACAAGGCGACGAGCGTCGTCGCGAGCGCCGCAGGCATCCTCGGCATCGCCCTCGCGGCCTTCCTGCACCTCCTGAACCGCGGAGCCGCGGACCGTCTCCGCCAGGCCCTGCTCTCGAACGGCCTCACCCGCTGGCTGCCGCTCGCGATGGAGAACAAGTGGTATGTCGATGAGATCTACCACGCGCTCTTCCGCCTGCCGGCGTGGGTGCTCGGCCACCTCTTCCACATGATCGACAAGCACCTCATCGACGGGCTGCTCGTCAACCAGGGCGCAAGGATCCCGCAGGATCTCGGCCGCGTGTTCCAGCCGCTCTACAACGGCGCGCTGCAGGGATACGCGATCACGATGGCAGGCGGCATCGCCCTGATCGCCGCATGGGTGTTCTGGATCCTCTTCCAGGGGAACGGCTGATGCTTTCGACGCTCCTCAATCTTCATGTCATCCTTCCGCTCGCGGCGGCCGCCGCGATCGCGCTCGCCCCGCAGCGCCAGGCGCGTTGGATCGCGACCTTCGCGTCGCTCGCCACCCTCGGGCTCTCGCTCGCTGCGGCGTTCAACTTCGGCGGCTGGTCCGACGGCTCCTTCGAGCCGAAGGCCGACGGCATCTCGTGGCTTGCGTCGATGGGCATCTCGCTGACCTTCGCGGTCGACAGCGTGTCGCTCATGCTGATCCTGCTCACGACCTTCCTCACGCCGCTGGCGATGATCGGGTCGTTCACCGCCGTGCAGGAGCGCGAGAAGGAGTACTACGGCTGGTTCATGGTGCTGCTCGCCGCGATGACCGCGGTGTTCATGGCGCGCGACGCGATCGTGTTCTACACGGCGTACGAGTTCACGCTCGTCCCGATGTACTTCCTCATCGCGATCTTCGGCGGCGCGGAGCGCAAGGCCGCGAGCATCAAGTTCTTCCTCTACACATTCCTTGGGTCGATCCTCACGCTGTCGGGCGTGATCTACATCGCCGCGCAGTACGCGAAGTCGCACGGCGGTTCGTGGACCTTCGACCTCTCCACGCTCGCGACCTTCTGCTCGACCGAGCTCGGCGCCGACCAGCAGTACTGGATCTTCATCCTGCTCATGGTCGGCTTCGCGGTGAAGGTGCCGTTCTTCCCCGTGCACACCTGGCTGCCGCTGGCGCACGATCAGGCGCCCACCGCAGGCTCGGTCATCCTGGCAGGAACGCTGCTCAAGCTCGGCACCTACGGCGTGTACCGCGTGGCGCTGCCCGCGGCGCCCGTCGGTGGCGTCGAGCTGAGCCAGCTGCTCGCGGTGCTCTGCATCATCGGCATCGTGAACGCCGCGCTGATCTGCTGGGTGCAGCACGACGCGAAGAAGCTCATCGCCTACAGCTCGGTCAGCCACCTCGGCTTCTGCATGCTGGGGCTCTTCTCGCTCAACTCGCTCGGCGCGACGGGGTCGGTCATGTACATGATCAACCACGGCCTCTCGACGGGCGCGCTCTTCCTCTGCATCGGCATGATCTACGAGCGCTACCACACGAAGGACATGGACCAGCTCGGCGGCCTGTTCAAGCGCATGCCCGTGTGGTCGTTCTTCATGGTGTTCTTCACGCTTGCGAGCCTCGGCCTCCCTGGCCTCAACGGCTTCATCGGCGAGTTCCTCTGCCTGATGGGCTGCTTTACCGCGGAGCCGAACTCGGTGTCGGGCTGGCCTGGAATCCTCGGGCCGTGGTACGCGGTCGTCGCGGGCCTCGGCCTCGTGCTCGCCGCCATGTACCTTCTCATCCTGCTCGGCAAGCTCGTCTGGGGCCCGCTGCGCGAGCCGCATGGCGAGAGCCACCACGGCGGAAGCCACGACACGCATCTTCCCGCCGACCTCACTCCGCGTGAGATCGGCATCCTTGTTCCGCTCGCGGCCGTGTGCCTTGCGATCGGCTTCTACCCGAAGCCCATGCTCGAGGCGATCGCGCCCAGCGTCGAGAAGACGCTTGCGCCGTATCCGAAGCTCGTCGAGCGGTTCGTGCAGGACGGGTCGCTGCTGGCCCCTGCAGGGAAGACCGACGGCGTCGCGCTGGCGCCATCCACCACCGAGAGCCCCGAGCGCAAGACCGTCGGCTTCTGAGCCCGTACCACGCGAAGCCCCATGCACACCCTCGCCTCCACTTCCATCGACATGACCGCGAAGCTCACGCTCATCGCGCCCGAGATCCTGCTGTTCATCGGCGCGGTCGTGGTCGCGGTGCTCGGCCTCTCCCGTGCACCAGCCGTGCGTCGCGCTGTTCCTGCGGTCACCGCGCTCTTCCTCGCGGGCTCGATCGCCGTCACGGCGTTCGTGTACCGCTCCGACGCGGTCGCCGAGAGCGGCCTGCTCATCCCCATGCTTGGCGGATATGCGAAGGCGCTCATCGCGTCGATCGGCATCTTCCTGGTCATGGTGGGCGGCCCCGCCATCGACCGCCGGCTCGAGGAGGCGTTCGACTCGGGGCGCGCGGCGTTCGACCCGATCCGCACGATGCGCGGCGAGTTCTTCGCGTTCTTCCTGCTGTCGATGGCGGGAACGATGCTGATCGCGAACGCGAACGACCTGATCTGGCTGTTCCTCGCGCTTGAGCTCTCGAGCCTTCCGACCTATGTCATGGTGGCCGTGAGCCGCGGAACGCGGCGCGCGCAGGAAGCGGCCGTGAAGTACTTCTTCCTCGGCGCGCTCAGCGCGGCGACCTTCCTGTACGGCTTCGCGCTCCTCTACGGCGCGACGGGTTCGCTCGAGTTCCCCGTGATGCAGCAGCAGCTCGCGATGCAGGCGGCAACGGGAGGCATCTCGACGCTCGCGATCATCGGCGGCGTGCTTGCGGTGCTTGGCATCGCGTTCAAGCTGGCCGCGGTGCCCATGCACTTCTACGCGCCCGATGTGTACGAGGGCGCGGGTGCACCGACGACGGCGTTCCTCGGCTTCGTGCCGAAGGTCGCGGGCGTGCTCGCGCTCATCGTGCTGCTGTCGCTCTTCGGCTGGAGCGGGCACACCGCCATGTTCGATGGCGCCGCCCGCGAGATCTCTGGGCTTCCCGCGCCCATCGCGGCGGTGCTCTGGATGGTCGCCGTGCTCACGATGACGCTCGGCAACATCGGCGCCCTGCTCCAGCGCAATGTGAAGCGCATGCTTGCATATAGCTCGATCGCGCAGTCGGGCTACCTGCTCATCGGCATCCTGTCGGGACCGAAGGACGGCTTCGACGCGGTGCTCTTCTATCTCGTCGGCTACGGCGTGATGAACACCGCGGTGTTCGCCGTCCTGGCGGCGCTTGAACGCAACGGCGAGGAAGTCGAGGCGCTCGACGATCTCAGCGGCCTGCGCACAAGGCAGCCCGTGCTTGCGTGGATGCTGGCGTTTGCCGCGATCGGCCTGATCGGCATGCCGCCGCTCATCGGCTTCTTCGGAAAGCTGGCGCTGTTCTCGTCGGGCATCGAGAGCGGCCAGACCGTGCTCGTGATCATCGCCGCCGTGAACAGCGCGATCAGCGCGTTCTACTACCTGCAGCTTGTCGCGGTGCCCATGCTTGGCGCGCCGAACGCGCGCACGAGCTCGGTGCAGACGATCGCAAGCCCGTGGCCCCGCTACGCGGCCGTCCTGTGCGGCGTTGGCGTCCTCGTGATGCCGCTGGCCGTGCAGTCGCTCGTCGTGGCGGCCGCCTCGTCAACCGACTCGATCGCACCACAGCAGTCGGCGGCGGTCCCCGCCGAGCCCGCGGTCGACGCTCAAGCGGCAGCGACGGCCCCTGAAGTTTCGGGCATCTCGCGCTGAGTGCCGTTCCCATGAGGCCGCTTCAGGGCCGTCCGCGGGCGGCAGGGTTGACCAGGACTTCCCGAAAAGCACACACGCCTCGCGCAAGGCGAGGCATGTGAACGCGACCGGCAGGAATCGAACCTGCAACCCCGAGCTTCGTAGGCTCGTGCTCTATCCAATTGAGCTACGGTCGCAAACGGGTCGCGAAGTATAGCGAAACCGAGCCGCCCGCCGTCGAGGTCCGAGCCGCCCGCCCCGCCCCAGCCGGCGAGCAGCGATGCCAGGTCTGCGGCATCCACCGAGCCGTTGTCGTCGAGGTCCGCGGGACACGCAGGCGGCGGCGGCGCCTGGCGCTCGTGGGCGCCGCGGTCGCCGATGGGCGCCGTACCTGCGCCCGAGTCGGCGACGGCGGGGTCGTCGACAAACCGAGGCAAGCCCGCATGGTCGACCGTCGTGCCGACGGGCACGAGGGCGTTCGAGCCGCTGTCGATGGCGGGTGACCCCGCCTGCAGGCGGAAGTCGCGCGTGGCCTGATTGACGAAGAGCGGGTCGCTTGCGAGGTTCGCCGTGCCCGCGAAGCCGCCCTGCACGATCGAGTAGGAGACGGTGGTCGTTCCACCCGAGTTCGTGAGCTGGTTGGCCGCGGTCGTGCCGCCGGGCCCCGTGTTCGCCCACAGGATGCAGTTGGCGACCGTCGACGAGCCACCCGTGTTGATGATGCAGCCTGCGAGCGAGGTCGCGGAGTTCGCGACGAAAGTCGAGTTGCGCTCGGTTACGGCGCTGCTCACGCCGATCCACAGCGCGCCGCCGCCATTCGAGCCCGTCGCGGTGTTGCCGCTGAAGATGCAGTTCGTGTACTTCGTCTGCGAGCCGCCGTAGCTCTCGCATGCGCCCGCGCGGGCGGCGGAATTGCCGATGAAGGTGCAGCGCTCGAAGGTGCCGACCACATTGTTCATGTCGAACGCGCCGCCGTACGAGCCACCGACATTCTGCTCGAAGCGGCAGTTCACGAAGGTCGCGCCCGCCGTGAAGATGTAGCCCGCGCCGCCACCGAAGGTGCAGCGGTTTCCGATGAAGTTGCAGTTGCGGATCGTCGGGCTGCCGCTGTTGATGATCAGGATGCCGCCTCCGCGGTCGAGGCTGCTCGTGCTCGCGCCGTTCGCGTTGCCGGCGCGCACGGTGAAGCCGTCGAGGACCGCGGTCGATGCGGCGCCCGAGCCGATGACCACATGGTACGAGTTGTCGGTCAGGTTCAGCGTGCCCGAGTCGTTGCCGAGCAGGTCGCCCGTGAGCGTGCACAGGTTTGCGGCGGGGTCGCGCTGCGCCAGCGACTTCTCGCCGCCCGCGAAGCCGCCGTAGATGGCCACGCCCGACTTCAGGGTGAATGCGATGGTCCTGGAGGTGGTTGTCGTCGGCTTGTAGGTGCCGTCGGCGACCCAGATCTCGTCACCCGAGACGCTCGCCGCGAGCGCTGCCGCGAGGCCACCCGCTCCTTGGTAGGCGTCGGTCCACGAGGTCCCGTTGTTGGCGCCGCTCGCGAGCGCGGCGTCGACGCGGCGAACCGCGCCTTGCGCGGAAGCCGCGGCGAACAGTGAAAGGAAGAGCGAAGCGGCGAGGGCGGTCGAAGTCGGGCGGGTCGTCATGATGCGTCCAGAGTCGAGCGAATGTAGTCGCTCCGAGCCCACGGCCAAGGGCAAACGACCGCTTCCACGCGCTTCGCGCAGTCGAGATGCGTCTTTCACAGGCGAACCGACCGATATCATCCACCGTGGTGGATCCGTCCAAACAACCAGGCGATGCTCCGCGATCGGCCGACTTGTCGCTCGACGACGATCTGCTCAGGCCGCCCGCGCACCCACATGCGGCCCTCGCACGCGCGGCCCTGCTCTCGCTCGGCACGCTGCTCGTGATCACGGGGGTGATCCTCACCATTCTTCCCGTCGTTCCGGGCTTTCCGCTCACGATCGCGGGGCTCCTCATGATCTCTGGCTCGAGCCGGACCATGCGAGGCCTGATCAACGCGAGCGAACGGCGGCTGCCCGCGTGGATCCGTCGTATCGTGCGCAAGACGATGCGTCCGATCATGCGGCGCTGGGACGGCTCTTGAGATGACCGACGCAACACCCGACCTCGACCCTGCCGACCGCGCCTGGCTCGAGCGGCGCGCGACCTTGGGCTCGTGTGTCCTCGGGGCCGTGTCGATCCTCACGAGCCCGTTCGCGCTCGGGCTGCTGTTCGGGGCGCTTGCGCTGCGCGGTTCGATCGACATGCGCCGTCGCGGCATCCGCGGCGCGCTTCCCTTGGTCGGCATCGTGCTCGGATTCGCGGGGACGAGCGCGAGCATCGCCTTCGCGATCGTGTGGGGGTCGCTGCTCGTCGGGGTGCTGCTCGGTCGCGATGCGATTCGTCAGACCGAGCAATGGCGCGGACGCACGCTCGAGGCGACCACGATTGAACTCCGCGACGGCGGCCGGCTTGGAATCGGGGCGGACGGCGACGCGTGCGCGCGAACGGCGCTCGTCTTCATCGACGCGTCGTCGCCTGTCGCGGCCGAAGCGCTCGCCTCGACCGCCGCCGCGGCGCTTCTCCACGACCACGGGAAGACCTTGAGAAGCTCTTCCGTGGAGACGCAGCGATCAAGCCGTAGGCGCGACCGCCGCACGCACCGCGCTCGCAGACCACCGTTCGCGCAGGCGCGCGCGCCCCTCCGCGGTCCACATGCGCTGGACCGAAGGCAACTCGATCATCGCCTCGAGATATTCGCGGTTCGATCGAACCGCCTCGCGGATGCGCTCCGCGAGGACGGGCGGCGCCTGCGTGTCGTTGAGGTTCTCCCTGCCGACGGGAGCGGTGCTCCGCCCGAGTTCGGAGCCGAGGAACTCACGGAGCGCCTCGGTCTTCGCCGCATCGTCGATATCGGCACGCATGACGAGGGCGTCGAAGCGCCCCGACTGGTAGCGGGTCCAACCGCGCTCGGAGTCGAAGGCAGCAGGCGCAAGCGGGTCGATGCCGAGCGTTGCCCTGAACTCCTCCGTCCACCACACGCTGCTCGAGGCATGGGGGAATCCGTCGAAGAAGCGCCTCGCCAGCTCGCGCGCATCCATCCACGGCGCGCGGCGCCAGCAGGTGCGCATCCAGTAGGCGCGGCCGAAGTAGGTGAAATTCGAGACATTGAACCCGATCGGTTCGCGCGCGATCGACACGATGCGAAGAGGTCGATCGGCGCCCGCGGCTCCCTGGCTGAAGAGCAGTTCGCGCGTCGTCCGCTGCTCGATGGCCTTGTGGCGCAGAAGCCCCTCGGGTGACGCGAGCGGCGCACCCGGTCCTGGCCAGAAATGGCGCGGCTGGAGGTAGTGAACCTTGACCACCTCGAGTTCGGAGCTCGCGGCAAGCGCCGCCGCCACCGAGGTCGAGGCGCTTTTCGTGGCGCTGTAGACAACCACGATCGGCTTGCCCGACGCGACCTGCCCCGCGATCCGCCGCCGCATCCGTGCCTCGCTGATCGGGAAGCGCGCGGAATCCTGCAGGAACCGCAGCGGCGTATTGAGCCATTCGACGGCATCGCGCAGCCGCGGACCGAATGGGATTGAGCCAGCCGAACTCGTCATGCGAAGTCTGGTGACGGCGAAAGCCGCCACTGGGAGCGTAGCCGATCGGGCTCGTGCGCAGGCCGCTATCCTCGGCCCGCGTTGGACCGTCCACCCCGCATGCCCCGCATTGCCGCCGAGCATCGTGGCCCCATCGTCGGCCTCGATGTGGAGACGGCATGCTCAGAGCACGGCGCGGTCTGCGCGATCGGCGTCGCCGTCGTCCACCTCGGGCGTGTCGCAGACGAGGCGCACTGGCTCGTCGATCCCGAGACCCGCTTCGACCCGCGGTTCATCGGCATCCACGGCATCACGCCCGCCATGGTCCGCGGCCGCCCGCCGTTGCGCGTCATCTGGAAAGACCTGCTCGCGTTCATCGATCAAGCCGTGGCGGGAGCCGTCGATCCACCGCTCATCGCTGGGGCCGCGCCGACCGTCGAGCCCATGTTCGTCGCGCACAACGCGCAGTTCGACAAGCGGCAGGTCGAAGCGGCGATCGAGGGCACGCTGCCGTTTCGCCTGTCCTGCACCGTGGCGATGTCGCGACGCGCGTTCCCGAGACTCGCCCGTCACAATCTGGCGACCGTGGCGGCCCATCTCAAGATCCCGCTCCAGCACCACGATGCGCTCAGCGACGCGCGTGCGTGCGCCCTCATCGCGCATCACGCGATCCGAGCGGGAAAGCCCGGCTGATCTCAGCGCTCGTGGTGCTTGGTCGGCGAGTTGCTGCAGCCTGCCCCGAGCGAGGTCGAGCCGCACCGGCGGCACTTCGGGCCTGGCCCATGTCGGTGCGTCCGCGTCGGCGAGTTCGAGCAGCTCGCGCCGTACGAGGTGCTTCCGCAGAACTCGCAGCGCGAGGAATCGCCCGAGTGCTCGTGCCTCCGATGGGGGCTGTTCGAGCAGCTGGCCCCGTACGAGGTGGAGTTGCAGTAGCGGCATCGAGAGGTCGGCATGGCGGAACCTCCACCTATGCGCGATTTCCGACCGTCGAGCGCACGAGGAAATGCAGCAAGGTGGAATGCAGCGCCACTTCGTCGCCACGAGGTGTCCAGGTTGCGTCGAAGACCGCGTCGCCAGGAGCACCAGCACCGACGGCATTCGATCTCTACCTCCACGAGAGTGATCTGAGTGAATCGCCCCGCAAGATCGCGGGCGACAGGCCCCCACCAGGCAGGCACTTCCCCTGAGGCGCCTTCGGCGGGTGTCACGCGGATGCGCCCGTCCTGGACGAGTTGCGCGAAGGCAGCCTGCACCGCTTCAAGGCTTCGTTCGGGGTAGGTCGGCTCCAATTGGACTCCTCGAAGTTGGCGGACGCGCGCATCACGATGGACGGCGGTGGGGAAGCGATGCCTCCGCGAAGGACAACCTGCGCCAGCCACCGCGCCAAAAACGAAGAACGGCCCCGTCGGGACCGTTCTTCAGCAGGTGGACCATACAGGACTTGAACCTGTGACCTTCTCCGTGTCATGGAGACGCGCTAGCCAACTGCGCCAATGGTCCGAGATATCCCCTTGCGGGGCCATGGATTGTACCCACGGGTCGGCATCGCGCAAGGCCACGCGGGTGATCTTTGGCTCTGCCGCCCAGGCCTTCGGAATCTTTTACGAACCGATTTGCCTTTGCGCGAGGTGGGGTTACCTTTGCCCTTGGAGACGGATCGAGGGGCGACGCTTGCGTCGCGTTGTCTGAGTCCCAGACCCTTCGGATCCCTCCCAGCTTTCTCGTATTGCTTGGGCCGAAGGGTTTCGCGGGCTGCCGTACGCCGCGGCACCCCCGCCTCCCTCCCCCGGCGTTTGAGAGAAAGGCAGACCCATGAAGTTTGCAGTGACTGCGGGTGCCCTCGCGGCGGCCGTGCTTTCGTCGGCCGCTTCGGCGGGCATCATCTATTCGACCGGCTTCGAGAACTTCACCGCCGGCGATGTCAACGGCCAGAACGGCTGGACGACCTACGACCCGACCTTCACCACGGGTGGCGGCAACTTCGCGTCGGTGACCTCGAGCGCCCCCGCGGGCTTCGGTGGAAGCAACGCGATGCGCTTCGACAGCGGCACCAGCGCAACCAGCTCGCCGCGCTACGCGTGGGCTCCTGGCTTCGGCTCGGCCTTCTCGGCTGAGGCGGCCGCAGGCAACAACATCTTCTACGCGCAGACCTCGATGTACATGGGCTCGGCCCAGACCTCGACCGCGCGTCAGGGCATGGTGACCTTTGACTCGACCGGCTCGAAGATCCTCACGGGCTTCTATGTCCAGGCGAACACGGGCATCGTGTTTCTCCTCGCGAACTACAACAACGCGGGCACGATCAACAACTTCCTGTTCAACACGAATGTCGCCATCGGTTTCGACCAGTGGGTGACCTTCACGACCACTTGGAACCAGGCCACGGGTCGCATGGAAGTGTTCTGGGGCGCGAACGGCTTCTTCGTCGACGGCGCGGCCGCAGGCTCGGTCGCCGACGAGACCGACTACTACAACACGCGCAATGGCTCGACGATCGGCTCGACCGTGTACTTCGACAACCTCGAGATCGGTGCGGTTCCTGCGCCGGGCGCCATCGCCCTGCTCGGCCTCGCCGGCCTCGCTGGCCGTCGTCGCCGCTGATCGCGGGACTGCTTCTCTCCAAGACAAGGATCCGCCGCCCCCGAATCTCGGGGGTGGCGGTCTTTTTGAGGGTTGCGGGAAGCAGCGCGGGTACTGCCCGAAGCGGGCCTCAGCGGAGTTCCGAAGCCCACGCGACGCAACGGTCGATGCGCGCAAGCGCTGACTCGCGGCCGACGAGGACCAGCGTGTCCCAGATCGGCGGGCTCACGGTCGACCCCGACACAGCGATCCGCAGCGGCTGGGCGAGGGCGCCGATCTTTCCGCCCGCGTGGGCGTTCGAGTAGTCCGTCGCGGCCGCCTCGAGCGCGGCCTGTGTCCACTCGGATATTCCCGCAAGCACGCCGCGCATCGCCCGAAGGTGGGCAAGACCCGTCGGCCCCGCCTCGGGCGCCGCACCGATGCCGAGCGCCTTGCGCACATTCTTGTCGTCGCTGAAGGCGAGCGCGCCGTCGGCGACGAGCAGGAATCCGTTCGACTTGAACGGGTCGTCGAGCGTCTTCGAGCGCTCCTGGCACGCGGTCATGAGCAGCGCGAACCGCGCGTCGTCGAGCCGCGCGAGGAAGTCGGCGCGGAACTGCCGCGCGTGCTCACGGCAGCGCCGCGCGAAATCCTCGGGCTTCATGCCCGTGATCGCATCGGTGTTGAACGCGAGCAGCTTCACGCGGTCAAACTTCGCGGGCGTCTTCATGACGCGGTCGAGGCCGAAGCGCTCCTTCAGGAACTCGTTGTCGAACTTCTCGATGTCGTGTCCAGGGCTCCAGCCATTCAGCGCGAGGAAGTTGCACAGCACCTCGGGCAGGTATCCCGAACGGCGGAAGTCGTCGACATTGATCTCGGGCAGCTGCACCTTGAGCGCCTCGGCGAGCCGGATCGCCCCCTCGAGGTCGAGCTGCACATTGTCGTCGCCGATCCAGCGCGCCCATTCCTCGGCGGTCACCGTGCCTGCGGGCGGCGTGGCAAGGCCCTTCTCCTTCACCGCCTTGCGCAGGACCTTGTCCTTGTCGCGCTTCGACATCTTCGAATCGTCGGGATTCTTGATGATCGAGAGATGCCCGTACACAGGCCTGCGGAAGCCTAGCGCGTCCTGCAGCAGCATGTGCTTCGCGGTGTTCGTGAAGTGCTCCTGCGCGCGAAGCACATGGGTCACGCCCATGAGTTCGTCGTCGACCACCACCGCGAAGTGGTAGGTCGGAAACCCGTCCTTCTTGCGGATCACGAAGTCGTCGACCTCGCCCGCGGGAAGCGTGGCGTCGCCAAGCACCTCGTCCTTGATGGTGACCGCGACTTCGCCCGAGCGGAACCGCACGACGGCCTGACGGCCCTCGGCGATGAACCGCGCGCGATCCTCGGCGCTCACGGGGCCGCGGAAGCGGTAGCGGAAGGCGACCTTCTGCGCGGTGGCCTCCTTGCGCATCGCCTCGAGTTCCTCGGCGGAGTCCCACGCCTCGTACGCCTTGCCTTCGTCGATCAGCTTCTGGCAGTAGCGGTTGTAGATCTCGAGCCGCTCGCTCTGGAAGTACGAACCGTTCGGTCCGCCGCCCACGCGCGAGCCGTCGGGAGCGGTGTACTCGGGGCCTTCGTCCCAGCGGATTCCCAGCCATTCGAGGTCCTTCAGGAAGCCCACGCTCGCGGCGTCGGAGGAGCGCTTCTGGTCGGTGTCCTCGATGCGGATGATGAACTTGCCCCCCCGCCCCTTGGCGAAGGCCCAGCTGAAGAGGGCGGTCCTGGCGCCACCCACATGCAGGTGGCCGGACGGGGACGGGGCGAAGCGTGTGACGGGGTGGGTTGCGGTCATGGTCGGCTCAGGTCGCGGGGCTCCGCGGGGCGGGCAGAGTAGCGGATCGAGGATTGCCGAATCTCGGTAGGTCACGGTTGACTTCGCCGTCGCCTCGGTCACGCTACCCACTGATAGGGCGCGACTTGCGCCCGACTGGTTCCACCTGGCGCAACGGATGGCAGACCTCATCGGGGTCATTTCCGACACGCACGGACGCGCCGAGCGCGCAGGCCGTGCCATCGAGCTGCTGCGTGCGCTCGGGGCGCACCGCATCATCCATCTCGGCGATGTCGGCTCGGAGTCGGTGCTCGACCACCTCGTGGGGGTTCCCTCGACCGTGGTGTTCGGCAACTGCGACGACGAGCGGTCGCTCGCGCGGTACGCCGCGCACATGGGTATCGAGGTCGTGCACCCCGCCGCGGTGATCGAGATGAAGTCGGTCCGCATCGGCGTGACGCATGGGCACCTCGAGCACGAGGTCAAGCGCCTCGTCGACGAGCGCGTCGATGTGCTTCTGCACGGCCACACCCACGAGATCCGCGACGAGCGCGTCGGCGGCGTGCGGATCATGAATCCAGGCGCCCTGCACAGGGCGCCACGGCCCACCGTGATGTTGCTCGACATGGCCACTGGAGCGGCGCACTGGATCGACATCGAGGACGGCACGACCGTGCAGGCGGCCTGAAACCACGGCCCCCGACGCGGCGAAGCGGCGCGCGTGCAAGCCGTGCTCCTCGCCAACACCGTCTCCACGCTCTTCATGACGGGCCTGATCTGGTTCGTGCAGGTGGTGCACTACCCGCTGTTCTCGGCGGTCGGCGGAGCGGAGTTCGCGGCGTACTCGCGCGCCCACCAGTCGCTCACGACCTTTGTGGTCGGGCCCGCGATGCTCGTCGAGGCGCTCAGCGCAGGCATGCTTGTCTTCGCGCGTCCCGCAGGGGTACCGGCGTGGCTTGCGTGGCTCGGGCTCGGGCTGGTGGCCGCGATCTGGCTCTCCACCGCGCTCCTTCAGGTCCCCGCGCACGGGCGACTTGCAGGGGGATTCGACGCGGGAATCCACGGGTTCCTCGTCGGCACGAACTGGATCCGCACGATCTGCTGGAGCCTGCGCGCCGTAGTGGTCGTGGCGATGCTCGCGGCGGTCGCCGCGCCGCGCGTGGAGGCCTGAAGCCGTACAGTGCGGGCTCCTCGCGGAGTTCCGCCTCATGCAGCAAGCCCAGACGCGCATCGGTTTCTTCGGCTGGAACGACCACGCCATCGAGGAGCGATCCTGCGAGTCGGTGGCCGAGGCGATCGCGCTCTCGAAGTCGTACCGAGCCGCGTGGATCGATGTCGAGGGCGTGCCGCCGTCGGACTTCGTGGGAACCATCGAACGCTCGGTGCGTCTCGTGCCCCTTGCCGCCGACACGCTGATCGAAGGCGTCCGCAGGCCTGGCGTCGATGATTTCGACGATGTGCTCGTCGTCACGATGCGATCGCATCTCCCCGACGACTCGACGGAGTTCATCGACTTCATCCTGACCGACGGCGTGGTGATCACGCTGCAGGAGCGCTGTGGCGGCGACGGGTTCGACGGCGTGCGCGGCAAGCTCCGCTCGGGCAACGAACGGCTCCTTCGCGCCGATGTGAATGTCGTGTTCCTGCTGCTCGCGCGCGCAGTCTGCGACGGGTTTCGCCCGGTCCTCGAGCGCTTCCAGGACAGCCTCGAGCGGTTCGAACGCGCGCTCGTCCGCAGGCCCGACACCTCGATGCTCGACCGCATCCACCACCAGCGGCGCCAACTGCTGTTCCTCCGCCAGGGCCTTGTGCCGCTTCGCGAGGCGCTTGCGAACATGCAGGCCTCCGCGCCCGTGCGCGAGATGGCGAGCTCCCCGATGCGCGCGCGGCTCGGGGCGCTGCGCGAACTGCAGGACGAGATCGGCGCGCTGCTCGATGTGGTCGAGTTCCAGAGGGAGAGCTCGCAGCACCTGCTCGATCTCTACCTGAACGCCGCGAGCAACAAGCTGAACGAGATCGTGCGCGTGCTCACGATCATCTCGGTCATCTTCATGCCGATGACGCTCATCGCGGGCATCTACGGCATGAACTTCGAGCACGGCGAGGGTGCCGGCATACCCGAGCTGCGATGGAAGTACGGGTACTGGTTCGCGCTCGGGCTCATGGCCGCGACCGCGCTCGGGTTCCTCTACTTCTTCTGGCGCAAGGGCTGGATCGGCGACCCGCTTCGCCAGCGGCGCCATCCGCCCAGCGCCGCCCACGCGACGGCCGCCGTCCTCGAGCATGTCGTGGGCACCGCCTGGCCGCTATCGGTCATCCTGGCGAGGCGCAGGCCTGCGCGCACCCCTCGGCCCGCCTCCCCGAAGCAGGCGAATTAGGGTTCACAGGCCCTTGCCAAGGCGCGGGGGCCGTCCGATACTCGCCCCTTTGGCCGAGGATTGGTCCTTGGCCGATCCGCCTGCCTCTGCGTGGAGCCGTCGACATGCCTCAGCCGACCTCAAACCGCACCAAGACCAAGGACTCCGCAATGCCCGCCCGCGCCTCGGACACCTTCGGATCGCTCGTCTTCGCTGGCGATGTGATGCTCAAGCGGCTTCCGCCCGATGTGTTCATGAACCTGCAGCGCACGATCAACACGGGGTCGGCGCTCGACCCGAAGATCGCGAACACGGTCGCCGGCGCAATGAAGGACTGGGCGCTCGAGCACGGCGCCACCCACTACTGCCACTGGTTCCAGCCGCTCACGGGCTCGACCGCGGAGAAGCACGATGCGTTTCTCTCGATGACTTCGGATGGCGGCGCCATCGAGAAGTTCAGCGGCTCGCAGTTGATCCAGGGCGAGCCCGATGCGTCGAGCTTCCCGCACGGCGGCATCCGCGACACCTACGAGGCGCGCGGCTACACCGCCTGGGACGCGACGAGCCCTGCGTTCATCTACCGCTCGGGCGACCAGGCGACGCTGTGCGTCCCCACCGTGTTCGTGAGCTACACGGGCGAGGCCCTCGACAAGAAGACTCCGCTTCTCCGCTCGATCCAGGCCGTGTCGAAGCAGGCGATGCGCATCCTGCGCATCTTCGGCGCGGACAAGGGCGCGAACCAGGTCATCACGACGCTCGGCGTCGAGCAGGAGTACTTCCTCGTCGACCGCGAGCTCGCGTCGGCGCGGCCCGACCTCCTCATCTGCGGCCGCACGCTCGTCGGCGCGCCCGCACCGAAGGGGCAGCAGCTCGAGGACCACTACTTCGGCTCGATCCCGCAGCGCGTGCTCGGCTACATGGCCGAGGTCGAGAAGCGGCTGTTCGAGCTCGGCGTGCCCGTCAAGACGCGCCACAACGAGGTCGCCCCCGGCCAGTTCGAGCTCGCGCCGACATTCGAGAACGCCAATGTCGCGGTCGACCATCAGATGATCACCATGAGCGTGCTCAAGGAGACCGCCGAGCGCCATGGCTTCGCGTGCCTGATGCATGAGAAGCCCTTCGCGGGCGTCAACGGCTCGGGCAAGCACAACAACTGGTCGCTGTCGACCGACACGGGCGTGAACCTGCTCGACCCGCGCGACGACACGCACACGAACATGCAGTTCCTCACCTTCCTCTGCGCGGTGATCCGCGCGGTGGATGTGCATGCGGAGCTGCTGCGCGGCGCGATCGCGAGCGCGGCCAATGACCATCGCCTCGGCGCCAACGAGGCTCCGCCTGCGATCATGTCGATCTTCCTCGGCGACATGCTGACCGACATCCTCGACCAGCTCGAGTCGGGCAACCCGAAGAAGACGATGAAGGGCGGCGCGCTCGAGCTCGGCGCGACCACCCTTCCGCAGATCCCGAAGCACACGAGCGACCGCAACCGGACCTCGCCGTTCGCCTTCACGGGCAACAAGTTCGAGTTCCGCGCGGTCGGCTCGAGCGCGTCGGTCGCGTGGCCGAACACCGTGCTCAACACGATCATCGCCGAGAGCCTCGACTTCATGGCCACGCAGCTCGACAAGCGCGCGGGCAAGAACCCGACGCAGGCGAAGCTCGAGTCTGCCGTGAAGAGCCTGCTCAAGGAGGTCGTGAAGGAGCACCGCCGCGTGTGCTTCGACGGCGACGGCTACTCGAAGGCGTGGCACGACGAGGCAAAGCGCCGCGGTCTGGCCAACCACCCGTCGACGCCCGACGCGATCGCCTGCTTCGGCGCGAAGAAGTCGGCCGAGCTCTTCGCGAAGTACGGCGTCCTCTCGAAGCGCGAGCTCGAGGCGCGCCACGGCGTCATGGTCGAGCAGTACCTGAAGCTCGTGCGCATCGAGTCGCGCACGCTCCAGAGCATGGTGCGCACCGCGATGCTTCCATGCGCGCTGCGCTTCCAGGCCGAGCTCGCCGACACGATCGCAGGCACCCAGGGCTGCGGCATCGAGTGCCCCGGCACCGAGACGCAGCTCCGCGAGGTCGTCGGCCTCGTCGAATCGCTGCGCAAGGCGATCGCGAAGGTCGAGGAGGCCGAGGGCTTCCACGGCGACGCCGAGAAGGAGACGCGCCACTACCGCGACGCACTCCTCCCCGCCATGCTCGAGACGCGCAAGCTCTGCGACAGCCTCGAGAAGGTGATGCCGGCGGACCTCTACCCGCTGCCGACCTACGCCGAGATGCTCTTCTCGACGCGCGGCTGAGCGCCCTGCCCGCGACCAACCCAGCACGAACCCGACGGCCCGTCCCCGCGACGGGCCGTCGGTCTTCTCCCGCGGGGGTGTTCTCAGACGCGCGGCCGCGCCCGAAGGTCGCTTCGGCGCCTTCGCGATCCTGTATACTCGTTCCCCTTTCCCACTCAGTTTCCGACGGATTCAACCATGGCCACCGCGACCGACAACCAGCTCGACCTCACGATCAAGATCGAAGACCCCGCGCCGTGCACCAAGCACATCACGGTGACCGTGCCCGCCGCGCAGGTCGACGACCGCCTCGAGACCGCGCTGAACTCGATCATCGCCGACTCGGCGTTCCCCGGGTTCCGCCGCGGCAAGGCTCCGCGCGCGCTCGTGGAGAAGCGCGTCGGCCCGGCCCTGCTCGACGAGACGCGCGGCCAGCTCATCTCCGCCAGCTGCCAGCAGGCGCTCGAGGCGAACAAGCTCCGCCCGATCACCGACCCGCGCCCCGTCGGCAACGAGCCCATCCCGACGCTTGAGCGCGGAAAGCCGTTCGTCTTCCGCTTCGAGGTCGAGATCGCGCCCGAGTTCGCCTCGCCCGATTTCGCGTCCTTCGATGTCAAGAAGCCGACGATCGAAGTGACCGCCGAGCACATCGAGGGCGAGATCCTGCGCCAGAGCTACCGCTGGGGTACGCCGTCGCGCATCGACGGTCCGTTCGAACACCTCGACCGCATGCTCGGCAAGGCGACGGTCACCGTCGACGGCCGCGATGGCACCTACTTCGAGACCGACAAGGCGCTCTGCGTCGTTCCCGCCAAGGAGGACGAAGGCAAGGGCCAGCTGCTCGGCGTGCTCATCGAGGGCCTCGACAAGGTCCTCCTCGGCAAGAAGGTCGGCGACACCGTGAAGGTCACCACCCAGGGCGCCGACAGCCACGAGCGCGAGGAACTCCGCGGAAAGTCCATCACGATCGAGTACTCGATCGGTGAGGCCGAGCGCATCACGCCGCGCAGCGCGAAGGAGCTCTCCGAGATGTTCGGCGTCGAGAGCGAGGAGATCTTCCGCGAGCAGGTGAAGGACGCGCTCGAGCAGCGCCGCGACGGCGAGCAGCGCAACGCCATGCGCGAGCAGGTCTCGAAGCAGCTCCTTGCGAAGATCGACTTCGCGCTTCCCGGCAAGCTCTCCGAGGACCAGATCACCCGCACCATCGAGCAGCAGCGCATGGAGATGCTCTCGCGCGGCATGGAGCCCGAGGCCGTCGAGCGCCGTCTCGCCGAACTCCGCTCGAAGAGCGAGAAGTCTTCGCGCGACCGCCTGAAGCTCTTCTTCGTGATGGCCCGTCTCGCCGAGCAGTTCGGCGTGCAGGTCACCGAGCAGGAGCTCAACGGCCGCATCTCGTTCATGGCCGCGCAGCAGAATGTGCGCCCCGAGCAGATGCGCAAGCAGATCGAGCAGGCCGGCCGCATGGGCGAGGTCATCTCGGTCATCCGCGACGCCAAGGTCTACGACCGCATCATCGCGCAGGCGAAGATCAGCGACATCGACGCCACCGAGTGGAACAAGATGGTCGAGGCAGAGGCCAAGGCCGACGCCTGATCACGCCAGACGCTCGACGAGCCTCTTCCAAGGGCCTTGATGGAGACGCACCCGTGTCCGTCAGGGCCCTTCTCATTGGGCGAAGATTGTGGCTTCCACGCGCCGCGCGCCGATTCGAACACGCCACATGGACACGACGAGCGGCCTGGCCAGCACCCTGCTTCCTCTGCTCGGACTGTTCGTCCTCGTGGTGATCGGCTGGTTCGCCGTGGTTCGCGTCCGCCGCTGGATGCGCGACGCTTCCGAGGACGCTGCCGCGTTCACACTGGAAGACCTGCGACGGCTGCGCCGCGAGGGGAAGATCACCGAGGATGAGTTCAACCGCGCGCGAGAAGCCATGATCGGTTCGATCCGATCCAAGGCCTCTGGGGGCGGCAATCCGGGCGACAGCCCCGAAGAGCCTTCCGAAGGCGAATAGCCGAGCCCCGACGCGGCTTCTCTCCGTCCGATACAGTCGTCCGATACAGTCCTTGGCCCCCTGCGGTCCCCTACGAGCCTGATGATGTCCCAGCCGACCCCCGATCGTCCCGTTCCGAACCGCAATGACGCCGCTTCAGGCGATGGTCCCGAGGTCGTCTCGTCGAGCGGCGGCGTCCGGCGAGGTCCTGGCGGCGGCCCTGGACGCGGCGAGGGCTTCGGTGGTAGCGGCGGCAGCGGCGGCGCAGGACCCGGCGGCGGCGCGGGCGGCACCGGTGGAGGCGACGGCGGCTTCCGTGGACGCAAGACGACCACCTGCTCCTTCTGCGGCAAGACGAGCCGCGAAGTGGGCGCGATGGTCGAGGGCCCCGGCGAGGTCTACATCTGCTCGAACTGCACCGACCTCTGCCAGAACATCTTCAAGCAGGAGCGCCGCCGCGTCGCGGCCGCGCGCCCGCTGTTCTCGACGATTCCCGCGCCTCGGCAGATCAAGGAATTCCTCGATCAGTATGTGATCGGCCAGGACGCCGCCAAGCGCGCGCTCGCCGTCGCGGTGCACAACCACTACAAGCGGCTCGCGAACGCCGACGGCGACGAGTCGTCGATCGAGCTCGACAAGTCGAATGTGCTGCTCATCGGCCCGACGGGCACGGGCAAGACGCTTCTTGCGAAGACGCTCGCGCGCATCCTGAATGTGCCGTTCGCGATCGGCGACGCCACCACGCTCACCGAGGCAGGCTATGTCGGTGAGGATGTCGAGAACCTGCTGCTCAAGCTGCTGCAGGCCGCCGACTACGACCTCGAGAACGCGCAGCGCGGCATCATCTACATCGACGAGATCGACAAGATCGGCAAGACCTCGCAGAATGTGTCGATCACCCGCGATGTCTCGGGCGAGGGCGTGCAGCAGTCGCTGCTCAAGATGCTCGAGGGCACCGTCGCCAATGTGCCCCCGCAGGGCGGCCGCAAGCACCCCGAGCAGCAGTACATCCAGATCGACACCACGCACATCCTGTTCATCTGCGGCGGATCGTTCGTCGGCCTCGCCGACATCATCCGCAAGCGCCTCGGCAAGCGCCGCATCGGCTTCGGATCCGAAGCCGTCGAGGCCCTGGGCAAGGACGACAGCCTGCGCAATGTGCTTTCGCAGGTCGTTCCCGAGGATGTGCTCGAGTTCGGCATGATCCCCGAGCTCGTCGGGCGCCTTCCCATCCTGTGCCCGCTGATGCCGCTCGACCGCGACGCGATGATCTCGATCCTCACCGAGCCGAAGAACGCGATCGTCCGGCAGTACCAGTTCATGTTCGGTCTCGAGGGCGCGCGCCTCGAGTTCACGCGCGATGCGCTCGAGATGATCGCCGACCGCGCCCTGGTTCGCGACACGGGTGCGCGCGCGCTGCGCGCCGTGATCGACGAGATCATGATCCAGCACATGTACCACCTGCCCGAGCTCGACAACCGCGACGCCGTGTACACGCTCACGGCGGATGCGATCGAGCGGAAGACCCCGCTCTCGCAGCTCGTCGAGCGGCTGTCGAAGGAATCGGCCTGAGCATGACGGCCATGCCCCGAAGAGGTTGCGGCGACGCGGAGCTGTACGAGACACTACGCGCCTCGGCGCTCGGGCTTGCCGTGCGCATCGAGGACCCGAGCGCGCGTCTGGCGCCGCTCAGCGACCTCCTCTGGGATGCCTTGTCGCCGCGCGGCCTGAGCTGGGTCGGCTTCTATCTCGAGGACCCCGAGGCTCCTGCAGGTCCGGACGGCGGCGGAATGGTCCTCGCGGCCCGTCGCGACAAGCCCGCGTGCTCGCCCATCGGGCTCCACGGCGTGTGCGGCCAGTCGTTCGTCGAAGAGGCCGTACGCCTCGTGGAAGATGTGGCGCTCCTCGGCGCGGGGTACATCGCGTGCGACCCGCGCGACCGAAGCGAAGTCGTGATCCCGATCTACCGCGGCGGCTACCGCTGGGGCGTGCTCGACGCCGACAGCCATGAGGTCGCCTGCTTCGGCACGCCCGATATCCACGGGCTCTGCTCCGTCCTCCGAGCTGCAGGACTTCTGGCCAAAGACCTCCCCGTGCGCGCCGACCGCTTGCAGCACACGCGGGAATCGCTATAGTGCGGGACTCTCTCCGCTGCGAGGAACGCGCGGAAACCGAAACGGGATCGAACCATGCCACGCGTCTGCCATTTCTCCGGTGCCTCCACTTCCTCCGGCTGGGTCTGCAAGTACCGCGGCAAGGCAAAGTACCTCGGCGGCGTCGGCATCAAGACCACCTCGCGCAAGAAGCGTCGCTTCATGCCGAACCTCCAGGATGTGACGACCGTCGAAGACGGCCGTCCCGTGCGCGTGAAGGCTTCGGTGCGTGCGATCCGCGAAGGTCTGGTCGTGAAGCCCGTGAAGCGCAAGTTCGCGTACACGCGTCGCATCAAGAACGGCGAGACCGTCTGAGCACCTCACGCTCGGCGAGTCGAGGCACACGCCGCGACTGAACCAGCGGCTCGGCCGATCGGGCTACAACCCTGCATCATCGACACGCGGCGGATATTCCGCCGCGTGTCTTGTTTGCGGTGCGCCGCGCACCGTGCAGGTCCGATGTGATCTTTCGCAATCTCGAAAAATAGCCTTGAAATCCGCGGTGAAATCCCCCCACGCGACTTCCCCTGCAGCGCTCTGAGGCTATTGTCGGCGCGGCAGATTCACCCGTCCGCACTCCCCAACAACGCTTGGGACGGACAAACTCCGACTTCTGCCGAATCAGTCGTGTCCACGTTGTCCGCGCGGTCTTCGCTCGCGGGTGGAAGTCGTACTCATTGCTCCCGACCTCTCGGTCGGTCGCATCGAGGTGGATGTGGTGTCCGTTCTGGCGGCGTCCGTCGGAACTGCTGCGGCATTTGTGCGCCGCAGGATGACGACTGTGTGACTTGAGGATGTGCGAGCCCCGAGGGGTGTGTCGTGTCGGCGTTTCATCGCGCCGATGTGTCGAGCATCCGCGCGCGGGTGGCTTCGATTGAGCTTTCGAGATCGGCGTATGTCCTTCCCTGCGGCCTTGAAGCGTTTGAAGCCTCGACGACCTGCAACTGAACGGCGCAAGACAGAGATCGCATGACCGTCCGCTCCACCAACACCGACCGCGACCGCGTGCTCGCCGCGACCGACCTGCTGTCGATCGTGGGCGAGGTCGTCGCGTTGCGGCCGAAGGGGCGCGAGCATGTCGGACTCTGCCCGTTCCATGACGACCGTTCGCCGTCGATGTCGGTCGTCACCCACAAGGGCACGGGCTTCTACAAGTGCTTCGCCTGCGGAGCCGCGGGCAACGCCATCGACTTCGCCATCAACTATCACCGCATGGAGTTCATCGATGCGTTGAAGTTCCTCGCGGCCCGCGCAGGCATCGAGTTGACGCCGATGGAGCAGCGGGCCCCGCGGCGCGACGGCGAACCTACCCGCGACGATGTGCTGCGCGCGAACGCGCTGGCCGACCGCTTCTTCCGTCGCGCCTACGCCGACGAGCAGTTCGGGGCGCGTGCCCGCGCCGAGGTCGCGCGCCGTGGATTCGAGCAGGAGACCGTGGAGGCCTTCGGCATCGGCGCCGCCCCGTCGGGCGACAGGCTCGTCGACGGCGTGCAGAAGGCGCTTCGGCAGGCAGGCGGCGACTACCCGTCGTTCGAGGCCTTCGTGCAGGCTGGCGTGATCCGCCCCGCACGATCGGGCGGCGGATATGTCGACCTGCTCCGCGATCGGCTCGTGTTCCCGATCTGCGACGATCTGGGCAGGCCGATCGCCTTCGGCGGGCGCATCCTCGACCCCGAGCAGCAGCCGAAGTACCTGAACAGCCCCGAATCTCCGGTGTTCCACAAGTCTCGGGCGCTCTACGGCATCAACCGCGCGAAGCGCCCGATCGTCGAGCGCAAGACGGCGATCATCACCGAGGGCTACACCGATGTCATCGCCTGTCACCGCGCCGGCTTCACCAACACGGTGGCCACGCTCGGTACCGCGCTGACGCGCGAGCATGCGCGCATCCTCCGCCGCATGTGCGAGACGGTGGTGCTGCTGTTCGACGGCGACGAGGCGGGACAGAAGGCGGCCGACCGCGCGCTCGAGGTGTTCTTCGCCGAGCCCGTCGACATCAAGATCTGCGTGCTTCCCGACGAACTCGACCCCGACGACCTGCTGCGCACCGAGGGCGGCGCCGAGCGCTTCCAGCGTGCGGTCGACGCGTCGGTCGATGTGCTGCGCTTCATGCAGGGCCGCCTGGCGCGGCAGCTCGCGGGCCGCGGCCTCTCGGGGCGGCAGGCGATGATCGAGCAGACCACCGCCAAGTTCGTCGACCTCGGCCTGAACCAGATGAGCGGAGTGCGGCGGCAGCTGGTGTTCCAGACACTCTCGGACCTCTTCGGGATATCCGCCCGCGACCTCGAGCGCCTCTCCGCAACCATGCGGGCGAGACCCATGCCTGGCGCAGGCGATGCGGTCGTCGCGCAGGAGCGCAGCGCATCCGCCGTCTCGGTGCCCACAGGGTCGCGCGCGCGGCGCGAGGCCGAGCGCAGGCTCGTCGCCCTGCTCTGCTGCGAACCCTCCTCTGCGGGTGTTTCGGTGCCCGTCGAAGGCGAAGGCCATCTGCCCCTCTCCGAAGCGCTTGGGCCCGATGAGTTCGCCGACAGCACCCTTGGCGACCTCTTCCGCCGCATCCGCGACGCTCGCGAGGACGGGCGACGCCTCACCTTCGATGGACTCTTCGCCGAGCTCGACTCCGCCGCCGAGAAGGCCCTGGCGTCGGACCTCTTCCTGTTCGGAAGCGCTGCGCTGTCCGAAGCGGCGCGCATGCAGGTCGGGCGCATCTCGGCGTCCCTCGACGGCCAGTTCGACCCCGCGCTCGCAGCGGAGCAGGCCGTGTCCGCATGGGCCGACCTCGAGGCGGTGCGTCGCAGGGAGTCCGCGAGGAATTCCGCAGGGAGGTCCGCAGAACCCGCGGAATGGGCCCCAAACGGCGTCCGATTTCCTGCAACCGCAGCGACTTCTCCTTCGGAACTTGAAGGAACGCCGATACACGACAACTTGTCTTCTCTCCCCGCGCCCCGTCCGCTCGGGGGGGATGACGATGGAACCGCGATGGCGGCCGAACGACTCGCGCGCATCCGCGCGCGAGGCCACGACGCCACTGCGGTAAGCGCACTTTTCCGCCGCGGATCAGCGAACGCGACGGAGACTGGACGGAAGGATTCACTGTGAGCATCACGCTAGAGACACTCGACCAGGCCTCCCCCGTACTCCGCGAGCTCGTGGAGCACGGCATTCGCCGCCGCTGGATCAGCTACGAAGAGCTGAACACCTGCCTCCCCGACGAGTTCGTGGATCCCGAGCGGATCGACGAGCTGCTGGTGTTCATCAACGAACACCAGATCGAGATGATCGACGAGGTCGAGATCAGGCGAAACAACTACGCCTGCTACGACGCTCCGCTCCAGACGAACCTCAAGTTCCAGCGCGACGACCCGAAGAAGTCGGGCCGCGGCGATTCGTCGTCGTCGGGCCCGTCGCAGCCGTCGGCTGCGGCGCTCGCGGCGGCCGAGCTCGAGATCAAGAAGAACAAGCGCAAGAAGAAGGCCGCTGAGAACGAGATGACGGGCGAGGAGGAAGGTCCCGAGCCCGACGATTTCGATGTCGAGGAGGACATCCTCGACGACTCCGAGATGCAGGCCGCCGTCGAGAAGGCGCTCGCCGAGCAGGGCTCGAAGCGGATCGACGACCCGATCCGCATGTACCTCACGCAGATGGGCACGATTCCCCTGCTCACGCGTGAGGAGGAGATCCGCCTCGCGAAGAAGATCGAGACGACGCGCATGATCTTCCGACGCAAGGTGCTCGAGAGCGACTATGCCGCGGGCGAGGCCGTGAAGATCCTGAAGGATGTGCACGCCCAGAAGCTGCCGTTCGACCGCACGATGCGCATCTCGACCGCCGAGCCGCATGCGAAGCAGAAGATCGAGCAGCGCATCCCCGCGAACCTGCCGACGATCGAGCGACTGCTGAAGCTCAACCTGCAGTCGTGGGAGCAGCTCGAGGCGGGCGGCGTGAGCGCCGCGCAGAAGACGCAGCTCTTCCGCGAGATCGCGTTGCGCCGCCGCCGCATCGGCACGCTGCTCGAAGAGTGCTGCCTGCGTACGGGCCGCATCGTGACCCTCTACCGCAAGCTCCTCGGCATCGTGTCGAAGATGCGCGAGATGCAGCGCAACCTCGTGAAGGCCGAGAAGAACCCCGATCGGTACGACCCCGAGGATGTGTTCGTGATGCAGGAGGAGTTCGACGGCCTCCGCAACCTCGTGCTCGAGCCGATGGAGGAGTTCGAGCGCCGCATGCGCGACATCCAGCGCGTGTTCGGCGAGTACGAGCAGGCGAAGCGCGACCTCTCGGGCGGAAACCTTCGCCTCGTCGTCTCGATCGCCAAGAAGTACCGCAACCGCGGCCTGCCCTTCCTCGACATCATCCAGGAAGGCAACACGGGCCTGATGCGCGCGGTCGACAAGTACGAGTACAAGCGCGGCTACAAGTTCTCGACCTACGCGACCTGGTGGATCCGCCAGGCCATCACCCGCGCCATCGCCGACCATGCGCGCACGATTCGCGTGCCCGTGCACATGATCGAGACGATGTCGAAGCTGCGCAACATCCAGAAGGCGCTGCTGCAGGAGCTCGGTCGCGAGCCCACGATCGAGGAGATCGCCATCAAGGCGAAGATGCCGATCGAGGAGACGCGTCGCGTGATGAAGATCTCGCGCCACCCGATCTCGCTCGACCGGCCCGTCGGCGAGAGCGAGGACTCGCACTTCGGCGACTTCATCGAGGACGAGTCGCAGGCGAGCCCGAGCGATTCGGCCACGAGCGAGATGCTGCGCCAGCGCATCAACGATGTGCTGAAGACCCTGACCTACCGCGAGCGCGAGATCCTGAAGCTGCGCTACGGCATCGGCGACGGGTACACCTACACGCTCGAGGAGGTCGGCCGCATCTTCAAGGTCACGCGCGAGCGCGTGCGCCAGGTCGAGTCGAAGGCGATCCGCAAGCTGCAGCACCCCGTGCGCCGCCAGCGTCTCGCCAGCTTCCTGCCAGGCCACATGGCCGATCTCGAGGGCGAGCCCGACGCGGGCCGCGGCTTCGACAACGACGACTGAGCGCGTCGGAGCACTTCAACAACTCGCAGGCCCCGCGGTCACACGCGGGGCCTGCTCTTTGGTGGCGGGTCGGCGGGTTCGCGCGAATCCCGCGGCGCATCCGCGGCTCAGCAGCCGCGCACGCGCATCGAGACATACTTGAGATCGACATACGCATCGAGGCCGTACATGCCGCCCTCGCGGCCGAGCCCCGAGTCCTTTCGGCCGCCGAAGGGCGCCTCGGCCGTGCTCGGAGCGCCGTCATTGGCGCCCACCACACCGAAATCGAGGGCCTCCGCGACGCGCAGCAGTCGGTCTGCGTCCTGGGTCATCACATACGCCGCGAGCCCGTGGGGCACCGCGTTCGCGATCATGACCGCCTCGCTCTCGGTCCGGAAGGTCATGCTCGCGACGATGGGGCCGAAGGTCTCCTCGCACGCGCAGTGCATCATGGGCGAACACCCCGTCAGGATGGTCGGCATGAAGAAGCGAGGCGCAAGCCCCGCGACCTCGGCGCGGGCCCCTCCAAGTCGGATCCTGGCACCCTTCGCGACCGAATCGCGCACATGCAACTCGACCTTCCTGATGGCGGCGTCGTTGATGAGCGGGCCGACGCGAGTCGCCTCGGAAAGCGGGTCGCCGACCACGAGCGCACGCATGCGCGCCTCGAGCCGCGAGAGGAACTCGTCGGCGATCGACTCCTCGAGGAGGAAGCGGTTCGCCGAGATGCAGGTCTGCCCCATGAAGCGGAACTTCGAGAGCATCGCCTGGTCTGCGGCGCGGTCGAGATCGGCGTCGGCGAACACGAGGAACGGCGCATTTCCACCAAGTTCAAGCGCCGTGCGGAGCAGCCTCGGGGCGCACTGGGTTGCGAGCAGGCGCCCGACCTCCGTCGACCCCGTGAAGGTGAGCTTTCGGGTCGACGGCTCCTCGATGAAGGCGCGGGCGATCGAGATCGGATCGCCAACGACGACGCCAAACGCCGCGGGAGGCGCAGCACACTCCACAGCCGTCTTCGCGAAGAGCCGCGCGAAGGCGAGCGCCGTCAGCGGGGTGTCCTCCGCAGGCTTCACCAGCTGCGAGCAGCCCGCCGCGAGCGCGGGCGCGAGCTTGCGTGCGATCATCGCGAGTGGAAAGTTCCACGGCGTGATCGCGACCGTGGCGCCGATCGGCTCGCGGAGCACGAGCACGCGCCGATCGGCAAGACGGGCGGCGGGGAGTTCACCAGCCGCCATCTCCGCCGCGGCGGCTGCGTTGTCGAAGAAGCTCGCGGAATACTCGACCTCGGTCCGGCTTTCGGCGATGGGCTTGCCCGACTCGAGCGTGAGCAGCCGCGCGAGAGGCACCTGCTCGGCGCGCACCGCGGCAGCGAGCCGACGAACCAGCTCGACGCGCCGAAGGACGGGAAGCGCACGCATGGCACGCGCGGCGACGCCGTTCGCCGCAGCGGCCCGCTCCGCGAGCGCCACGCCCGCACCAGGGATCTCGGCGAGCACTTCGTCGGTCGAGGGCGAACGCACCACGACCGGCGCGGCATCACCACGCACGAATTCGCCACCGACATAGTGCTCGGACGGCAGCATGCGCGTCACCGCTGCTTCAGGTACTCCTCGATGCGCTCGGCCTTGCGCACGAGGAACGGCACATGCTGCTCGGACACGCGGAGGAACTTGACCAGGACCTTCATGGTCTGGTCGAACTCCTCGGCGAACTTCTGCTGCTCCTGGTCCTTCCAGGACGCCTGCAGGGAGCCCATCTTGGCGCCCATGGCGCTGACCTGACCCTGAAGCTCGATGTTGAAGCGATGGAGGTCCTGCGCGAAGCGCCGGAGCTCGCCTGGATCTGCGATTGCCTTGGCCATGCGCGCAGTCTACGCGAAGCCGCTCGGCCGCCTAGCGGTCGCCGCAATCGTTTCGAATGCGCCGCAGCAGCTCCTCCATCGACTCGAGCGCGTTCATCGCGGCCCGCAGCTGCTTGTCGATCGGGGCGATCGAGCGCTCATGGAAGGTCCGCGCGACATCGTCGCGCCAGTGCTCGTTGACCTTCGTCCACGCATTGATCAGGTCGCGGTGGGCCGCATTCATGCGGGCGCGGGAGTCGGACATGCTCATGGCGCCCCCCCGTTCCTGCGGAGTTCTGCCACGGCCGCGTCGCGCGCCGCGGCGAGCTCGCGCTCGTCCTTCTCGAGCTGCGCCTGCTCCATGGCCTCGGCCGCCTCCTCCTCGGCGGTGCGCGCCTCGCCCGCGCGCCGCATCGACCCGAAGCTCGAACGCGCGCGCTCGAGCTGCACGGCAAGCGACGGCGTCGGCGAACTCAGGTACGCCTCGAGGGCGAGCGTCATGTTCTTGACACGCTGGATCGCGTTCGGCATGTCGCGGTCGACGAGGGACGACATCGGCGACATGTGGCTCTTGTAGAGCGCGACCTCGCGCTCGAGCTGGACGAGCCACCGCCGCGTCTTGTCGAGCCGCTCGCGCGCGTCCTCGGAGCGAGCCTTGGCGCGGGCGACCGCCTTCTTCTCATCGATGGTGGACGGGCGCTGGCCCGTGCCCATCGTCTGCATCTCCTTGCGGAAGAGCGCCGACTTCGCCGAAGTCAGCTCCTCCTCGAGCCGCGGCACGGCGCGCTTCCAGTGCATCATGCGGTCGCGCTCGAGCCAGACGAACATCGCCTTGAGCTCGCTCTCGGCCTCGGCGACGGCGACATTGATCTCCTCGCGGAAACGGACGAGCGCGCGGCGGAACTCGTCGAGCGCCGCCACATCGGTGATGTTCGCTTCGCCGGCCACTCAGGCGGTCTTCTTCTTCGACGGGTAGAAGAGGAGCATGAGCACGAAGCAGGCCACGGCCATGTACATGGGCACGCTGAAGAGCTTCGTGTAGTCCATCTGGCCTTCGGCCATCCCCGCCGACGCGTACTTCGCGACGACACTCGTCGCAAAGAGGCTTCCGACGATGATGCCGATGCCGACGATGACGAGGTTGAACAGGTTCTGCGCGGTGGCGCGGATGTCCGCCGTCGTGTTCTCGTCGACGACCATGAACGCGACGAAGACGAAGCAGCCGAAGCAGAGGCCGTGGAGGGCGATGCCGAGGATGACGGTCGGAAGCGCGGGCGCGAAGGCGAAGAGCGCCATGCGCGCCGCATAGGCGGCGAGGCCGATCAGGAGAAGGTTCTTGCGCGACACGGACTTCGCGAAGAACGGAATCGCCGCGAGTACGGCGATCTCGGTCATCTGGCCCACCGTCATGAGTCCGCCGCCACCGACGCCGAAGATGCGGTTGACCCAGTCGGAGAACGCGTCGGCGCTCGCGCTGCCCGCGTTCTTCTGCACTTCGGTCACGAACTGGCTCGTGAAGACGAAGTAGAACTGGTGGATCATGCTGACGGGAACGGCGATCGCGAACAGCGTGATGAGCGGCTGCTTCATGATCTCCTTCACACCCTCGAGCCATGCGGTCTTCTCGGCGGCCGACTTCGTCGGGGGCGTGTGAGGCAGCGTGAGGCAGTACGCCGCCATCACGATGCCGAGGCCCGCTGCAATCAGGAAGCCAACCGCGCGACCCTCGTTGAGCTTGGCGTCGCCATCGTTGTAGTGGAGCAGGAGGATCTGACCGACGGCGATGCCTGCGGCGATCCAGCCGATCGTGCCCCAGAGGCGCACGGGGCCGAAGTCACGGTCACGGTCGGGAAGATTCGCGAACGAGATCGAGTTGGTGAGCGCCATCGTGGGCGCGTACACGAGGCCGTACACGAAGCTCAGCCCGAGAAACACCTCGAACTTGTCGGCGCCCGCGAGGAAGTACACAAGCACCGCGCCGGCAAGATGGCTGACGGCGAGCAGATCGCCGTCATGTCGGACACCTCCTGGTTGACCCGGAAGGCCGCAATCTAGCCGAAACGCGCGCGCGCGTCCGAGAGCCTCGCCCGCCTATACTCGCCGCCCATGAATCCCCGCCGAAAGACCCGTCAGATCACCGTGGGCGACGACCGCGTCGGCCGCGTCAAAATCGGTGGCGACGCCCCGATCGCGGTCCAGACCATGACCGCGGGCTACACCCACGACATCGACGCCTGCGTGCGCGAGATCGACCGCTACGCGGCAGCGGGGGCCGATGTCGCCCGCGTCGCGGTGCCCGAGCGGCGACGCCTGCAAGGAGCGCGCGATCCCGATCCGCATCGGCGTGAACGAGGGCTCGATCATCGAGCGCAAGGACAAGCTGCGCCGCGCCGAGGAGCTCGGCAAGTTCTTCGCCGACAGGAAGAGCGGCCACATGCTCGCGCTCATGATCGCGAAGCTCGAGGAGTACCTCGACATCTTCGACGCGCGCGGCTTCCACGATGTGGCCATCAGCGCGAAGTCGATGGACGCGGCCATGGTCATCGATGTGTACACCGAGATCTCGCAGCGCTTCGACTACCCGCTGCACCTCGGCGTCACGCACGCGGGCCCGCGCGACACGGGCGCGATCCGCTCGATCGCCGCTCTGTCGACCCTGATCGCGAACGGCATCGGCGACACCCTGCGCATCTCGTACGCCAGCGACCACCTCGACGAGGTCAAGGACGGGCTCGAGCTCCTCTACTGCCTCGGAAAGCGCGAGCGCAAGGGCGTCGAACTCATCGCGTGCCCGACCTGCGGCCGCATCCAGGTCGATCTCTTCACGCTGGTGAAGGAGGTCGAGAAGAAGCTCATGCCCGAACTCGTGCTGCCGATCAAGGTCGCCGTGATGGGGTGCATCGTGAACGGCCCAGGCGAGGCCGAGGGCGCCGATGTGGCGGTGTTCGCGGGCGACCGCCGCGGCATCATCTATGTGCAGGGCCAGAAGGTCGCGAATGTGCCCGAGGCCGAGATCCTCGACCGCCTGCTCGCCGAATGCCGCGCGTTCGAGGCGAAGGTGAAGGCGGGCGAGGCGAAGCTCGGCGAGAAGCTCGTCGAGATCGTGCCGCCCGATCCGATCGGCGAACTCGGCTCTGGCGCCGACAAGATCCGCGCGGGCCTGGTCGAGCAGGTCACCATCGGCAAGAGCTCCTGAGGCGATGAACCGCACGCCCGCGCTCCTTCCGCTCATGCTGGCAGCGGCCGCGCTTGGCGGCGCGTCGATGCTCGTGGGGTGCATGGTTCCCAAGCGCGCGCCGAACCCGTCGTTCGCGGTCACGAACGCCGAGGCGGCCTCGGACCTGCGGCGAATGCGCGAGTCGCCGAGGAAGCTCTTCACCGAGTTCACCTTCGAGGGCGCGCGGCAGCAGCTGCTCCGTGAGCTGGCGTTGGCGTTCGGCACCGATCTCGACCACCTTCCCGAGGTCGATGTGGTGGCGTTCTCGATGGGCGGACTGGTCGCGCGCGCGGCGGCGATTCCCGATGAATCGGGCCGGTTCCTCCCCATCAGGCGCTTGTACAGCCTCTCGGTGCCGCATGAAGGCGCGCGTCTGGCGGGCGTGCCGTTCGGCATCCCACAAGGCGACGACATGCGACCGGGCTCGCCGTTCCTCCTGCGCCTTGCGGCGGCGCCGCGCGACTACGAACTCGTGTGCTACACGCGGCTCGACGATGTGACGGTGGGCGAGGAGTTCGCGGCACCGGAAGGCGAGCCGTTGTGGTGGGTGCCCACGCCGTCGGGCGAGTACGCACACATGCAGGCGTTCGAGGATCCGCGCATCCAAGCCGACATCGCGCGGCGCCTGCGCGGCGAGGAGCCGTTCGGGCGGCCTCCTGCGGCTCCCCTGCCCAACTGACCAATCCGCGCCGCTCTCCCCCGAGCCTGGCGTTTCACGCCGCTTTCAGGCGTTCCATTCCGTATATTGCCCCATCGCCTCGCGCCGAGGCGGGAGCACCCAATGCCGAAGAGCGCCCACCAGCGTCCGTTTCTCCGTCGCGGTTTCACGATCGTCGAGCTGCTGGTCGTGATCGGGATCATCGCGATCCTCATCTCGCTGGTGACGATCAGCCTCTCGCGTGCGGGCCAGAGCGCGCGCCAGACGCAGTACCTCAGCAACCTCCGCCAGGTTGGCACGGGCTGGGAGCTCTACACGAACCAGAACGACGACCGCCTGATGCCTGGCTACATGGACGACGGCGTCCAGCAGGCGTTCCGAGTGAAGTGCTTCAACCGCGCGGGCGACCGGCTTACGCCCGACCTGTGCCGCACCTATCCGTTCCGCATCCTGCCGTTCCTCGATCACGATCGAACCCTGATGTTCGACTACCTCAACGACTTCGAGGATGTCACCGAGATCCCGAACGATGTGATCGCAAACAACCCCGCCTTCGGCATCAACGCCTACTACGTCGGCGGCTGGTGGATCACCGATCAGGGGCAGCCGCGCATGCGCTACTCGGGCACGGGCTACTTCCGCTCGCCCGGAAACCTCGTGGCCAACCAGGAGGTCGTGGTGCGCGCGAAGGGCCAGATCGAGCGGTCGAGCGAGCTCGTCGTCTTCACCTCGAGCTACTCGGCGCCTGCGGGCTTCGCAAAGAACCCCTTCGAGGGCGAGGTCGGCGCAGCGTGGGTCGTTCCGCACCGCATGGCCACGACCGACATCTGGGCCTCGAGCGACGGTGGCGCCTACGACGTCATCACCGCCCCTGGCGCGAGCGGGCTGACCGATGCCTCGCGCCTCGACCCGCGGCCGCTCCTTGCGGGCCTCTTCCGCGACGATGTGCGCGAGCAGAGCCAGATCCTGCGCGTGCAGGGCGATACGGGCATCCAGGTCTTCGTGCCGCAGGCGGTGCCGCTGCGTCGCATCCGCAATGTGGTGCAGACGATGCGCGCCGACCTTTCCACGCAGGTGCAGGGTCTTCGCGACCTCATGAACCAGGGCCGTTGGATCAACCCAGGCGGCCGCTGCGATGACCCTGTGAACTTCTCGCACCCGAATGACGGGCTCGGGAATCCCTGACGAACGCAGCGCGAGGCGCGCTACTTCGCGTCTTGCGCGGCACGCTTCGCCTCGGCCCGCGACTTGAGCCGTTCAAGACGGTCGCGCAGGCCCAAGGCCTTCTTCGCAGCCTCGTCCGAAGCCGCAGGGTCGGATTCCGCCGCCGCAAGCTGCTTCGCGGTCTTCTCGACCTGCTCGTCGAGCCGCTTCACGCTCCACTCGTCGACCGACATGGCGGTCGACCAGATGGCTTCGCGCGGCTCCATGCCGTACTCCTCGCGCAGGGTCTTCTCGAAGTCGGCCATGTGCGCCGCGCCGTAGAAGATCGCGACCGACGGCGGCGCGTCCTTCGAGGCGAGCAGCGCGCGCAGATGGTCGATCACGGCGTCGTTGCGCTCGTCGATGATGATCCGCGTGTCGACTTCGCCAAGGCCGCCGCGGCCGCGACGCCCCGAACCCGCCTCGCCGAGCGCCTGCACGACCATCTTCTTGAACGAGGTCGACTTCGATACGAACGAAAGCAGGAACCGCAGCAGGCCGCGCTGGAAGCCCGAGTCCGACGAGAGCATCTCGATGGTCGCGCTGCGCTCGCCGCGCTTCCACAGCCGGTCGAGGAGCTCCTCCATCGGAAGGTCCGCAGGCTCCCAACCCGCGCGGTCGTAGTCGATCGAGCGGACCTGCAGCGTGACATCCAGGGCATCGGCCATCTCGAGGTAGAGGTCGCGCTTCTCCTCGGACGACTTCTCGGCGGAGAGCTTCTCGTACTTCGCGAGGTCGCGCGGGTGCGCCGACAGCACCAGGTCGAGCGCGGTGCCGCGGCCTCCTTCGGCGCGGTCCGACCCGAGCGAGCGCAGCACGAAGCCGCCCTGCTCCTCGCGGTACTCGACCGTCGCGCCCCAGCCGTCGCTCATCGCGAGGTCGAAGGGCCGCGCAAGGCGCGCGTCCTGACCGACGACGAATGCCCGCAGTTCTTCGCGGCTCGCGGGAAGGCGGTTGTTCTTGAGTCGGAAGCGCTCGATGAGCGAGCGCGTGAAGAGCATCGCGTCCTGCGTGCGGCGCTGGCGCTCGAGGTCGTCGCGGCCTCCTCGTCGTAGTAGCGCTCGTCGCCGATGTGGATGACGCCGACGAGCCACACCGCGGGGCCGCTGCCGTCAGCCCGTCGGTACTCGCGCGAGCAGATCTCGAGCGCGGTGTAGCCGTCGCGGCTCGACGAGCGGATGTACGGGGAGGGCTCGGGCGCCTCGGCATTCGGGGGCTCCGCGTGCGCAAGCGACGCGGCCGCGAGCGCGGTGACAAGCGAGAAACGCGCCGAACTCATCGCTTCACCGACCAGTTGCGCACGGGGCCGAGCCCCTGCTTCGCGCTCGTCACGATCGACTCGAACCGCCCGAGCGCGCGCTCGGCGTAGCCTCGGAAGAGCATGTACGGAAACAGCGCGGCGAGCGCGATCACGAGGCCTGCGGCGGTCGTGATCAAGGCCTCGCCGATGCCCGACGAGACATCGCGCGGGTCGACGAGCGCGCGCTGGCCGCCGAGCAGCTCGAAGGACTGGATGATGCCCGTGACGGTGCCGAGGATCCCCAGCATCGGGCTCGCGGTCACGATGGTCGAGAGGATGTTCATGAAGCGCTCGGTCTTGCCGCGCAGCTGCTCGATCATCTCGACCGCCACCGCGTCGTCGGGCCCCTCGTCCAGCATGCGCTTCGCGAGCTGGTCGTACACGCCGCCCTTCTCCTCGACAAGCGACTCGGCCTTCGAGCGGTCGCCGTTCCGAAGCGCGCGGAGAATGGCGCGAAGGCGCTCCTGCTCGCTGCGCGAGTCGAGCGACCACCAGAACCAGGTGCGCTCGAGGGAGATGGCGAGCGCCGTGACGCTGACTCCGAGAAGCGGCCACATGACCCAGCCGCCGCGCTCGATGAGAGTGAAGAGATCGAAGGACGCAGTCATCGGGCGGGCATGGTATCGAACCGCACGATTCGGGTAGATTCGGGACATGACCGCCGAGCCCCCCGCGCCCGATGCACCGCCGCTCGACGCCGCGCTCCTCGATCGAATCGAGCGGGGCCTCGACGCGGCGCTCCGTGATGCGCCGTTTCCCGAGAATCTGCGGACAGCCTGCGCGCATGCGGTGCTTGCGGGCGGCAAGCGGCTGCGTCCCATCCTCGTCCTCGAGAGCGCGCGGGCGTGCGGCGGCACGGTCGACGATGCGCTTCCTGCGGCGGTCGCGATGGAGTTCGTGCATGCATTCAGCCTCGTGCACGACGATCTTCCCGCGCTCGACGACGACGACATGCGCCGTGGGCGGCCGACATGCCATGTGGCGTTCGGCGAGGCGATGGCGATTCTCGCAGGAGACGCGCTGCTCGCGCGCGCCCCGATGATCGCCGCGGCCTGCCCGCGGAACGGCGACGCCGCCGCGCGGCTGCTCCTCCACGCGACCTGCGACATGATCGCGGGGCAGGTGC
>JAJTGK010000144.1 GCA_021297815.1 Planctomycetaceae bacterium
AACGGACCGCGGTGACCGGCAGACGCAGGCCCATCGCCGTGAGGAAGCGCGGAGGCTCGTTGTCGCGGAAGGCGTTCGCGGGGTACACGAGCACAGCCTCCATCGAGGTCGTGCCGGGGGGCGAGGTCATGTAGTTGGTGATGTCGTCGAAGATGAACGCCGACTGGCCGCCGCTTGAGTTGGGCTGCGACCACGCCACGGGGTAGGCGATGCCCGAACCCTCGCCCGAAGCGCCGCGCGCGGTGCCGATGAGCGGCAGCTGCGACGCCGAGATGGCGAAGCCCTCGCCCGGGGTCGTCGCGCCGGGCTCGAACTGCAGCTTGCAGATGTAGGCGTCGAGCTGGCGGCCGTCCTGCAGCGGGAAGCGCTGCACGAGGCCGACCTCCTTGATGGAGATCGAGCCAGGGGCGGCGGCGACGCGCGCGATGCGCCCGTTGCGCGAGTAGGTGTCGCGGAAGAGGCCCATCGCCTGCTCAGCCACCGCAGGGCGGTGCGACGCGAGGGTGGGCTGCGAGACGGTCGGGCGCATCGAGCCGGTGGAGAGCAGGTTGTAGAACCCGCCGGCGATCGAATGGCAGGGGACCCACAGCGATGCGGCCTGGAAGTCGGGCTGCCCCTTCGCGCGCGCCGTGCGGGCGACGCCCTGCACGCCCATGAGGTCGGCGGTGGAGTGCGTGTGGCCCATGCCGATCAGCGAGATGCCGACCGTGAGCACGCCCGCGGCGATGCCCGCCGCCGCACCGGCCGTGAGGTTGACCACATGCGGGAAGTTGAGGTTGTCTGGCGCAAGCTTGTCGGCGGCGACGCGCAGCACGAGCAGGTACACCGCGAACGGCAGCAGGAGCCCGATGCCGTACGCGTAGTCCTGCATCGACTGGATGCCGAGGAAGATGTCGGTCACGGGCTCCCAGGTGGCGAACGCGAGCGTTCCCGCGGCGATCACGCACACGAGGTGCAGCAGCGCGCTGAAGAGGCCCTGGTTCGCCCACCAGTAGGCGATCAGGCCTGCGAAGCCGATGACGAGGATGTTGAGCACGGTGTCCATCGTGAGTCCTGAAGTTCGATTTCTCGTGGGCGTCGCTGGCGGTTCACGCTGTCGGATCGATTGCCTGGTCGAAGGGAGCTGCGCTCAGCCTTGCTGGGTGGGCGCGGGCTTCGCCTGGGCGGGCGCCTGCTTCGGCGCGAAGATGCGCTGCACTTCCTCGAGGCTGGTCGCACCCTTGCGAACCTTGAGCAGCGCCGCCTCCTGCAGCTGGATCATCTTCTGCTCGCGCACCGAGCGGGCGTAGGCCGAGCGGAAGTCGTTCTCGGCAAGCATGCGGCGACCTTCGTCGTCGAGCGAAAGCACTTCGAAGATGCCTTCCTGGCCGAAGTAGGCCGAGCCCTGGCACACGGGGCAGTCCTCGATGCGGTTCTTGACCTGCACCTTGCCGCTCGGACGGTACAGCTCGACCTGCTTGCCCGAGGGAATCCCGAGCTTCTTCGCCTGCTCGGGGGCGGGGGTGAAGGGGCTCTTGCAGTTCGGGCAGAGCGTGCGCATGAGCCGCTGGTGCACGACCGCCGAGAGCGACTTGGTCGCCACCTTCGGGTCGCCGACGGCCTGCATCCAGGTCGCGATGGCGGTCGCCATGCTGTCCGCGGGCACGAGCACATAGACGAGCGGCGACTGCATGCCCATCAGCGTGGCGGCCTTCGCGGAGCCTGGCTCGCTGATGTCGCCGCAGAGGACGACATCGGGGTCGCGGCGGATGATCTTCGTCAGCATCGCGCCGAAGTCCTCGGCGCCAGGCTGCGGCGAGAACACGGTGTGGTCGACGCCCTCGACGCGCGCGAGCATCTCGCGCTCGAGCGTCTTCACATTGCTCGTGTAGGCGTCGTGTCGCGAGATGAGCGAGTAGCCGAGGGTGGTCAGGCCCTGGCCTGCGGGCGCGCTGACGAGGATCACGCCGCGGCGCAGGCCGACATCCTCGAACTTGCGCAGCGCCTCGAGCTGCGACGGCTCGAGGCCGAGCGACTCGAACGCCTTGATCACGCGCTGCTCGCGGTCGAAGTCGAGGCGGATCGACTGGCCGCCGCTCGAGCCGATGCTCGTGATGGCGACGCTGGAGCTGCCCGACTCGCCGTCCATGCGGAACGCGCCCGCCTGGCGCCTGCGGCGGTCGTTCACATCGAGCCCCGCGATGCGCTTCAGCATGTCGATGACCGCGTTCCCGACATCGGGCGCGAGCGAGTCGCGCTTCACGCGCACGCCGTCGACGAGCATCGAGACGGCCACGCCGCCCTGCGAGCTGACGAGGTCGACGCGGCTCGCGCGTGCCTCGAGCGGCGCCGCGAGCACGCTCTCGACCGCGAGATACACGCCGAGCGCGGGATCTTCCTTCTGCGGCACGGGTTCGCGCGACTTGTCGGCGCGGATGAAGAAGACCGACGCCGACTTCTCGGCCGACGCCTTCTTGCGGGCCTCGATCGCCTTGGTGAGCGCGCCGCCGCCGAGGTGGAACTTGGCGGTCTCGGGCACGCGCTTGTTGCGGAACTTCCAGTAGCCGAACAGCGTTCCCGCCAGGAGCGCCACCGACAGGATCCAGCCGATCCAGAAGATCGGGATGAAGATGGTCGCGACGAGCGCGACGGCGAGGACTCCGACATACGCGAAGTTCCAGGCGAGCACGGGCAGGTTGAAGAAGCGCGCGTCCAGCTCGAGCTTCGCCGCGAACCGCGCGTAGGCGATGACCGCCGCGAGGAAGAGCAGCGGCTTGGCGACGCTCATCAGGATGAGCGCCTCGGCCAGGATCGCAGGAGCAGTCATGATCGGGTCTTGCATGGGTCGTCTCGGTCGTGAGGTTCGGTCGCGCCTTGGCGGCGGTTCCAGACCGCGGGATCGTTCTCTTCAGGCGGCCGCGCGCCGCGTCAGCTGATGCCCTTCAGGCGCATCTTGAGTTCCTCGGGCTTCGGCGTCGCCTCGAGCGCGATGCGCTGCGAGATGTAGCTGCCCTCGACGAGGCGAACGAGCGCGCTCGTGAAGTCGAGCATGCCTTCGTCGTGGCCGTTCTTGATGAGCTCGAGGAGTTCGCCCTCGCGGCCCTCGAGGATGTACTTCTGCACGCCCGGGGTGTTGATGAGGATCTCGAGCGCGGGAATGCGCGCGATGTGCGCGTGCAGCGTCGGGAGCAGCTTCTGATAGACGATGCCGCGCAGGTTGTACGCGAGCAGCTTGCGGATCTGGTCGCGCTCGTTCTCGGGGAAGAGGTCGTAGATGCGGCCGAAGGTCTGCCAGGCAGAGCTCGCGTGGATGGTTCCGAACACGAGGTGGCCCGTCTCGGCGGCGCGGATGGCGGCCTCGAAGGTCTCGTAGTCTCGCATTTCGCCGACGAGCACGACATCGGGGTTCTCGCGGACGAGGGCGCGCAGCGCGTCGTTGAAGTTCGTCGCGTCGATGCCGATCTCGCGCTGGTTGATCGTCGCCTTCGCGTCGTTGAAGATGTACTCGATCGGGTCCTCGATCGTGATGATGTGCACCTTCTTGCGCTCGTTCACATACTGGAGCATCGACGCGATCGAGGTCGACTTGCCCGAGCCCGTGACGCCCGAGAAGAGGATCAGGCCCTGCGCGGCCATCGAGATGTCGCCGAGGATCGGCGGCAGGTAGAGCTCCTCGAAGCGCTTGATCTGGCTGGTGATGAGACGCGCGGCCAGCGACGGGTTGCCGCGGGCCATGAAGAGGTTGACGCGGAATCGGCGCTGGGTGCTGCCCTCGGTGTCGCCTTCCTTCTTGTAGTCGTACGCGAAGTCGATCGAGCCGTGCCGCGCGAAGTAGTCGAGCTGGTTCGGGTCGAGGATGTCCTTCGCGAGCTGCATCATCAGGTCGGGCGTGACCATCGCGGTCTCGAGGTCCTTGAGCAGGCCGCGGTGGCGCACGCGCGGGCGCAGGCCGCTCTTCACGATGAGGTCGGAGCCCTCGACGCCGATGATGGCCTCGAGCCACGAGATCCAGGCCTTCTTGCCCTCTCCGGGCGTGGTGCCGCGGTGGTTGATCGAGAGGGGAACGAGCAGTTCGTTGCGTACGGCGCCCATGAAGAGCCTCGGTCTGCCTTTGGCCGAGCCGCAGGGCGGCAGGGCGGGTTGCTGAATCCCGCGTTCGCGGACAATCTCGCGCGCGCGGACCCGCGGCGCGATGCGCGGGAAGCCACGCACCTTACCGCAAACGGGTCGGGAGGGGCAATGCGGGCCGTGTGGTTCTCGGGCGGGTTGACGGCCTCAGGCCGCCGCCGCAGAATCCCACGATGGAAGCCAAGATCATCCTCGAGGGCATCACATTCGATGATGTCCTCCTGATTCCCGCCCACAGCCGCGTCACGCCCGACCTCGCGGACACCTCGACGCGGCTCACCCGCGGAGTCACGCTGAACATCCCGCTCGTGTCGGCGCCGATGGACACGGTGACCGAGTCGAACCTCGCCCGCGCGCTCGCGCAGGAGGGCGGCATCGGCATCATCCACAAGAACCTGCCGCCCGATGTGCAGGCGCGCGAGGTCGCGAAGGTGAAGCGCTCGGAGCACGGCGTGGTGGTCGACCCCGTGACGCTTGCGCCCACCGAGACGCTGGCCCGCGCGGCGAAGCTGATGAGCGAGCAGGGCGTGTCGGGTTTCCCCGTGACCGAGGACGGCTCGCGCCGTGGGAAGGTCGTCGGCATCCTGACGCGGCGCGACATGAAGTTCCTCGAGGGCAAGGACCTCGCGGCCATTCCCGTCTCCGAGGTGATGACGCGGCAGAACCTGGTGACCGCGGCGCCCGATGTGAAGGCGGAGGAGGCCGAGCGCCTGATGAGCAAGGCGCGCGTCGAGAAGCTGCTGCTCGTCGACGGCTCGGGCTCGCTGCGCGGGCTCATCACCATGCGCGATGTCGAGAATGTGCGCACGCACCCGAAGGCCTGCCGCGATTCGCGCGGGCGCCTGCGCGTCGGCGCCGCGATCGGCGTGCGGCAGTACGAGCGCGTCGAGAAGCTGCTCGCCGCCGAGGTCGATGTGATCGTGATCGACACCGCGCACGGGCACAGCGAGAATGTGCTCGAGACGGTGCGCGAGGTGAAGAAGCGCTACTCGATCGAGGTGATCGCGGGCAATGTCGGCACCGAATCGGGCGCGAAGGCGCTCATCGACGCGGGCGCCGACGCGGTGAAGGTCGGCATCGGCCCTGGCTCGATCTGCACCACGCGCGTGGTGACGGGCGTGGGCATGCCGCAGATCACCGCGGTGATGGAGGCGGTGCGCGCGGCCGAGAAGGCGGGCGTGCCCGTGATCGCCGACGGCGGCGTGCGTCAGTCGGGCGACATCGCGAAGGCGATCGCGGCGGGGGCGTCGAGCGTGATGCTCGGCTCGCTGCTCGCGGGCCTCGAGGAGAGCCCTGGCGAGGTCGTGCTTGCGCGCGGCCGTCGCTACAAGACCTATCGCGGCATGGGCAGCGAGGGC
>JAJTGK010000145.1 GCA_021297815.1 Planctomycetaceae bacterium
CGCGCGCCGACCTCGACCGCAAGCCCGAGTTCATCGACGGGAAGGCGCAACGCGTGCTCGATGTCGCGCGCGACCGCGCGCAGCGGCGTGACATAGATCACCGCGAGCCCGTCGGCGGGCCGCTGCGCGAGCTCCTCGAGCGGCCCGAGATACGCCGCGTAGGTCTTGCCGCTGCCCGTCGGCACATGGATCAGCCCGCTCTCGCCGCGCGACGAGCGCTCCCACGCCTCGCGCTGGAACGCATGCGGCGTCCAGCCGCGCGCCGCGAACCACGCCTCGGCCAGGCCGCGGCCGTGCGGCGACGGCTGCGGCGCATCGCCAGGCTTCTTCTTTCTCGAACTCGTGCGCGCCGAGGGCATGGACCGCGATCGTAGCCTGACGCAGGCTCGGCTCAATGTCCGTTCGCACGCGATGCAAGCGCTGCCGCGGCGGGCGGACGACCCTCGGCGCGCGCGGCGATCTCGCGCACCGTGGGCACGATGTTCCACCGGCCGAAGACGAACAGCTCGAGGTGGCCACGCTCGAACACAAACCGAGGCGGCTCGCCGAGCGCCGACCAGAGCGCGTCCTGCCGGGCGCTTGGCACGATGAGGTCGAAGTCCGCGGTCATCACCACGACAGGCGCGCCGCGCAGCGCATGGCCAGCCTGGAGCGGGTCAAGGCGCGAATGCGCGCGAAACCCTCGCACGAATGCCTCGTCACCGATCGGCAGGTCGCCGAAGAGCACGGGCCGCAACGGCGTCGCGTTCGCGACATCGAGAAATCCGCCGCCGCCCGCCACGAAAAACGCCGCGTCGAACGGCACCTCGCCTGTCGCCGCCATGCCGACGCCCGCGATCGCACCCATGCTCTCGCCGACGAGGATCACGGGCCGCTCGGCAAGCTCGGGGTGCCGCGCATGCAGCCAGCGCAACTCGAGCTGCGCGATCTGCGCCGACGAACGAATGGTGCGGTCAACCTCGCGCGCCACCGCCGCGCCAAGTTCCTCAAGCGGGAGGTCGCGGCCATCGCGCATCGTCGAGATCGCGCGCTCGACGATCGGCGGCCACACCACCGCGACCGCCCAGCCGTCGTCGACGAGCGGCTCGACGAGATGGGCCGCCGAGTCCTTTCCGAGGATTCCCGGCACGATCACGCAGGTGCCTCGCAGCTTGCCTTCGCCCACGCGACGCTCGAACCGACGCGCCACGACGGGCTCGAAGCGCACGGGCGAGCGCTCGCCCTCCTCGACCGACTCGAGTTCGAGCGCGATCTCGGACAGCGCGTCGCGCCCCGCGCCATCTCCCGCCGCCGCCACGCGGCCAAGCGCACGCTCATCGCTCGCGGCCTCGACCAGCGGAAATCGCAGCGGTTCCGCAAGACGCCACGCCTCTGGCGCCCGCACCGCGGTGCACGCGGCGAGGCCCGAGACCAGGGTCGCCGCCACGAGCACGCGCACCGTCAGCTCCTCGTCACCGACAGGATCGTCACATCGTCGTCGAAGCGCTCGCCCGCGAACCGCGCGAGCTCGGCCATGAGCGTGCCCACATCGTCGGCACCCGTGCGCGTCGCGCCGAGCACGCCGACGACGCGCTCGATGCCGAACTGCTCGCCCTCGCCCGAACGCTGCTCGTGCACGCCGTCGGTCACGAGCAGAAGGCGATCACCGCGCTCGAGCACGGCCTTCGTGCTGCCGAACTCGATGCCCGGCACCGCCCCCACAGGTGGCCCGCCATCCGAGTCGAGCACGCGCGCGCCCGCGATCGTCACGAGGAACGCAAGCCCATGGCCCGCATCGCACGCCTCGATCGCGCCATCGGGCCCGATCGCCGCGAGGAAGAGCGTCGCGAACTCGTCGGCCGCGCTGCGCGCGTGCAGGAACTCGTTCAGCCCCGTCACCGCCTGCGCGGGCGATTCGCCGCGCGCCGCCGACGCGTGCAGCCACGACTGCGCCGTCGCCATGAGCATCGCCGCGGGCGCGCCCTTGCCGACGACATCGCCGACCCAGGCGAAGCAGCTTCCGTCGGGCCGCACCGCCATGCCCGCGAAATCGCCCGCAAGCAGCGAACCTGGCCGCGACTCGAGCCGCCACGACACGCCCGACACCATGCCCGTCGGCTCGGGCAGCAACCGCTTCTGCACCTCGCGCGCGCGGCGCACATCGCGCATCGTCTCCTCGTCGCGCCGCCGCGCGATCGACTCGAACACGAACCCGCAGATGCGCGCGGCCGCGCCCACGAACTCGGCCATTCCCGCGTCGACGCCACCCGCGGAATTGCGCGTGTCGAGGTACATGAAGTGGTCGTCGTCCGAGCGCACCATGAGGCGCACCGCGAGCGCCTCGCGCACGCCCGATCCGACCACGCTGTGCGCGAAGCGCAGGTCGTCTTCCTGCGACAGATGCGCGACCTGGTTCGGGTCCTCCGCCGCGGCAAGCAGCGACCGGCTCACGCTCCCGAGCTGCGCGCCCGCGCTCGCCACGATCTGCGCCTCGCTTCCGCCCACGAGCCGCACGATCAGGCCGCGCTCGAGGCCCGTCGCCTGCAGGAGACGCTCGAGCATCATGCGGCCCGCGTTCTGCTCGTCGACATCGCTCGGAATCGACCGCACCGCGTCGACGAGCATGCGCAGCGAGTGCTCCGCGCCGCCCTTGCGCGGCTCGAGCATGATCGTGCGCACATGCCCCGCCTCGGCCGTCATCATGTCGGTCTTCACGCGGGCATACGCAGGGTCGATGCGCAGCGTCGTCGGTCCGAGCTGCAGCATGTCGCCCGCCTCGATGCGCACGGGGCGGCCCGCGCGCAGCGGCATCTCGTTCAGCCGCGTGCCGTGGCGGCTGCCGAGGTCCTCGACGAACACGCCTTCATCACGCACCTCGAGGGCCGCGTGCTGCCGCGACACGCTCGGGTTGTTGATGCTGATCTGGCAATCGAGCGCGCGGCCGATGACGAGGCGCTGCCCCCGCTGCAGCCGCATGGGCGCGCGGTCGGGGGAGTCGAGGAAGCAGACCTCGAGCGCATCGCGACGGAGACCTGATGGATACACGCTCCGATCGTACCGCGGCGCGCCGACGCGGGAATCGGGGAAATCTCAGCGCGAGGCCCCGCTCGGCGCCGCCGCCATGCCCGCGATCCGCCCCTTCCAACCGCGTCTTCCCGTGCGATGGAGCCAAAGGCTGCGCCACTGCACCGCGGCCAGCACCACGATCGAGACCGGGTGGAGCGGAACATTGAGCCACGACTGGCGGAACCTCGCGGCGAGCAGCGCGCGCGTGCCGAACCCCGCGAGCAGCGCCGCGGCCGCGAGCCAGGCGGCGCCATCCCATCGGCCGCGAGCCGCCGCGAGCGCGAGCACCACCCACGGCACGACATGCCCGAGCGCATGCCATACCGTGATGAAGACGAGAAGACCCACGCTTCCGAGGCCCTCGAAGGCGTTCTTCGCGAATCCGCGCCAGGTCTGGCCGAAGCCACGGTACATGCGGCACGACACGCTCTCGGTGCCGTCGTAGAGGTCGGTGCGCAGCCCCGCGCGGCGCACGGCGCGCGGAAACTTCACGCCGTCGTGCATCGAGTCGCGGAAGCCCTCGTGCCCGCCGCTCGCGCGGTACGCGCCGCGCGACACGAGGATGAACTGCCCGCACGACGCGCTCGCCGCGGGGTCGAGCGTGCTGCGCATGCGGCCGATGGGCAGGTAGCCCATCAGCACGAAGTGGATCAGCGGCACGAGCAGCATCTCGCCGATCGTGCCCGTCTCCTCATGCGGCACCGTCGAGACGAGCGCCGCGTCGCGCGACTGCGCAAACCCGAGCGCGCGCGCCACCGCATCGGGCGCGAGGCGCACATCGGCGTCGGTGAACAGGAACCACTCGAGCGCAGGGTCGTACCCGAGCCCGTGTTCGGCCATGCGGAAGCACGCGTGCTGCTTCCCATTCCAGCCCGCAGGCAGCGGCCGCCGCGGCACGACGACGACGCGAGGGTCCTCGGCGGCAAGCCGCGCCACGATGGCGCCCGTGCCGTCCGTCGACTCGTCGTCGTAGACATAGGCGCGCACATCGACCTCGCGCTGCGCGAGGATCGAGCGCACGCACGCCTCGATGTTCGCCTCCTCGTTGCGCGCGGGCACGCACACCGCGACGCGCACGCCGCGCGTCGACGCCGCGACCGCCTCGAGCGCGGGTGCCGCGCGGTAGCGACGCATGTTGACGACCGAAAGCGCGAGCACCTGCCCAGCGGCCAGAAGCGACGCACCCGAAAGCCAAGGCGAAAGCAGCATCATCTCGAGGTTCATGCGCCGCGATCTCCTCGGCGCAGCGCGCCGTCATCCCCTCGGCGCAGCGCGCCTTCATCCCCTCGGCGCAGCGCGCCGTCAATCCCTTGGCGCAGCGCGCCGTCATCTTCTCGATGCGCCGCACCGCCATCGTCACGCCGCGCCGAGCCAAGCTCACCCTGCGCGCGGCCCGTCAGCCGCATCCAGAGGTCGTACACGGGGTTCGTGCCCCCGCTGCGCGGCGCGAACCGTGCGGAAAGCGGCTCGAACGCCGCCGCATCGCGCGCGCGCACAAGCTCCGCCAACGCCGCCTGGTTTGCGCGCATCGCTTCGGTGAAGCGCCGCTGCCATGCGAGCAGCCCGCCTGGCGCGCAGTCGACGGGCACCGCGCGAAGGAACACCTCGGGCTTCTGATCGACCCAGAATCCGTACTCGACCGCGATCGCCACCGCGCGGTCGGGCGCGAGTTCGGCCGCAAGCGCCGCCGCGCCAGGACGCGGCACGACCTCGTCGCGCACATCGGCGAAGCGCCCCTGCGGCGTCAGCACGAACGCGATGCGCGGATCCTTCGCGGCCAGTTCCGACACATACCCGCGCATGGCGTCGAGCGTGCGCGGGTCGTCGGGGTCGACGCCGAACAGCCCGACCTTGCGGAAGATCGCGAAACGCCGCAGCTCACGCGCGTCGATCGGCCCGAACGGCGCGCGTGTCGGGAAGAACTCGCGCCACAGCACGATGAGCACGATCGGGTCCCACCAGGCGCTGTGGTTCATCACCGCGACCGCGGGGCGCGCGCCGCCATCGAGCGCCGCAAGCGCCTCACGCGAGCCACGCGCAAGCCGCACCGCATGAAACCTGCGGCGCATCATGCGCGACACCATGCCCGCGAACACCGCGCGCACGCGCGGCGACGGAGCCGCTGGAATCAGGTCGACGCCGCCATCTCGCGCCACGCGCCTGCTCCGCTCGGGTTGTAGTCGCCGGTCAGGAGCGACGGAATCGGACGCACCTTGCCCACGCTCGAGCCGTCGCCGACGCTGGTCGCGCCGCGCTCGGGCGAGATGCCGAGGCCCTCGCACGCGCTCCACGCCGCGGTCACGCCAGACATCATCACCATCGGCGTGCCAGGTCCTGGGTTCGCGCTGCCGCCCGCGAGATACAGGCCCTTCGCGATCGAGCTCGTGTTGCGTGCTCGACCACGATGTGCTGCTCGATGTCCTCCATGCCGAACCGCTTCAGCTTGTCGATGATCGTGCGGCGGTACTGGTCGAAGAGGCCGCCGGGCGCGTCCCAGTCGTGGCGGTCGCGGCGGTACGGCGTGTGCACGAGGATGTACAGCGACTCGCAGCCCTCGGGCGCCTGCGTGGGGTCGCTCGCGCTCGGCACGCAGAGGTACAGCGTGGGGTCGCGCGCAGGATCGCCCTTCCTGTAGATGTCGTCGAACTCCTGCTGCGAATTGCCCGAGAAGATGAAGCAGTTGTGCCGCAGATGCTCGTAGCGTCGGCTCAGACCGAGATAGAGCACGACGCCCGAGCACGCAGGCTCGTACTTCGACGCGATGCGCTTCTGCTCGGCGACCGCCGCGGGCGTGCCCACGAGATCCGTGTAGGTGCGCTGCACATCGCAGTTCGACACGACCGCGTCGCAGCGGATCGTGCGGCCGTCCTCGAGCTCGACCCCCGTCACACGGCCGCCGTCGAGCAGGATGCGCTTCGCGCCCACGCCGCGCTCGACGCGCCCGCCCTGCTCGGTGAACACGCGCTCGAGCGCGCGCGCCACCATGCGCGTGCCGCCCATCGTGTACCAGCAGCCGTAGTCGCCCTGCGCGCTCGCGATCAGCGAGAGGATCGCAGGCGCAAGGAACGGGCTCGAGCCGACATACTGCATGAAGTGCTCGGTGAGCTGCGCAAGATGCGGCTCCTGGATCGAGCGGTGCGAGGTGCGCGCCACCGTCGAGTGCATGCGCATGGCAAGCACATCGCCGAGAAGCCCAGGGCTCGAAGGCGGCTTGCGCATCATGTCGCCGATGCCGCCGATGTCCTTGTAGAAGAACACCTTCTCGCTCAGGCTGTACATGCGCCGCGCGTACGCGAGGAACTCGAGGTAGCCGCGGCCCGGCTTCTGCGCGGGGAACTGGCGGTCGAGCTCCTGCGCGAACACCTGCGGGTCGTCGCGCAGGTCGAGCACGCAGCCATCCTCGTAGAAGCAGCGCCACTGCGGGTCGAGCCGCACGAGCTCGAGGTAGTCCTCGACCTTGCGCCCGCTGCGGCGGATGATGCCGCGCACGACCTCGGGCATCGTGATGATCGTCGGGCCCATGTCGAAGGTGAAGCCCTTCTCGCTGAGCACATTCATCTTTCCGCCGAGATGGCGGTTGCGCTCGACGATCACGACCTCGAGGTCGCCCTTCGACTGCGTGGTGAGCTCTGTGGCCGCGGCGAGCCCTGCAAGGCCGCCTCCGATGACAACTGCGGTGCGCTTCATGCGTGGATTCCGTCTCTTTCGCGTGACTCCGCCCGAGGGGCGGCGGTGTGGGTTCGTGTATCGGGCGCCTCCTGCGGCCGCACGGGCCACGAGAGGAAGCGCGAGAATAGGCGTTGCGCCCGCGCGTCGGGCTCCTGCACGGGCGGCTGCGCGAGCGGCCCGCTGCGCGTGACGGTGACCTCGCGCGTCAGGGCGAGGAGGCCCGATTCTCCGCGCGAAACGCCCCAGCCGCTCGCGCCGTGCCCCGAGAGCGCGACCGCAGGGTGCGCCGACGGCACGAGCACGGCGTTGAAGTGGACGAGGCTCGAGCCGCACGACTGCACGCGCGCGGCAAGGTCTGCGCGCGGCGCGCGCGTCCACACGCTTGTCGCGAGGTACTGGCCGCAGCGCGCGTGCAGCGACATCGCCTCGTCGAGCGTGTCGAACGCATGCACCGCGAGCACGGGGCCGAAGTGGCGCCCGAGGAAGAGGTCGGTGTCGGGCGGGCAGTCGAGCACGGCGATCGGGCGCATCGTGCGGCCATCGACGGGTTCAAGCGTGCCCGCGATCGAGCGGCCGCCCGCGGAAACCGCGCGCTCCGCCGCGGAAAATGCCTGTTCCGCAGCAGCGCTGTCGACAAGCGTCACCCGCCGCGCCGCGGCCACGAGGCGCGCGAGCTCGTCGGTGAACGCCGCCAGCACCCCGCGCGCCACCAGCGCGCGCCGCGGCGCCATGCAGGTCTGCCCCGCGTTCGTCGTGAAGCCCACGAACACCGCGCGTGCCGCAGCCTTCACATCGGCGTCGGCGAGCACGATCGCGCTGTCGGAACCTGAGAGTTCGAGCGTCGTCGGAAGCAGCCGCGCCGCGCACACCTCGGCGATCGCGCGCCCGACCGCGGTCGACCCTGTGAACACCACATGGTCGAAGCGCTCGTCGGCGAGCACGCGCTGCCCCGCTTCGCGTGTCGCCTCGCGCACCGAGATCGCCCCGCGCATCGACGGAATGCGCTCGGCGCACGCCACCGCCAGCTCGAGCAGCCGCGCCTGCGTGCGCGGCGCGCGCTCGGACGGCTTCACCACGACTTCGTTGCCCGCGACGACC
>JAJTGK010000146.1 GCA_021297815.1 Planctomycetaceae bacterium
CGGCCCCGCCTGCGCCAGGAGCAGCGCCAGCGGCCGAGGCACCACCGACGCCAGCAGACCCGCTCGAGCCGATTCCGCTCGAACGCATCGACGCCACGGCGGGCTTCAGGAACTTCTCGTCGATCCGGCCAAGCAGCGGCACATCGTATTCGCCGCCCTTGTGGCCAAGGCGCACCGAGTAGGGCGCGTTGATGCCGAGCACCTTCACGCCCGCTTCGGTCTCGCCGAGGCGGACCTTCATCTCGCCGAAGAACACCACATTGGCCAGCACGCTCGTCGGCTGCGGGCCCGAGTAGCTCGCAGGGATCGGTGGCGGCGGCGGGTCCTTCGGCGGCTCGGGCGCCTTCGGAGGGTCGGGGAGCTTCGGCCGCTTCGGCGCGGGCGCCGGCGGCGGCGCGTAGATCGAACGACCCTCGAAACGCTTGCGGCTCTTCTCGATGAAGGCAAGGCTGTCGGGCTCGAGCGCCGCGAGCGGGTCCGCTTCTTCTGCGGAAACGCTGGGAGCGAACAGCGAGCCGAACATCGAGCCCACGCCTGCGGCAACGACGGCCGCCGAGATGCCCACCGCGAGGAACGACGCGACCACGGGCTTGGAGAAGCGCAGGCCGTGAGGAATGAACGACGAGAGTCCGCTCATGCGCCACCTCGCACCGTGCGGTTCACGACGCCCCACTTCTCGAGCGACATCTGCACCGCGACCCGCTTCGTCTGCGGGTTGTAGGTGAGCTTCAGGTCGGACACCGCGTCGATCGCAGGGTTCTTGTCGAGTTCGGCCACCAGCGTGGTGGCGATGTCGGGCGTCGCCTCGAAGCGCAGGTCGGCGACCGAGCGGCCCATCTGTCCGCCAAGCTCCGCGGCGATCTCGGGCAGCACCGTCGAAGGCAGCGGCTGCGCGGGGCGGATGTCGAGTCCGAACTGGTTGACGCCCTTCTCGCGCAGGACCGACACGATCGTGGAGGCGAGCTTCTCCTTGCTGAGCATCTCGCGCGATCGGCCAGAACACGCCGTCGAGCAGCGTGAAGCCGAGGAACACGACGCCCGCGATGACGCCCCAGCGTCCCGCGCGCGGCAGCATGCGGTAGCGCTCGAGCGCCTTCTCGAAGAAGTCCGGCTTCGGCGCAGCCTTGCCAGAAGAGTGGATCGGGGAGTTCGCGCTCACGGCCGTGCCTTCGCAATCAGGTGGTCGAGCACGCGGCGCCAGTCGGCGTCGACGCGCTTCTTGGTGGCTTCGTCGAGATCGGCGCGCTTCTTCGCCTTCGACAACTTGTTGAGCAGGTCCTGCGCCTCCTCGCGGCTCATCGCCTTGAGCGCATCGTCGGAGACGGGGTCGGGAATGGCCAGGTTGGCCTGCGCGGAAGCGGCGGGCCCGCCACCTGCGCCGGCGCCGGAACCTGCGGTCGCCGCGGGTGTGGCGCCGCCTTCCTCGGTCGCTGCAGGCGTGCGGCGGCCAATGCCGCGGTTCGGCGTGCTCCCTCCGCTCGCGACCGCGTCCTGCGGCGCTTCTTCGGCGGAGCCGCCCGAAGCTGTCGGCGCGCTCGTGCGGGGCGTTGGCCGAGCTCGCGAAGGATCGGCCTCGGCCTCATCGGCGCTGGCGGTCGCGGTGGGCCCAGGCTGTGCGGCAGCTGGCGTGGCACTCGACGCGGCGGTCGAGCCGGCGCTCGGGCCGGCGCTCGTCCCTGCGTCTGAGGCGCTCTCGTCCGACTGCGCGCCGTACTTCCGCTGCGCGAGCGACTTCACCGCCCAATCGCGCTCCTCGGCGAACTCGGGCATGCGGGTCGAGCCGACGATCGGCGCCTCGAGGTCGAACTTCAGGAACCCGAGGCTGTCGGGGGCGTCCCAACGGCAGCGGGTCTTCTCGAAGACGCCCGACGAATCCATCTGGCTCACCATCTGGGTCAGGATCGCCGCGGCCGGCTTGTCGCCCTGCGACTTGGCCTTCCCACGCACCGTCACGCCCTGCGAGAACGAGACCTGGATCGTCTCGACCTCCACGCCCTCGGGCGTGCAGCAGGCGAGGTCGCCGAGGATCTTCGACACGGGCACCGTGCGGTTCGACAGCTCGCGGTAGAGCGACATGCGGTGGTCGATGCGGCGCTGGGCCAGTTGGAACTTGTCGGCCGACTCGGGCATCTTCCACTCGAGGATCTTGCCGCGCAGCCACGCGGTCGCGATCGGCGCGAGCGCCACGATCGCGAAGGCCGCCACGCCGACGCGCAGCGCGCGCGCGGGGCTCGAGTAGGTCTGCACGAAGCGCTCGATGCGCGACGGCGCCTCCGAGGTTTCGCGACGGCGCAGGCGCGAGAGGTCGGCGAGCGGTCCCGTCGCGGCGATGGCCGCGCCGACGAGCGACGCCCATCGCAGCGCGTCGTTCGCGCTCTCGGAAGAGCCGAGCGCCGAAAGATCGATACGCTCGGCAAGCCGCGACATCGCGTCGGGGGCGACCATGATGGCCGCGCCGTCGTCCGACTGGGTGCGCGCGAACGCCTCGTCGACGATCGCGGTCGTCTCGGCCGCGGTGGCGCCTGCGTTCAGGGCCGTTTCGGCGATCGCGCGTCGAACACCATCGAGCCACGCCTCGGACTCGCCGCCGCCCGCCTCGCGGGTCGCGCGGAGGTGGAAGCGCCCGCCCGTACGGATGGCGATCGAGATCGCGCCATCGCGACGGTCGGTCACCACGGCGGGAACGCCGTCCTGCACGAGGGACAGCATCGCCGCAGGTTGGGGCAGGAATCGCGCCATCTTCTCGAGCGGCGCCGACAGCTCGACGCCTGGCGCCGACTCGGGCCACGCCATGATCGCGCCCTGGTGCTCCGTCGCGCCGTCGGCGTCGATCACCGCCATGCCGATGCGGCACGCGGGCAGCGCGCCGAGGAACATGCCCTCGGCCTGCAGCCGCATCGCGGCCATCGACTGTGCCGCGGGGGCAGCGGGAAGATTGACCGTGCGAATGATCGTGGAGGTCGACGGCAGCACGACGCACAGGTCGCCGCAGCGCGAGGCCTCGAGCCATGACGCAAGCGCAGCATCGCCATCGAACGAGCGGGCCTCGGTGACGGCAGGCGTGGGCCCGCGGCGCACCATGAGCGCACGCCAACCCGCCTCATGGCGCTCGGCGATCGCGACGAGCGTTTCGTCGGTGGTCGGTTGCGGGGGCTGCTTCACTGCTCTCGGTACTCCAGGATTCGGGCGGGGAGGGTCGAACGATCGACGACGGCTGTGATTTCAACCTCAAGACCGGTCGTCATCGCGCGGCCGCGGCTCGTGATGGTGAACACATAGCTCTGCGTATCGGCATATGGGGCGATGGCTGCGAGTGCCTGAGGGGTGATTCTGCTCGAACCAAGCAGGTCCGAGATCGCGAGGAGGCCGCTGCTTGAGGCACCGCGCTGCGAGACGATCGCATCGGCACTGATCGGATCGTCGGGGAGCAGCGCTCGAAGAACGGACGGGGGGGCGGTGTTGAGGTTGAGCTTCCCGGGCACATAGGTGCCTGGGGCGTCCAGGGTGGCCTCCTGGAAGATCTTGCGGAGTTGCTGCGAGTCGAGCGACGGGACCCGCGAGTTCTGCCCCTGCTGGCCACCACTCGAACTGCGGCCCGACTGCCTGCCTGACGGCTGACGGCCGTTCTGGGCCTGGTTCTGCGACCCGCTGCGGCCACCGCTCGAGAGCGAGCCGAGGTCCTGGGTGAGCAGCATCTCGAGCTTCGCGCTCGGGCCCTTCGCGAACTGGGTCAGGGCGGCGGCCTGCTGCGCGTTCACGCCAAGCCGCTCCTGCATCTCCTCGGCAGTCGCCGACTTCAGGTCGAGCTTCGGTTCGCCGCCCGAACCGATCAGGCTCACCGTGCTGCGGGCCGTCAGGGCGGCCGACCAGCCTGCGTCGAGCATGCCGTCGGCGTCGTCCTGAGGCTCGCTCAGGGCGCCGTCGTTCTCGTTCGGGTCGAGGCGGCCGTTCAGGTTCGCGTCCTCGCCGCGCACGCTGCTCGGGAAGGCGCCCGCGACGAGCTCGAGCTCCGCGACCGACCGGAACGGCGCATCGCGCGGCACATAGCCCGCGTCGCGGTTCACATAGAAGTCGCGCTCGGCGCCCATCAGGCCTGGGTTCGCGTCGTTGTCGCGCCAGTCGACGATGCCGTCGGCCACATCCATGGTCATGTTCGCGAGTTCGAGCAGCACCAGGCGGTTCGCGCCGTTCACATTGATCTTCGCGTGCTCGTCCTGCGGCCCGGGGATCTCGACGCCATCCTCGGTGTGGCGGATCTCCCAACTGCCCGAGGCGAGTTCGCCGTCGGCGCACTTCTCGAGGTCCTTGAACATCTGCCGCGCGTCGGTCGGGTCGGGCTCCTCGGTGTGGTACTCGAGCACCGCGATGGTCTCCTCGATGCCCGCGCGCGCCGCCCAGCGGGCCTCGACCTTCGCGATCGCCTCGCGGCCCATCGCCGCCTGGCGGAATGCCAGTACCTGAGCCGCGCCCACGATGACCGCCGCGATCGCCACCGCCCAGATCACGATGACGATGATCGCGCCGCGCCGAGGGCGCGCGCGAGAGGTGCGGAAGTTGATCGGCTGCCGCTCCATCAGTTGCGCGCACCGCGTCCCGAGTTGATGCCGATGCTGCCTCGGCCCGAGCCGATCGTCGACGACGAGCCGTTGCCGCGGCCGTTCCAAGTCGGTCGTCGGCCGCCGCCATTGCCGCTGCCTTCGAAGCCGCCCATGCCGCCACCGCCGCCGGGTCGAACACCTCCGTCGCCGCTGCCGCCGCCGTCTCCACGGCCACCACCCTCACCGCGTCCGCCGCCTGGCCTGCGGCCGTCGCCGCCACGGCCGGGGCGTCCTGCGCCGACGCCGCCCATGCCGCCTTCGGTGCCTTCCATGCCGCCACCGGCATTCAGGGCGCCTTCGGGATCGACCGTGCCGTCTTGCGCTGCTTCTTCACCTCCGGCGCCCGCCTCGCCCTCCGCCGCAGCCTCCTCTTCCTCTTCGGTGGGCGGCGGAACGATGCGGTCGACGGCGACCTGCGTGCGCAGCGTCGCCAGCGCACGGTCGGGCGTCGACGCCTCGGCGTTGGGGGAGTCGCCTGTGGCGGTCACCGTGATGCGGAACGCCCACGGAAGACCCATCTCGTCGGAATCCCAGTCGGGGTACCACGCCTCGCCGTCGTAAGCCTCGATCGAGAGGCCGACCACGCCGTCGACCGAAGGCGTGGCCATGCCGCCACCCTCGCCGTTCTCGTCGGGCACCGAATCGCGGCGCATCCACAGCACGCTGCCCGAGCGGTCCTCCTCGATGCGGTACTGCGTCTCCCACTCGCTGCCCTCGCCTGCGTACTGGTCGCGCTTGGTGGGGCGGATACGGTTGTTGTAGACGAGCACCTCGTCGCGCTCCATCGAGCCGTACTGGGTGTAGTCGAGGCTATTGAGCAGCAGGACGCGCGTGTTGAAGAGGTCGCCGTCGCGCATGACCGCGGCGAGGTCGCGGCGGACGGCGTCGAGCGCGGCCTGCGCGCGCGTGACCGCCTCGAGCCGTACGCGCGCGGCGTCGCGGCCGCGCGAGATGCGCGAGGTCACGGTGGCGATCGTCGTCACCACGATCGCGCCGACCGCGATGGCGATCACCATCTCCACGATGGTGAAGGCGCGGACATGGCGGGATTCACTGCTGCGGCTGCTGCGCATTGCGCGCCTCCTCGAGTTCGGCGAGGCGCGCCTCGCGGTCGATCGGCTCAAGCGGTGTTCGGATCGGGTCGGGCTCGTCGCCGCGCTTCTCGGCGATCATGGTCTCGATGGCATACTCGCGGCCGCTTTCATGGACGAGCGTCGCGCGGACAAGCGCCGGCACGCCAGGACCGCTCGGCTCGATCTCGATCGAGTACTGGAAGTCCTCGTAGGGCGAGCCGAACTCGAAGGCGCCCGCCATCGGGTGGATCTCGGGGTAGTCGACCGGGCCCTCGGTCAGGATGCCCGCCAGGAGCTCGTCGAGCGCGGCGGCGGCGCGCACATCGACTTCGCCGCGGCGCTGCATGGTCATCGCCTGCGCTCCGACCGACAGCACCGCCACCATGCCGATCGAGAGCAGGACGCCCGCGATCACCGCATCCATGAGCGCGAAGCCGCGTGGTGCGCGGCGACGGCGGGGAGGATGGTGCGGAAGGTGCGTCATGGTCGGTCGTGGGGTCTTCGGGAATGCGTGCTGCAGGCGTCAACCTCGGGGGCGTTCACCACGGGTCGTACGGCGAACCCTGCGCGTCGAG
>JAJTGK010000147.1 GCA_021297815.1 Planctomycetaceae bacterium
CGCCGCTGCGCGGGCATGCAGTTCGATCCACAGCTTCTCGGCGCGTTCCTCGAGGTCGATCTCTCGGCCTACGACGCGATGAACGCCGAGCACCGCGCGGGCGGCGAAGACGCCACGAAGGAGGCGGCATGAAGATCTCGTGCGAGCAGCATGGCGACATCGCGCTCGTGATCGCGAGCGGCGACTTCGCACACGATGGCGAGGACCAGTTCCGCCGCACCGTGGGCGAGCGCTTCACGCAGGGTTCGCGCAGCGTCATCCTCGACCTCGCGAATGTGGCGAACGCCGACAGCACCGCGCTCGAGTGCATGCTCTGGACATCGGAGGAGGCCACGGCGCGCGGCGGTTCGCTGCGCCTCGTGGCGCCGCAGGACAATGTGCGCGAGGCGCTGCGGCTGACGCGGCTGACCGAGCGGTTCGAGTACGCCGAGAGCGTCGAGCTCGCGGCGCGAAGCATGAGGTGACGGAGATCCCATGGGCGCGCTTCCTCGTCATCAGGCGTTCGTCGACAGGCTTCCGAGGCAGCAGCTCGGCGAGGCGCTGGTCGCCCGCGGGCTGATCACGCCGAAGCAGCTTGTCGACGCGCTCGACCACCAGAAGGAGAAGGGCCACAAGCGCCTTCTCGGCGAGACGCTCGTCGAGCTCGGCTTCGTGACCGAGCACGATGTGATGGAGGTCGTGGCCGACGGCTACGGCATCCCGTTTGCGCGCGACATCGCGCGCATCGCCGATCCGCGCTGCATCGAGGTCCTTCCGCGCGAGTACCTGCTCGAGCACCTCGTGCTGCCGATGTTCCTCGTGCGCGGCACGCTGACCGTGGCCGTGGCCGAGCCCGCGAACTTCTACCTCGTCGACGAGCTGCGCACGCGCACGAAGCACGATGTGCAGATCGTTGCGACGACCGCGGGCGAGATCCGCACCGCGCTCGACGCGTATGTGCCCGCCGCGAATGTCTTCGTGATCGACGACATCGTGGGCGAGATCGACGAGCACTCGCTGAGCGTCGTCGAGGGCGATGTGGCCGAGATCGACGACCTGCGCGAGGTCGCGGGGCAGTCGCCCGTCGTGAAGACCGTGAACTGGCTCCTGTGGACCGCGGTGCATGAGGGCGCGAGCGACATCCATGTCGAGCCAGGCGACCGCAGGCTGCGCGTGCGCTACCGCATCGACGGGCGCCTGTTCGAGAAGGCCGATCCGCCGTGGAAGATGGCGGCGGCGATCTCGAGCCGCATCAAGATCATGGCGGGGCTCGACATCAGCGAGCGCCGGCTGCCGCAGGACGGCGACATCCATGTCATGCTCGACGGGCGACCGATCGACCTGCGCGTCTCGACGATGCCTGGCCGTTTCGGCGAGAAGGTCGTCGTGCGCGTGATCGACAGCCGCGCGAGCCTGGTGCCGCTCGAGCGCCTCGGCATGACGCCGTCGCTCCTCGTGCGCTGGAAGGATGTGATCGACCGTCCGAACGGCATCGCGCTCGTGACGGGCCCGACGGGCAGCGGCAAGTCGACCACGCTGTACTCGGTGCTCGCGAGCCTGAACGGCACGGATCGCAACATCTCGACCGTCGAGGACCCCGTCGAGGCGACGCTGCAGGGCGTGAACCAGTTCCAGGTGAACGACAAGGCGGGCTTCGGCTTCGCGTCGGCGCTGCGCGCGATGCTGCGCCAGGACCCCGATGTGATCATGGTCGGCGAGATCCGCGACGGCGAGACCGCGGCGACCGCGGTGCAGGCGGCGCTCACGGGCCACCTCGTCTTCTCGACGCTCCACACGAACGACGCGGTGAGCGCGGTGACGCGCCTCGTGAACATCGGCATCGAGCCGTATCTCGTGGCGGCGACCGTGCGCGGCGTGCTCGCGCAGCGGCTTGTCCGCAAGATCTGCCCGCATTGCCGCGAGCAGTTCGAGCCCGAGGCGCACATGCGTGCCGAGATGGAGGCGGTGACGGGGCCGTTCGCGCAATTGACGCGCGGCGCGGGCTGCGCGCGCTGCCGCGGCAGCGGCTTCGCGGGGCGCGTGGGCGTGTTCGAGCTGCTTGTGCCCGGCGAGTCGTTCACGGCCGCGGTGGCGCGTGGTGCGAGCCTGCAGGATCTTGCGGCGATCGCGCGCGCGGCGGGGCATCGCACGATGCGCGCCGACGGATTCGAGAAGGTGCGCGACGGCGTGACCGCGTTCGAGGAGGTCGTGCTCGCGACGGCGTCGTGAGCGCATGAAAGTCACCATGGCGACCGAACTCGACCAGCAGCCGCGCGCGACCTTCGTCTATCGCGCCCTCGATGCCGAGGGACGCGAGTCGAACGGCATGATGGCCGCGGCCAGCGCGCAGGAAGTCGCGCGGCGCCTGCGGGCCGAGGGCCGCACGGTGCTCGCGGTCTCGCGCGACGAGGCGCTGGCGGCGAACGGCCGCACCGATGCTCCGACGCGCGGGGGCCGCACGCGCCGCAGCGACCTGGCGCTCCTCTGCAGGCACCTCGGCACGATGGCCGAGGCGGGCGTGCCGCTGGCCGAGGCGCTCGAGGCGGCGAAGACCGAGGGCGCACGCGCCGAGTTCCGGCCGTTCGTCGAGGCGCTCGCGCGCGATGTCGAGTCGGGCATGGCGCTGTCGCAGGCGTTTGCGCGGCGTGGCCGCGAGGTGCCCGCGATCGTGGTGGCGCTGTCGCGCGCCGCCGAGTCGACGGGCCAGCTCGGCCCGATGCTGCTGCGCGCCTCCGAGCACCTGCGGCGTCACGACCGACTGGTGAAGCAGCTGCGCGCGGCGGCGAGCTACCCGATGTTCATGCTTGGCACGGGCAGCGTGATCGTGGCGGCGCTTCTTGTCTTCGTGCTGCCGCGGTTTGCGAAGATCTACGCCGAACGCGGCGCCGAACTGCCCGCACCGACGAAGCTGCTGCTTGGCGCGAGCGACCTCGTGCGCCACCACGCGCCCGCGCTTGGCTTCGCCGTGGCCGCGCTTGCGGTCGCCGCCTGGCTCTTCATGCGTTCGGCGAAGGGGGCGATGCTCCTCGACCGCACGCGGTTCGGGGCGCCCGTCCTCGGCAAGCTCGCGCGCATCGCGTTCGTGGCGGTGGCCTGCCGCACGCTGGCCACGCTGCTTGCGAGCGGTATCCATCTCCTCGACGCCATCGCGATCTGCAAGGGCCTGGTGCGCAGCCCGCGCGCCGAAGCCTTCTGGACCGCGGTCGACGCCAAGCTGCGCGACGGCAGCACGCTGGTCGAGGCGCTGCGCGCCGAGACGCTGCTTCCGCCGTCGGTGGTGTCGATGGTCGCGGCGGGGGAGCGCTCGGGCCGCCTGCCCGAGGTGCTTTCGCGCGCGGCCGATTTCGCCGAGGAGGACCTCGAGACCGCCCTCAAGCAGGCGACGGCGCTGCTCGAGCCCGTGCTTGTCGTCGTGTTTGGCGCGGTGCTTGGCCTGATCGCGATCGCGCTCCTTCTGCCGCTCTTCAGCGTGGCGAAGGTCGCGACGGGCTGAGTCGGGCCGAGCCAACGGGCGCCATTGCGGCGCGTCATCGACTTCGGTTTCTGGGGCGAACACCGCGCCCCGCGCACGGCCGCTTGGGTTATGCTACGCGCTCGACGCCATGGATGGCGTCAGAAGGGACGGATCATGGATCGCCAGGATGGTGCGATGATCTCGCCGTCGGCCCCTGCATCGTCAGCGGGTGCCAGGACTACTGTCATCTCGGATCTCATGAAGGAGCTCACGCGACGCGAGCGGCTTGTGCTTGCGTTGCGGTACACCGAGGAGCTCACCGTGACCGAGATCGCCGCCGTGATGGAGATGGCGGCGACCGAGGTCGAACGGATGCTCGACAGCATCACCGAGCGCGTGCGCCGCAGGCTCGCGCCCATGTACGGTCGGCCGAAGCCGCGGCTCGCTTGAGCTGCGCATGAGGTGTCGATGGCTTGCAGGCCCGAAGGGGCCGCGTGGCCGCATCGTCGAGTGTGGGTTCTGCTCGGCGCTTAGTTCCAGGAACCAAGCAGGATCGAGAGATCCGCAGCGTTCACAAGCCCGTCGCCATTGAGGTCGGCGGGCCCGGGGATGCCCCACGAACCAAGCAGCAACGAGAGATCGGCGGCGTTGACCACGCGGTCGCAGTTGAGGTCCGCGGGCGCGCACGACGCGGTTCCGGCGGTGATCGTGATCGTGGCGTCGCCGATGCCCGTCGCCGAGACGATCGGGTTTTCCTTGGTGTAGAACGCGGGGAACGGCCCCGTTCCCTGCGTGACCATGGTGAGCGAGGTGATCGAGAAGCGCAGCTTGCCCGCATGCAGCCCTGCGCTGAGGAACTGCTGCACGGCGGGGCTCTCGAGGTCGAGCGCGAAGCGCATCGTGGTGCCTTCCGCAAGCAGCGACCCTGGCTTCAGCCCGTCGACGATGCCGACCGCGAACGGCGAGGGTGTCCAGCGCTCGCGCACCGAGTTCGACACATCGACGAGCACGCCGATGGAATCGCCGCCGACCGCATAGGCGCTGCGCACCTGCGGGCTGAGCACGCTCTGCGAGCCCGTGGTGTACGGCGTCGTCTCGGTCCAGCTCGCAAGGGTCAGGCCGTTGCGATAGCCCGTGCCGAAGAGCTCGATCGGTTGCCCTGGATCGGCGTCGGCGATGTACGACGGATCGCTCGCGGGGAGGAACGCGGTGTACGGGTCGACCGTCGGGTCGTAGGCGGCGACGAAGTCGTTCGCGACCGTGATCGAGACGATGCACTCGGTGACGAGGTAGGAGGACGCCCCAAGTCCCGTTGGAATCGAAGGTGAGGTGTTGAAGCCGACGATGAACTGACCGTCGCGGTTGTCGAACTCGGGTGCGCCAGGCGCGTTGCCGAAGGTCGACGCGGTGATGCGCGTGCCCGGGGTCGGGTTGAACGGGTAGTTCCACCGGTCGAGCGCGGGGGTTTCCGCGGTGTAGGTGTAGGTCTGCGCCGATGCTGCGGTCGCGAGGACCGTCGAGGTCACGAGGAAGGTGGCGAGTGTGGTGCGCATGGAGGGGGCGGCGTGGAACGCTGAGCGTAGTGCGTGCGTGCGGCCAGGCCGCGTTGCTTTCGCGAAAAACCCGTCCGAGGTGGCGCCGTTTCGCGCCATGGGGCGAAGAATCAAGGACTTCCGCGTGTTTTCGGTCTTACCCCGCCGTGCCGAGCGACCAGTTAGAGTCTCCACCCCGATCCGAGCCAAGCCTTCGATGCAGTCGATGACCGCCACCGCCGAGACCTGCCCCGCACCGCGCGCCGCGCGTTGCCCGCTGCGTCGCGTGGCCGAGGCCGCGGGGTTCACGCTGGTCGAGCTGCTCGTCGTGATGGCGATTCTCGCGGCGCTCGTCGCGGCGCTCATTCCCGTGATGTCGCGCGTGCGCGCCACCGCCGAGAAGGCCCGCGAGGTTTCGGC
>JAJTGK010000148.1 GCA_021297815.1 Planctomycetaceae bacterium
ACGACGCCAGGCCGCTCGACCACGCGGCGTCGGGCGCGAGCGCGGTGTGGCGATCGATCAGGGTGCGCGCGCGGGCGAGGTCTTTCTCGGCGATGGCGACGCTGGCCGCGGGAAGGAGCGTCTGCAGGTCGTCGGGTGCGGCGGCAAGCGCGAGGTCGTAGAGCTCGCGGGCCGTGGCCGCATCGCCGTTGCGCGCGCGAAGCAGCGCCGCGAACCGCAGCCGCACCGCGTCGTTCGTCGATGCGCGCGCGGCGCGCTCGGCGTGCTCCGCGGCGTCGGCGACGAGTTGCGTGCGTTCAGGAGGCGAGAGCTCGCGCCCCGCAAGCTCGACGCGCGCGAAGTACGCGCGCGACGCGAGCTCGCTTGCGCGGGCCGCCGTGGCCGAGCCGCGCGGCGTGCGCTCGACGAGCCTGCGCGCCACGAGTTCCGCCTCGCGCGTGCGCGCCGCGGCGATGAAGGTCTCGATCGCCTGCGCGGCGTCCTCGGTTTCCTTCGCCGAGGGACCCTCGGTTGCGGGAGCCTCTGCCGTTGCCGAGTCCCGAGGCTGCGCCTCGCGCGCGCAGCCCGAAAGCGCCGCGAACTCGGCGCCGCCCGCGACTGCGAGGGCGCCTGCGACAAGGATGCGTGCGGACCAACGCGCGGCCATGCGCGGATCGTACCGCTCGCAACCCGCGGGAATCTCGGGCTTTCCTGCGCCGCGTCCGAAGTAGAATCGCCGCCCTTATGTCCGAAGCCTCCGCCGCGACCTCGAAGCCCGCCGAACTGCCGAAGGCGTACCTGCCGTCCGAAGCCGAGGGCGCCGTGCGCGCGCGCTGGGACGCGGCGCGCTGCTTCCACGCCGAGCCGTCGGCGCAGGGCGAGCCGTACGCGATCTTCATCCCGCCGCCGAATGTCACGGCGGCGCTCCACCTCGGCCACGCGTTCAACAACTCGTTGCAGGACCTGCTGGCGCGCTACCACCGCATGCGCGGCTGCAACACGCTGTGGATGCCTGGCACCGACCACGCGGGCATCGCCACGCAGACGGTCGTCGAGAAGCGCCTCATGCTGCAGGGCAAGAAGCGCACCGACTTCACGCGCGAGGCGTTCGTCGAGAAGGTGCAGGAGTGGAAGGACGAGTACGAGGCCACGATCCTCGGGCAGCTGAAGGGGATGGGCTGCTCGTGCGACTTCGACCGCACGCGCTTCACGATGGACGACACCTGCGCGACCGCGGTGCGCCACGCGTTCTTCACGCTGTTCAAGGACGGCCTCGTCTACCGCGGCAAGCGCCTGGTGAACTGGGATCCCGTCACGCAGACCGCGCTCGCCGACGACGAGGTCGAGATGGAGGAGGTCGACGGGCACTTCTGGTACCTGAAGTACCCGCTCGCCGACGGCTCGGGCCATGTCACGGTGGCCACCACGCGGCCCGAGACGATGCTCGGCGACACCGCGGTCGCGGTGAACCCGAAGGATCCGCGCGCCGTCGCGCTGCGCGGCAAGAAGCTGCGCCTGCCGATCGTGGGCCGCGAGATTCCGATCGTCGAGGACGACTATGTCGTCATGCCCGCGTCGATGGGCGGCGACCCCGCCGACCCGAAGGCGCAGTTCGCGACGGGCTTCCTGAAGGTCACGCCCGCGCACGACCAGAACGACTGGGACATCGGCCAGCGCCACGCGCTGCCCGCGGTCAATGTCATGGCGCCCGACGGGTCGATCAGCGACCGCCACGGCTGGATGGATGTGTCGGACGAGGCACGCGCGTTCGTGGGGCTTTCGCGCGAGGAGGCCCGCAAGCGGATCGTCGCGTGGTTCAAGGCGAACGGCCTGCTCGAGGACGCGAAGCCGTACCGCCACGCGGTGGGGCACTCGTACCGCTCGCATGTGCCTGTGGAACCGTATCTCAGCGACCAGTGGTATGTGCGCGTGACCGACGACCGCCTGCGCGGCACGGCGCTGCGCGCGATGGCGGGCGACCAGGTCGAGGGCGCGCTGCCCGCCGAGGTCGCGAAGGGACCCGCGATGGCGGGCGACGGCGAGCTGCGCTTCTTCCCCGCGCGCTACGCGAAGAACTTCCAGATGTGGCACGAGAACATCCGCGACTGGTGCATCTCGCGCCAACTGTGGTGGGGGCACCGCATTCCCGTTTGGACGAAGCGCGGCGAGGCGTCGGAGCTCGCGTCGCATCTCGGCGCGCTGGCCGCGCTCGACTCGACGCGCGCGGTGGTGCGCGCGGCGCGCGTGGTCGACGGCGCCGATGTCGCGCTGTCGGCGCTTCCTGCGGCGAAGGGCGAGCATGACCTCCATGTGTGCCTGCTCGACGACGCGCAGGGCGCGGCGCTCGAGGGCGCGGGCTTCCGCCGCGACCCCGATGTGCTCGACACCTGGTTCTCGTCGGCGCTGTGGCCGCTTTCGACGCTCGGCTGGCCCGATCCGTCGCGCTGGGCCGACATGGCGGGGCTCCTCGAGCGCTACAACCCGAGTTCGGTGCTGTGCACCGCGCGCGAGATCATCACGCTGTGGGTGTCGCGCATGGTGATGTTCAACCGCTACTTCCTCGGGCGCCTGCCGTTCAAGCATGTGTTCATCCACGCGATGATCCAGGACGGCCACGGGCAGAAGATGTCGAAGTCGCTTGGAAACGGCGTGGATCCGCGCGACATCATCCATTCGCACGGCTCCGACGCGATGCGCTTCACGCTGGTGTCGATGGCCACGAACACGCAGGATGTGCGCCTGCCTGTCGACATCGTCGATCCGCACTCGGGCGAGACCTTCACGCCGAAGTGGGTCACGACGAGCGCGGGCTACACGGTGGCTGACGCGGTGCAGGCGTCGCCCAAGGACCCGTCGAAGAAGATGGTCTCGGGCTTCGGCGCCGCGACGGGCGTGGCCACGCCGACCGAGGCCATGCCGCTCGCGCGCAACACGAGCGCGCGCTTCGACCTCGGGCGCAACTTCGCGAACAAGCTGTGGAACGCGACGCGCTTCGCGATCTCGAACCTGTCGGCAAGCACGGTGCCCGCCGCGGGCGGTGTGGCGGCGCCGAGCGCGCTCATCGACCGCTGGATGCTGGCGCGGCTCGAGCTTGCGAGCCGCGAGCTCGATCGCGGCATCGCCGACTACGAGTTCCACCGCGTGGCCGAGACGCTGTACGACCTCGTGTGGCGCGACTTCTGCGACTGGTACCTCGAGGGCATCAAGCCGACGGTGCGTGGCGACGCGGCGCAGCAGGCGATCCTCGCGGCGGTGCTCGACGCGCAGCTGCGGCTGCTGCACCCCGTGTGCCCGTTCGTGACCGAGACGCTGTGGGACGCGGTGCGCGCGATCCGCCACGGCGAGGTGCGCGGGCTTGCGCTGCCTGCGGCGCCGCTGTGCGCGTTGGCGGCGTGGCCTGCGGTCGACGGTGCGTTTGCCGACGCGGAGGCGCTTGGGCAGTTCGCGCGCGTGCAGGCGCTGGTCGACGCGATTCGCAAGGTGCGCGGCGAGCGGCAGGTGCAGCCGAAGCGGCGCATCGTGCTGCTCGCGCCCGACTCGGTGCGCGCGCTCGTGGCCGCGGCGGGCGGCGTGGTCGAGACGATGGCGGGCCTCGAGCGGGTCGAGCCGAGCCCTTCGGCGCGTCCTGCGGCGGCGGTTGCGATTCCGTTCGAAGGCAGCGAGGTGCTGCTCGACGGCCTCGTCGACGCGGTCGACGCCGACGCCGAGAAGGCGCGCCTTTCGAAGCTGATCGCCGAGCGCGAGAAGCAGGCGGTGGGCATGCGGTCGAAGCTCGACAACGCGGGATATGTCGCGAAGGCGCCGCCCGCGGTCGTCGAGGAGACGCGCAAGAAGCTGGCCGAGGTCGAGGCCGACATCGTGGCTGCGAAGGGCGCTCTTGCGGCGCTCGGCGGTTGACGCGCCGCGTTTCACCCTTGGCGGTTGAACCTCGGCGTGGCCCGCGCAGGCGGCACGATTTCATGCGACCAGCCGCGATCGCGCAGGTAGACTGCGCCCGGCCTCATCCAACGGCGCGGTTGCGTCGAAGGGTTGGTCCGGAGGTTCGCCCGTGACCACTCGCGCGACAACTCCGATCGCAACCGCCGCGCTGGCGCTCGTCGCCGCGGGGCTGTTTGTCTTCGGATCGCCCTCGTGTTCGTCGGTGCCAGGCGGCGCCGAGGCCGACGCGCCGAAGGCCGCGCCCGCCGCGGTCGGCGCCGAGGCACGCCGTTTCGAGCCGGTCATCGAGCCATGGACCTTCGGCGAGAAGCGCGGCGAGTGCATCGATGTCGGCACGCACCGCATGCACTCGACGCTCGTCGACCCCGTGATCCGCGAGCGCATGCAGATCTTCCTGCCGACCGCGCTCGAGCACTACCGCAGCGCGATCATTCCGCTGCCCGCGCCCGACGGCCCGATCGATGTGTTCGTGTTCGGCGAGCGCAACGACTGGCTCGCCTACACGCGCGAGCGCCTGCCGCAGGAAGCCGCGATGTACGAGCGCATCGGTCGCGGCGGATACACGATCGAGGGCGACGCGGTGCTCTTCGACATCGGGCGCTGGGACACCTTCACGATCGCCGCGCACGAGGGCTGGCATGCGTACACGCAGCGCGTGTTCCGCCATCCGCTGCCCGTGTGGCTCGAGGAAGGCATCGCGTGCTTCATGGAAGGCGTGCGCGGAGGCGTGAACGGCGCGCCGCCCACCTTCATTCCGTGGCGGAATGTCGAGCGATTCAGCGAACTGCGCGAGCTGGTGTCGCGCGAGCGGTTCGTGCCGCTCGAGGAGCTGGTCGAGGGCACGCCGCAGGACTACCTGCGCGACGGGCGACGCACGCTGCTTGGCTACTACGCGCAGGTGTGGGCGCTCGTCCACTTCCTGAACGAGGGCGAGGGCGGCCGCTATCGCAAGGGGCTCGAGCGGCTGCTGCGCGATGCGGTCGACGGGCGCATTGCAAGCACGATCTGGGAATCGAGCCGCGCGGGCACGCGCAACGAGCGCCGCATGGCGATCGGCCGCCAGGTCGGCCCCGCGGTGCTGCGCGAGTACTTCGGCGACGACCTCGGCCGCATGGGCGCCGAGTACCGCGCCTTCGTCGACAAGATCGTGGCCCGCGGCAACGGCGAGAAGATCTGGCGCGGGCAGAACCCCACGCTCGAGTCGTCGCCCGCGCAGGTGCCCGCGGCGGCGAAGGTCGGTCCGTAAGGACGGTTCGCGGGGACCTTCAAGTCGAAGAGCGCACGGAATGCGCGCGCAACCCGTTCCACACCCTGAAGGGTGCGGGCACCCGAGCGGGGTGCGGCTTCGCGCGCGAATGCCCGCCCTTGGTCCGACTCAGACGCGGCCGCCCCGATTCGGCGGATCGATGCCACAACCACCACAAG
>JAJTGK010000029.1 GCA_021297815.1 Planctomycetaceae bacterium
AAGCGCGGTCCTTCACCATGTCGATCCCGAGGACCGTCGGGCTTCGCCCGACGCATCGTGCCGAGATCGTGGGATCTTGCGACCCAGTGGCTTCGCACTGGGCACCCGCCGCGCGGAGCGCGGCGGCGTCCAATGAAACAACCACACCGCGCGCCGTCGGCCGAAGACCCGCCGCGACAGCCGTGAGCATCGTGCGGACAGCCACCGCTCGAACCTCAGCCGCCTGCGCCAACCTCGGGTGCCCGCGGGCTTCAGCCTGCGGAGCCAGAGGCGCCCAGGCGACGCGCGCCGTTCACTCGGCGAGGTTCAGGACCTTCAGCACTTCCTCGGTGATGTCGATCGACTCGGGGTACTTGAGGAACACGCGGGCCTGGATCTGGCTCAGCGTGTCGGCCATGCGCTCCGAGCCGAACGGGCTCGCCGTCGGGTAGAAGCGGTAGACGAGGTCGATCGACTCCTTCTCGGCGACGGTCTCGACGGCCGCGACCAGCTCGCGATACGCCTGCTCGAACTGCTCCGACGACATCTTCTCGCCGCGGCGGCGGACGCCTTCGAGCCACTGCGAATACTGCTGCTGCAGCACGCCGAATTCCTGCTGCGCCTCGGGCGGCGGCGGCGCGCCCTCGGCCAACGGGTACTTCGCGCGGAGGTCCTCGAGCTTCTTGTTGAACTCGGACTCCTCGGCGTTCGCCTTGTCCTGCTCCTCCTTGCGGCGCTCGTCGTAGCTCTTGCCCGCGAGGATGCGCTTCATCACCTTGTCGATGTCGACCGCTGCCATGCTCCACGCGCGGTTGGTGGCGCGGTCGCCCCACGCGATGCGGCCGTCCTTCGCCGCGACGCGCAGCGCGTCCTTGCCCGCCTCGGTGCTGAGGAGCAGCGCGTCGGCAGGCCCGAGGTCGTTCGCGATCGGCGCACCTGCGACCGCGACCTGCGGCGCAGGGCCGCGCAGCGCGACGCCGAGCGCCGCGGCGGAGAGGACGAGCGAGGTGGCGACGAGCAGGCGTTCGGCTGGAATACGAATCATGCGCCGAGTGTATCGGCAGCCCGCGCCTCGATGAGCCGCGCGGTCTCGCGGGCGAACCAATCGGCGACACGCCGCTTGACCGCCTCGATCGCGGGCGCACGGTCGCCGAGCTCCCGATGCATGCTCGTGACGGGCCGCTGCAGCCCGCAGGGCACGATGAGCTCGAAATGCGAGAGGTCGGGCCGCACATTGAGCGCGAACCCGTGCATCGACGCGAAGCGCGACAGCCGCACGCCGATCGCGGCGATCTTCCGCTCGGCGACCCCCTCGCGCCCGATCCAGACGCCCGTGGCCGACGCGTCGCGCATCCCGACGAGGCCATCGGGCGCGATCGCCTCGATCACGCACTGCTCGAGGAAGCGCACATACGGATGCACCTTGAGCCCGAGCCGCTCGAGGTCGAGGATCGGGTACGCGACGAGCTGCCCAGGCCCGTGGTAGGTCACATCGCCGCCGCGGTCGGTGTCGACGCGCTCGATGCCGTGGCGCGCGAGGAGTTCGTCGCTCGCGAGGACATGCCCCGCCGCCCCCTGCCGCCTCGTCACCGTCACCACGGGCGGGTCGTGCTCGAGCAGGAACACGGTCATGGGCACGCGCGCGGCGCGCCCCTCGACGAGGCGCTCGTGCGTCTCGCGCTGCAGCGCGAGCGCCTCGCCGTAGCGCATGCGCCCGAGGTCGACGACGGTGAGGTGTGGAGTGCGTGCGAGCTCGCCCACGACGCAAGCGTCCGGCCGCCGCGGCGATCCGTACAATCGCGCCGTGGCCCACATCCATCCATCCGCCGTGCTCACGGGCGACATCGAGCTCGCCCCCGACTGCGTCATCGGCCCGAACTGCACGCTCGCGGGGCGGATCAAGCTCGGCCCGGGCACGGTGCTGATCTCGTCGGTCCACCTGCATGGCCCGCTCGTCATGGGTGAGCGCAATGTGTGCTATCCGGGCGCGTGCATCGGCTTCGCGCCGCAGGACCTCGGCTTCGACGCGTCGAAGGACGGCGCGGGCGTCGCGGTCGGCAGCCGCAATGTCTTCCGCGAGCAGGTGAGCATCCACCGCTCGACGCGCGAGGACCGCCCGACCCGCGTGGGCGACGACAACTACTTCATGGCCTGCTCGCACGCCGCGCACGATGTGCAGATCGGAAACCGCGGCGTGTTCGCCAACAACACGCTGTTCGCAGGGCATGTCGAGGTGGGCGACCGCGTGGTGACGGGCGGCGGCGCGGGCGTGCACCAGTTCGCGCGCATCGGCCGCGGCGCGATGCTCGGCGGCCTGTGCGGCGTGACCAAGGATGTCTGCCCGTTCTTCACGCTGAGCTCGACCAACTACATCGGCGGATACAACCGGATCGGCATGAAGCGCGGCGGTTTCGCCGCGTCCGACATCGATGTGGTGCGCGAGATGTACGGCCTGCTCGTGCGCGACCGCAGGCCGTATTCGCAGCGGGTCGCGGCCATCGAGCGGCTCGCGGGGCATCCGCTCGCCGACGAGTTCATCGCGTTCGTGAGGTCGTCGAAGCGCGGCCTCTGCACGCGCCACGGCCGCGCCACGAGCGCGCGCAGCGCAGGCGTGGGTGCGGAGGAGCAGTGAGCGCGTCGATCGGCCCGCTGTTCGCGTCGGTCGCCGCGCCGCGCGCATCGAACGCGCAGCTCGAGTTCGCCGTGCTCGGCTCGTCGAGCTCGGGCAATGCGTCGGTGCTGCGCGTCTCGGCCGACGGCGCGGAGCGGCAGATCCTCATCGACGCGGGGCTTTCGCCGCGCATGACCAAGGGCCGCATGGCCGCGCTCGGGTTCGACCTCGCGCAGACGAACGAGATCCTGTTCACCCACTTCGACCACGACCACGCGCGCGAGGGCTGGGCGCGGTTCGCGCAGCAGTCGGGCATCACGATGCGCTGCGCGCGCCGCCATGTGCGCCATGCGATCGCGCGCGGCTACCCCGAGTCGAACCTCCTCTCCTTCGAGAGCGACGGCGGCACGATCGACCTCGGGCCGCTGCGCGCGACCGTGTGCGAGAACCCGCATGACGACGGCGCGACGGCGGCGTTCCGCTTCGAGTCGGCCGCGGGCACGCTGGGCTTCGCGACCGATGTCGGCCGCGTGTCGCGCGGGCTGATCGACCTCCTGCGCGGCGTCGACCTGCTCGCGATCGAGTCGAACTACGACCCAGAGATGCAGCGGGATTCGGCGCGCCCCGCCATCCTGAAGAGCCGCATCACGGGAGGCCGCGGCCACCTCTCGAACGGCGAATGCCTCGACGCCGTGCGCGACATCGCGTTTCCGAACGAGCCGTCGCATGTGGTGCTCCTCCACCTCTCGCGCGACTGCAACTGCCCCGACCTCGTGCGCGACCTCTGGCACCGCGAGGCGCCGTCGCTCGCGCGAAAGCTCGTGCTGGCGCAGCCGCACGACGCGATCGCGCCGATCCGCCTCGGGAGCGAGGCGACATGAGCGGCGCGCCCGACGCGCCGCGCGAACCTCGCGAATCTCTCGAGCCGCTCGCGTGGGCCGCGCTCGTCGCGCGCTGGGCGGCGGTCGCGAAGGCGAGCCGCGCGCTCGCCAAGGTCGACCCGCGGCTCGCCGACTCGATCGCGCCCCTCATCGCCGTCGAGGCGAACACCGCGGCGCTCGGCGAACTCCACGCGCTCGACCCCGCCGATCGGCCGCATGCGCGCGCGGTCGCCGAGGTCGCGATCCGCCACGCCGCCACCGAACTCGACGCGCTCTGGACCGACGAGGTGTGGCCCGACGAGATCTCCGCCGCGTTCGAGGCCGCGGAGCGCGCGCTGCGGCTTGCGCCCTACGCGGGCCTCGCGGAACTCGTCGTTTCGGCCGACGGCCCGCTCGAGGTGCCCGACCTCGGGCTCGCCTTCGACCCCGCGGACCACGCCACCCATGCGGGCATTCTTGCCGCAATGGCCCCTGGCACCATCGCCATGCCTGGCGAACCCGTCGCCTGGTGGACCGCCCGCCCCGCACCGCTCGCGGCCGCAACGGCTGAACGCCTCGGGCTTTCGATGCGCTCGCCCGCCGAGCCCAGGCAGGTCTACCGCGCGATCGACGACCGCGGACGGTTCGTCGACGACACCGTCGCGAGCCTCGAGGGCGAGGTCCTCGCAGGCCTGCCGCTCGTCGTGCCGCTCGCCTTCGACGGCCGCGCGATCGGCCGCTTCCTGCGCGCGCCCGACGAGTGGGCGGCGATGCAGCGCGCCGCGCTCGACGGCCGCGGGTCGCTGCCCGTGCGGTTCGTGTGAGGCACGCGCGCACGCCGCGATTTCCGCGGCCCGCACGCGCCGCGCCTCCGCTACCCTCCGACCCCGATGTCCGACCCGCTCACCCATGAATGCGGCCTTGCCTTCGTTCGTCTGCGGAAGCCGCTGTCGTGGTTCCAGCGCGAGCGCCGCGACCCGCTGTGGGGCCTGCGCAGGCTCTACCTCCTCATGGAGAAGCAGCACAACCGCGGCCAGGACGGCGCGGGCATCGCGTGCGTGAAGTTCGGCATGCCCGCGGGCGACGCCTTCATCGAGCGCGACCGCACCGCCAAGCGCAACCCGATCGAGCGGCTCTTCGACGACGCGCTCGCGCCCGCGGGCCGCATGAGCGAGCAGGAGCTCCTCGCGCTCACCGAACTCGACCTGAAGCGCCGCTTCAAGATGCTCGGCGAGGTCCTTCTCGGCCACCTCCGCTACGGCACGCACAGCGGGCGCGCGAGCTCGATGTGCCATCCGTACCTGAGGCTCACGAACACCGAGAGCCGCTCGCTCGCCCTCGCGGGCAACTTCAACCTGACCAACTCGCCCGAGCTCTTCGTGAAGCTCGTCGAGTACGGCCTGCACCCCGTCGGCGACAGCGACACGGGCGTCGTGCTCGAGAAGCTCGCCTACCACATCGACCGCGAGCACCTGCACCTCGAGAACGCGATGGGCGAGGGCTCGTTCATGGGCCTTTCGGGCCGCGACCTCGCCGAGCAGATCTCGACGCAGCTCGACATCGCGCGCGTGCTGCGCCGCGCCAGCGAGCAGTTCGACGGCGGCTATGTGTTCGCGGGCCTGCTTGGGAACGGCGACAGCTTCATCTGCCGCGACCCCGCGGGCATCCGCCCGGGCTATTTCCTCGTGCGCGACGACTGCATCGCCGCCGCGAGCGAGCGCGCCGCGCTCTCGACCGTGTTCGACACCGACCCGCGCGACATCGAGCCGATCCCGCCCGGCCATGTGCTCGTCGTCAAGCGCGACGGCGGGTACGCGCTCGAGCGCTTCGCGGAGCCGATGCCGCTCCGTCAGTGCACCCGGCGGCTCGACCGAACGCGCGGTGTTCGGCTTCATTCCGAACACGAGCGAGACCTCGTACCTCGGCCTGCTCGAGGCGCTGCACGAGGACCGCCAGCAGCGCGCCGCCGACGAGATCTGGCGGCTCGTCCAGTCGGGCAAGGCCACGCACGAGGCGATCCGCAAGACGCTCGAGGGCCGGGTGCGCGGCGAGAAGGTCGCGCACAAGGACCAGCGCCTGCGCACCTTCATCACGCACGACGCGGCGCGCAAGGACCTCGTCAACCACATCTACGATGTGACGCGCGGCACGGTGTACCCCGACGACACGCTCGTCGTCGTCGACGACTCGATCGTGCGCGGCACCACGCTGCGCGAGTCGATCATCACCATGCTCGCGCGCCTGAACCCCACGCGCATCGTGGTCGCGAGCGCCTCGCCGCCGATCATGTACCCCGACTGCTACGGCATCGACATGAGCCAGCTCGGGCGCTTCATCGCGTTCGAGGCCGCGGTCGCGCTCGCCAAGGAGCGCGGCGTGGCGCAGGTCTTCGAGGAGATCGAGGCGAAGTGCCGCGAGCAGAAGGACCTCGAGCCCTCGCGCATGAAGAACCATGTCGCGATGCTCTACGGGCTCTTCACGCTCGGCGAGATCGAGGGCAAGGTCGCGGAGCTCATCCGCTCGAAGTCGCTCGAGTGGCCCGGTGAGATCAAGGTCGTCTACCAGTCGGTCGAGGGCCTTCGCTCCGCGATGCCCGACCACACGGGCGACTGGTACTTCACGGGCAACTACCCGACCCCTGGCGGTTATCGGGTGCTGAACACCGCGTACCTGAAGTGGCGCTCGGGCGATCACGGCGGGCGGGCGTACTGAACCGCGCCGAGCGGGCGCTCGACCACCCGTCGACCACCCGCAAGCCTTGACGCAAACGGCTGTTTCCGCTCTACTTGTCCGTTCCCCACACGGGTCGGCGCGCGCGTGCGCACCGGCGTCTCACGACATCCGCGGCGGTCTCCGCCACGGCAACCTGCAGGAAAGAGAACTCATGTCTCGCTATCTCGGTCCGAAGGTGAAGCTCTCGCGCAAGGTCGGCGTTCCCATCGCCGACACCCCGAAGCACACCTCGAAGCGCCAGCTCAATGTGCCTGGCGTCCATGGCTTCCGCGCCCGTCGTCAGAAGGACTACGGCATCCGCAAGGATGAGAAGCAGAAGCTTCGCTACCACTACAACGTGCTCGAGCGGCAGTTCCGCCGCTACCTCGAGGAAGCAGGCCGCCGCCCCGGAAACACGGGCGAAATCCTGCTCCAGCTCCTCGAGCAGCGCCTCGACAATGTGCTCCGTCGCGCGGGCATCTGCCGCACGGTCTGGGGCGCACGCCAGCTCGTCGTGCACGGCCATGTGCGCGTCAACGGCGAGAAGGTCGACCGTCCGTCGTTCTCCTGCTCGATCGGCGATGTCGTGACCATCAAGGACAAGCTCCACAAGCTCTGCCGCGAGCAGATGGAGTCGATCCCCGGCCACCAGACCCCGGGCTGGATCGCCGTCAACCCCGCCGAGCTCTCGGTGAAGGTCGTCGCGCGTCCGACCTCGGACCAGGTGCCGTTCGATGTGAACACGAACCTGATCGTCGAGTTCTACCGCTGACCGACGCCAGGGCGCGATGCGCCCTCGGGGGCTGGCCCTTCCGCGGGTTTCCGCCGAAGATCACCCCCGCTTCAACCGATGGATGACCCGCGAGGCCGGAGCACACGCTTCGGCCTCGCTTTCCTAAGGCCGCCGCACGGAGTCCCGCGGCGCAATCCCGTCCGAGTTCCGCTAACCTTCCGAACGCCATGCTCAAGCTGCTTCGACAGTACAACCAGTGGATCCTCGTGGTCGGCGGCGTCCTGCTGCTCATCGCGTTCCTCATGCCTTCGACCATCGAGAGCTGCGCGCGCTCGAGCGGCGCCTCGGGCAGTACCTGGGCGACCTACGGCAGCGGAAGCACCGCCACGGGCGCGGATTACGAACTGGCGCAGCAGGAGCTGCGCGTCGTCGACCTGCTCAAGGGCCAGAACTCGTACCAGATGCTCGAACGCCTCGGTGCGACGGAGAACCCCGCGCACTGGTGGCTGCTCGTGCGCGAGGCGACGAACGCAGGGCTTGTCGGCGGCACGGGCGACGGCGAGGCCGCGCTCGCGATCATCGCGTCGGGCGGCACCGTCTCGGCGAACCAGGTGGCGTTCAACCTCGCGAAGGCCTCGGGCACGAATCCCGACATCGTCGTCTCGACGCTTAGCAAGCTGCAGGGCGTGATGCGCCTCGTGTCGCTTGCGCGCAGCGTCGACCGCGTCAGCGACCGCCGACTCGAGCAGTCGGTGGCGAAGGCGCTGCTCGGCATCTCGGGCGATGTCGTCGTGATCGACGCGCGCAAGAGCGACCGCATCGACGCTCCCGCTGCCACCGAGGACGCGCTCAAGGCGCAGTTCGAGAAGTTCGCCGACAAGACCGCGCCCGCGGCCAACGCGGCAGGCGTCGACAGCTTCGGCTACCGCTCGCCCGACCGCTTCAAGCTCGAGTGGCTCAAGGTCTCGAAGGCCGCCGTCGCCGCTGGCGTGGCGGGTTCGCCCGAACTCGAGACGCTGGCGCTGAAGAAGCGCTTCGCCCAGGACCCCGCGAAGTACGCGGGCGCGACCATCTCGCCCGCATTCGCCGACTTCGAGGCCACCGTGCGCCAGAAGACGACCGACGAACTGGTCGCCGCGCGCATGAAGGAGATCACCAAGTTCGCGTCCGACCAGCTCGCGCTCGCGCAGCGCACGCTGAAGCGCGAAGGCGCGTACTACGCGCTGCCCGAGGACTGGGCGTCGCGCATGCCGTCGCTCACCGACCTCGCGACCTCGATCGCCGAGGAGTACAAGATCGAGCTGCCCGCGTACCAGTCGTCGGGAGATGCCTGGATGACGCGCCAGGAGCTCGACGCGACCCCCGTGCTCCCCTTCACGAGCACCGACCGCTTCGGCGCCCCCGTGCGCTGCTCGCAGCTCGTGGCGGGTGCGAAGGAGCTCAGCGCCGCCGATGTCAACGCGCCGTTCCAGCTCAACATCGCGAGCCCCGCGCTCGTCGACACCTCGGGCGACGCCTACTTCGTGCGCATGATCGCCGCGGCGAAGTCGGCCCCCGCGGCCGACCTCGCGTCGGTGCGCGCCGATGTCGAGCGCGACGCGCTCAGCCTCGAGCGCTTCCGCTGGCTCGAGCAGAACGAATCGCAGATCCTCGCGCAGGCCGTCTCCGAGGGCGTGCGCGCCGTCGCCGACCGCTTCGCGGTGCCCGTCGAGTTCGGCAAGGACATGCGCGAGGCGCAGGAAGGCGCGATCACCATCGGCTTCCGCTTCTCGACGCCGATCCCTGGCCTCGACGGCGATGCCAAGGCGCTCGCCAAGCTCGTCGAGAAGGCGTCGCGCCTGCCGCTGACCGCCGATGTCTCGACGCTTCCGCCCGCGGAGCGCACCTTTGCCATCCTTGCGCCTGACCGCCTGTCGCTTGCCCTCGTGCAGGTGACCGACATCGCGCCGTGCACCGAGGAGAAGTACCGCCAGCTCGTCTCGACGAGCCAGAACCTCGTCGGCGTGGTGCGCGACGAGTCGACGGTGATCGACGACACGCAGGTCTTCTCGTACGACGCGCTCGCGAAGCGCAACAACTTCAAGCCGTCGCGCGAGGCCGAGGATTCGGCCGACGCGACCTCCACCGCCGACGCTTCGTCCGCGGGCTGAACCCGCCGCGAAACAGCCTCGAAAGAGCGAGCCCAGAGATGACGACCACCACCGAGGCGCTGCCCCTCATCAAGTTCGAGGATTTCGCGAAGCTCGACCTGCGCGTCGCGACCGTGCTGAGCGCGGAGCCTCACCCGAACGCCGACAAGCTGCTCAAGATCCGCCTCGACGACGGCACGCCCGAGGGCCGTCAGGTCTGCGCGGGCATCCGCGCGTGGTACGACCCCGCGTCGCTCGTGGGCAAGCAGGTGGTCATCGTGGCGAACCTCGAGCCGCGGCAGCTCCGCGGCGAGACGAGCCAGGGCATGATCCTGGCGGCGAGCGACCTGAAGCCGCTCGCCGAGGGCGCCGCCCCGAGCGGCGAGGCGAAGCCTGGCGCCGACGAGCGCGATGTCGTGGTGCTGACCGTGCAGAAGCCTGTCAAGGCCGGCTCGCGCGTCAGCTGAGCGACGCGGGCGAGCTGACTCGTTCCGTTTCCGCGGGCGGCTACCAGCGGCAAGGTTGCTTCAGAGTTCCTCGTCTTCGGGCGGCATCGCCGGCTCGACGGGCTCCGCGTCATCGACGCGCTCCTGCCGCGTGATCTCCGCATCATGGATGCGCCAGCCATCGGGGCCCGCCGCCACGGTGAATCGGCCGTCGTACTCGTTGGTGCGGTCGTGCGCATGGCCCCAGTGGGTCACGCGCCCATCGACGCGCCAGGTCGCCTCGACCGTGAACGCGCTCTCCACGCGCCCGCCGACCTCGAGTTCGCCCTGCGACACGACGCGCGTCGCCACGGGCCGCACCGCAACCACGCGGCTCATCGCCCCGCCCTCTTCCTCCATCACGAGCGCGCGGCGCACGCCGAGGTAGGTCTCCTCGAGCAGCTCGCCCGCCACGCTGCGCGCAAGCGCGTCGTACACGGCGCTCTCCGCTTCGTAGTCGAAGGCTCGGTAGACATTCGCCTGCAGGGCCTCGAATGTGCGCGCGGCCTCCACAGGCTCGAGCGCCGCGGGGGCGCGCGAACCGAGTGCAAGCAGCGCGGGGGTCGAGGGGCGAATCACGATGACGACCGCACCCGACACCACGCCCACAAGGAGCGCCTGCCGCGGCGATCTGCGGGCAAGCGCCGCCGCGCCGAACGAGAGCACGAACGCGCCGACCGCCAGCGTCGCCCAGCCGGGAACACGCGGCTGCGGCGCGGGCGGCGCAGGCACGCGTTCGAGCCGCGACTCCACGCCGCCCGTCGGCGCATGCCAGGTGAACTCGGGCTCCGCGCGCGTGAACAGCACCTGCGAGCGCAGGCCGAGCGCCGTCCATTCCGCGTTGATCTCGAGCGGCGGCTTGGCCGCGAGCACCGACAGGATGTCGGGCGGGTAGGCGGGCCACACCACGGTCACGGCCGAGGGCGGCGACTTCACAGGAAAGGCGAGCTCGAACGACACCTTGCGCAGACCCCGCCAGCCGCTGATCGGGAAGAGCGGAAGGAGCACCTCGTCGGGGTCGTTCAGCGAGAGCTTCCCGAGGACGGGCGCGACGCGCACGCCGTCGATCGACACGGGCATCTGCTGCGCGAAGTAGGCCTCGAGCCGTGGCGCGAGCTGCGGCGCTTCCGACGGTGCGATGCGTTCGGGGTCCTCGCGGGGAAACTCGATCATCCAGTCCAAGAAGACGAGGTTCATCGAGATCTCCGCCACGAAGGCGGAATCGTCGAGCCGGAACCGAAGGTCGACATGCGGGCCGTCCTGCGGGTGGCGCGCCGCTTCGGCGACCTCCGAGCCCCTTCCGCGAGCCGTCGCCGAGGCGAGCCCGCCCCGTGTTTCCGATCCTTCAGCGACTATTCCGACGCAGGCGTGCGAACCTGCCAGCGCCTGCGTGGTAGAAATGCTCCCCACCGCCGCGGCCAGCGCGGCCACAACCGGAGAGAACCATGCACGGCACGCCGCGTTCGCGCTTCCTCGTTTCGTCGCTTCTGGCGGGCTCGCTCGCATCGCTCCTCATTGTCGCGACTCCGCGCGCTCTTGCACAGGAGTCGACCGCTCCTGCGGCCGAGGCCGCCTCGACGGCCGCAGCCGCCCCTGCCGAGACCCCGAAGAAGCTGCACGAGGTGATCGCCGCCTCCGACCCGCAGGTCCAGGCGTTCAACGAGCACCTCACCGTCCTCGCGAGCCCCTGGATGGAAGGCCGCCTGCCAGGAACCCGCGGCATGGAGCGGGCGATGGACTACATGGAGCACTACTTCGTGCAGGCGGGCCTCGAGCCCGCCTACCAGCCCTCGGACGGCGGGCCGAAGAGCTACCGCCAGCCGTTCTCGCTCGGCGGTCGGCGTGAAGTCGTCGAGGAGACGATCACGCTCAAGTGCGGCGGAACCGAGACGGCGCTCGCGAAGGACACCGACTTCAAGCTCACGGGCCTTGGCCGCAGCGGCGCCGCGGAGGGCGCGCTTGCGTTCGTCGGCTACGGTCTCGACGACGGCCCCGACGGCTACTCGAGCTTCGCCGAAGGCCACTCGCTCGAGGGCAAGATCGCGGTGCTCCTGCGCTTCGAGCCCATGGACGACCAAGGCAACTCGCGCTGGTCGGGCGGCGAAGGCTGGTCGGGCCGCGCGGGCTTCCAGGGCAAGATCTCGGCGGTCGCCCGCCGCAACCCCGCGGCGATCATCGTGGTGAACACGCCTGGCGCCAACGACCCCCGCATCTCGAGCCTCAACGCGGGCGGCGGCCGCGCGATGGCCGAAGTTCCCGTCTTCATGATGTCGACCGCGGCGGGCGAGAAGCTGATCGCCGCCTGCGACGGCGGCAAGCGCTCGCTGATGGACCTCCGCAAGCTCGCCGACGAGCCGAAGGAAGGCCAGCCCATGAGCTTCGACCTCGAGGGCTCGACCGTCGCGGTCGCAGGCCGCAGCGAGGAGAAGCCCGTGAAGGCGGAGAATGTGGTCGGCGTGCTGCCCGGCCGCGGCGCGCTCGCCAGCGAGGTCATCGTGATCGGCGGCCACCTCGACCACCTCGGCAACGGCGACTTCGGCTCGCGCGAGGGCCCTGGCAAGCTGCACCCTGGCGCCGACGACAACGCCTCGGGCTCGGCGGGCGTGATCCTGCTCGGCGAGTCGCTCAAGAAGGCCTACGACGCGCTGCCCGCCGAGACCCCGCTGCGCACGATCCTCTTCATCGGCTTCAGCGCCGAGGAGAGCGGCCTGAACGGCAGCCGCCACTATGTCGACAACCCGATCTACCCCATCAAGGACACGGTCCTGATGATGAACTTCGACATGATCGGCCGCATCCTGAACGACCGCCTCGCGGTGACGAGCTCCGCGGCTGCCAAGGGCATGACCGAGTGGGCGAAGCCGATGTTCGACGCGTCGGGACTCGTCGTCGTCCACAACGCAAGCCGCGGCGGCGGTGGCGGCGGCAGCGACCACGCGAGCTTCATGGCCGTGGGCGTGCCGATCCTGTTTGCGATCATCGCCGACTTCCACGGCGACTACCACACCTCGCGCGATGTGGTCGGCCTGATCGACCGCGAGTCGTCGGTCAAGGCGATCCGCCTCTGGCACGAGCTCGCGCTCGACATGGCCAAGCGCGAGAAGCGCTTCGAGATGGAGGATGCCGCGGGCGGGCCGATGCGCGCCCAGCCGATGCGCGTGCGCGCGGGCCTGCGTACCCGCGACTCCGACGACGAATCGGGCATCGAGGTGGTCGATGTCACCAAGGACGGCAGCGCCGACAAGGCGGGCATCCTGAAGGGCGACAAGATCATCAAGTGGAACAAGAAGGACCTTCGCAACCGCCAGGAATTCGTCGAGGACCTGCGCACGCAGGAGCCTGGCGCGAAGGTGCAGGCGGTCGTGCTCCGCAACGGCGAGGAAGTCACGATCTACATCGAGCTCCAGGGACCGCGCGAGCAGCAGTGATTCCGCGGCGCAGGCCTGCGGACGGGTCATCGACCTAAAGCAGCCGCAGCTCGTCGCGCAGGATCGCGGCGAGCTCGAAGTTCTCCGCAAGCACCGCGGCGCGCAGACGCGCCTCGAGTTCGCTCCTCTGCGCGGGCGGCAGCTGCGGCACGAGCGCGTCGCGCATCGCGCGCAGCGCGCGCACATCGGCGAGGTGCTCGAAGCTCCCGTCGATACCCACCGCCTCGGCGGCGCCGCGCAGCTGGCCGATGCCCGCCTCGACCACCGCGGCCGCCTCGCGCGACCTGCCGGCCGCCACAAGCAGCGCCACCGCCGCCCGCGTGCGGAGCACGATGACCGAGAACCGCGCGCCCTCGATCCACTCGGTTTCCGAGCCGCTCGCCGCGGGCGCAATTTCTGCCGAAAGCGAGAGCGCAACCTCGCAGTCGCGCAGCGCGCGGGCGGCATCGCCCACCGCGAGGAACGCCCGAGCCCGCTGCTGGACCTGCACGAGTTCGAGCCGTGCCGCCGCCAGCCATTCGGTGTTCCGTACGCCCTCCCACGCCTCGAACACGCTCGGCAGCCCATCGGGCCGCCCTTGGGTTTCGAACTGGAGGATGCCCAATTCGACGCGAACCTGCAGGAGTTCCCGCCCATCCGACGCATGAACCAAGCGGGCGTTCAGGCGCCCGGGTTCGTAGGCAAAGCCCGCGAGGAATGAGGTGAGGTCCGCGTCCATGTTCGGGTCCGGTCAAGCCAGGTCGCCCTGTTCCCCAACAACATCGGCTAGACCAAACGGAAAGTTCGGACCAAGTCTTGCGACCCGATCCCACTGTTCGTGCATAGAGCGGTATGCTTTCAAGCGTCGACTGGGCTGAGTCGACGCTCCGTCTTGGAGGTTGTGTCCACGGTCCGCCCGCCGCCGTCCGCCGCATGGCAACGGCCGCGAAGCGGGAAGTCCCGCCCGCAAGGATGTAGGGCGTCTCAGGGGAAGCGAATCTGTTCGATGCGCACGATGCGCCTCGGGCCGCGCGATGTCATGTCCCGACACCGCGTTCGCTTCACCGAGGGTTCCGTGGCCACCGTCTCCGGTTCGGGCCGCCATTGTGTGCGCTCCCGTAGCGAGGTCTTCATGGGTCGTTCAGCACTCCAATCCGAACTCCACCTCTACCTGAGGCAGATCAACGAAGTGCCTCTCCTCACGGCCGACGAGGAGAAGCATCTCGGATGGCGGATCATCAACGACAACTGCCTGTCGTCGAAGGATCGCATGATCCGTGCGAACCTCCGCCTGGTGATCTCGATCTCGAAGAACTACGCGAACCGCGGGCTGTCGCTCGCCGACCTCATCGAGGAAGGCAACATCGGCCTGATCCGCGCCGTCGAGGGGTTCGACCCCGCGCAGGGCGCGCGCTTCTCGACCTACGCCTCGTGGTGGATCAAGCAGGCGATCAAGCGCACGCTGATCAACGCCGTGCAGCCGATCCATATCCCCGCGTACATGGTCGACCTGATCGCGCGCTGGAAGGAGGCGACGCGTCGCCTCGAGGAGAATCTCGGACGCCAGCCCTCGATGCAGGAGCTCGCCGACGACCTGCGCATCCCGCTGCGCAAGCTGCAGGTCGTGCGCCGCGCGGTGCGCGCCTACAACACGCCAAGCCAGGGGCCCGCGGGCGAGGACGGCGAGGCCGCAAGCCTGCACGAGCTCTTCGAGGATCACCGCCACGGCAAGCCCGAGGAGTCGGTCACGCGTCGCGAGGAATTCACGCTCGTGCTGCAGCTTCTCGATGAGATCGACGAGCGCGACGCCAAGGTCATCCGCCTCCGCTACGGCCTCGAGGGCAAGGAACCCCTCACGCTGAAGCAGATCGGCCAGGAGGTCGGCCTCACGCGCGAGCGCGTGCGCCAGATCGAGGTCGAGGCGCTGCGCCGGCTCCAGCAGAAGATCACCGACGACAAGCCGCTGCGCTTCCTCCGCCGCATGGTCGAGGAGCGCGAGGCCGCCGAGGCGCGCCGCGAGACCGTGCGCCGCGAGCCTGTGCGCCGCGACAGCGTCGTCATCCGTCAGCCCGACCCGCAGCGGCCGCTGCCGAGGTCGATCCCGTCCTCCTCACCCGTGCAGCGCCGCGACGCGCGCATCGGCTGAGGCAACAAGCTCCCTACCCCTTCGACCCCACTTGGGCGTCTGGGCGGATCGGAGAAAGAGAACGACACGCCCCGCGCAACCGCGCGGGGCGTTCGTTTTTCAGCAACGCGCGTGCGCGCTCAGACCTTGTTGAGGAACGGCAGCTTCGCGACCACCGCGGGCGTCGTGCCCTTGCCCGCGAGATCGACCTCGAACGCCGTGCCTTCGGCCGCCATCGCGGCGGGCACATACGCCATCGCGATGCCGCGGTCGAGGCTCGGCGAGATGCAGCCGCTCGTGAGTTCACCGACGGGCTTGCCGCCCGACAGCACCTGCATGCCCTGCCGAGGCGAACGGCGGCCCTCGACGAACAGGCCGACCAGCCGCTTCGCGGGGCCTTCCGCCTTGATGCGCCGCAGCGCATCCTGCCCGATGAAGGTGCCCGTGCGCTCGTCGTCGGCGGTACCCGTCATGCCCTTGTCGAACTTGATCGCGAACTCGAGCCCCGCCGACACGGGGTCGATCTCCTCGCTGATCTCGTGGCCGTAGAGCGGCATGCCCGCCTCCATGCGCAGCGTGTCGCGCGCGCCGAGGCCGACGGGCTTCACCACGCTCGACTCGCCGCCCATGTCCTTGAGCACCATGCCGAGCGCGAGCTTGGCCATCGACGCGGGCAGGATGACCTCCACGCCGTCCTCGCCCGTGTAGCCCGTGCGCGAGACGAGCAGCTTGATCACCACGAGGTTCTTCACCATGAAGCGATAGCGCTTCATGCTCGGGATCGTGCTCGACATCTTCGCGATGAGGTCCATGGCCTTCGGGCCCTGGATCGCGACCATCGCGGTCGAGTCGGTCTCGTCCTCGAGGCGGAACGAGAACTGCCCCTTCACCTCGGCGAAATGCGCGAGCAGCTTGTGGCGGTTCGAGGCGTTGCAGACCATCAGGTACTCGTCTTCGTCGACGCAGTAGACGAGCACATCGTCGCGGCAGCCGCCGTTGGCGTTGCACACGAGCGAGTAGCGCACCATGCCCTGCTGCATGCCGTGGATCTGGCGCGTGCACACATGGTCGAGGAACTTGCGCGCGTGGCGCCCGCTGAAGCGCAGGCGGCCCATGTGCGACACATCGAAGAAGCCCGCCGACGCGCGGCACCACTTGTGCTCCTCGATGATCGACCCGTAGGCGATCGGCATCTCGTAGCCCGCGAAATCCACCATCTTCGCCTTGTGCTCGAGGTGGAGTGCGTGGAACGGAGTGCGCTTCAGGTCGGAGGCCGTGGACATAGGCGGAAAGCGTAGCGCGGCGGTTCGCGGGCCGCTACCGCCGCACGGACGCGCTATCCTGCGCGCTCATGCCCGAGCGGGAGCCGATGACACCCACCGAAGGCCGAGACGCAGCCGCAGGACGCGCGTTGAGGTTCGCGCGCGCCGCGACCGCGGCGATCGCGATCCTCGCCTCTGCCACGGCGTTCGCGCAGTCGGCGTCGCTCGACGACGAAGCGCTCGCCGACCGCCCGATCTCGAAGGTGGTCGTCCGCGGGCTCGCGCGCGTGACCGAGCGCGAGGTGCTCAACAACCTCCGCGTCACCGCAGGCCAGCCGTTCGAGGCGAAGGCCGTGCGCGGCGATGTGGCGACGCTCTACCGCCTTGGCCAATTCGACACCGTCGACGCGGTGGCCACGATCCAGCCCGACGGCTCGGTCGAGCTCGCGTTCGTCCTCGTCGAGCAGCCGATCCTCAAGGACCTGCAGGTCGTGGGCAACAAGCTCATCTCCGACCAGGAGCTGCGCAAGGCGGTGCCGCTCTTCGCGGGCGGCCCGCGCGACGACTTCCTGCTCGAGCAGGCCGTGTCGCGCATCAAGGACCTCTACCGCAAGCGCGGCCACTACCTCGCCGAGGTCACCGTCGACGAGACGCGCCTGAAGGAGACGGGCATCCTGATCCTGCGCATCGTCGAGGGCCCGCGCGTCAAGGTGAAGGAGATCGCCTTCGTCGGCAACGCGAGCTGCACCGCCGACGAGCTGTCGAGCGAGATCGAGACGCGCTCGGCCGTGCCGCTCTTCGTGAAGGGCGAGCTCGACGAGGAGCGCCTCGTCGACGATGTCGCCGCGATCGACAAGTACTACAAGGACCGCGGCTTCGTCGATGTGCGCGTCGACCGCCGCGTCGAGATCTCGCCCGACTCGAAGGAGGCGAAGGTCGTCTTCATCGTGTCCGAAGGGCGGCGCTATCGGCTGCGCGCGGTGGTGGTCGAGGGCCTCGGCGCCGAGGGCCCGAAGCCGCTCGTCGTCTTCTCCGACCGCCAGATCCGCGACCTGCTCGCGATCCACCCTGGCGACCTCTTCACGCGCCAGAAGATCGACAAGTCGATCGCGAGCGTGCGCGACGCGTACCTGCTGCTCGGGCACATCGAGGTCGAGATCATCGACCGCACGGTGCGCGTGGGCGACGAGGCCGAGGTCGACCTCGTGCTGCGCATCCGCGAGAACCGCCGCACCATCGCGGGGCTCGTCACGATCCAGGGCAACTTCCTGACCAAGGACAAGGTCGTGCGCCGCCTCGTGCGCATCCAGCCAGGCCGCGTGCTCGACGGGCGCGAGGTCGAGGTCGCCGAGGAGCGCATCCGCGGCACGCAGCTCTTCAACGAGGTGCGCATCACCGTGCAGCGCCCCGTGGCCGCCGAGCAGGACGCGCTCGACACGCCTGAGGCGACCCGAACCGCGGCGCAGGCAGACGCAGCGGCGCCGCAGGCCGACGCAGCGGCCCCGCCCGCCGACCCCGCCGCGGGCACCGACGCAGCCACGGCGCAGCAGCGCACCGCGCTCGTGCGCTCCGAGGTCCGCGACCTCCTCGTCGAGGTCAAGGAGCGCAACACGGGCAGCGTGAACTTCGGCCTCGGGCTCGGCACCGACTCGGGCATCTTCGGCGAGTTCAGCGTGGCGCAGCGCAACTTCGACATCGCCGACGCACCTGAATCGGCCGATGAACTCATCGCGGGCCGCGCGTTCCGCGGCGCGGGCCAGCAGTTCCGCATGTCGATCGCGCCTGGCAGCGAGGTCTCGAACTTCGGGTTCGACTTCACCGAGCCGCACATGCTCGAGACCGACTATTCGTTCCGCGTGGCGCCGTTCTTCCGCCACCGCATCTACCCCGACTACGAAGAGGACCGTGCGACCGCGCCGATCACCGTGTCGCGCCGCCTCGGCGACTTCTGGTCGGTCGGCGTCAACACCAGCGCGCAGTGGGTCGAGCTCACCGACTTCGAGCCCGACTCGGCGATCGAGGTGTTCGACGACCGCGGGCCGTCGACCTATGCCACGCTCGGCTTCTTCGTGAAGCGCGTGGATGTCGACCGCCCGTTCCGCCCAAGCCGCGGCGCGTCGGCGGAACTCAGCGCGACCCAGTACACCAGCCTGTCGTCGGATGTCGACTCGTTCTCGCTCGTCCGCGGCGGCTACACGCAGTTCCTCACGGTGTCCGAGGACTTCCTCGGCCGCCGCTCCACGCTCAAGCTCTCGACCGAGGCGGCCCACATCTTCGGCGGCGACGCGCCGACCTACGAGCGCCTCTACCTCGGCGGCCGCAGCTTCCGCGGGTTCGAGTTCCGCACGGTCAGCCCGAAGTCGCAGGGCGCGGTCGACCCGACGCTGCCCGCTCCGAACGACCCGATCGGCGGCGACTGGCTCTTCTTCGCGGGCGCGCAGTTCGAGCAGCCCATCCTGCAGAACTCCTTCAGCGGCGTGCTGTTCGTCGACTCGGGCACCGTGACCGACGGCGTCGGCTTCGACGACTACCGCGTCTCCGCGGGCTTCGGCATCCGCCTGTACATCCCGATGTTCGGGCCGGCGCCGCTGGCGTTCGACTTCGCCATCCCGCTGGTGAAGCAGGACGAGGACGAGACGCAGACCTTCAGCTTCTCGGCGGAAATCCCCTTCTGAGCGCGCGGCGGGAATGCCGACGCGCCCGCCCGCCGTCCGTACAATCCGCGCCTTTCCGCGCCTCCGCGCGCACTGGACACCACGATGAACCGCTCCACGATCGCCGCCTGCCTGCTCGGCTCCGCCATCGCGGCCACCGCCTTCCTGGCGGGCACCGCCGAGGCGCGCCGCCCCTACTCGTTCTTCGCGCCGCCCGCCGCCGTCGGCGTGGTCGACATGGCCACCGTGTTCGACCGCCTCGCCGAGAGCGCGGAGTGGGATGTGAAGCTCCGTTCGCTCGAGAGCCGTTTCTCGCAGGAGGCGCAGCAGCGCCGCGGCGAGCTCGAGGCGATGGCGAAGGAGATCGAGGCGATGGCCGACGGTCCCGCGAAGGCCGCGCGCGTCGACGAGGCGCGCCTCAAGCAGCTGCAGCTCGAGCAATGGGGCACGCTCAAGCAGCTCGAGCTCGACCGCGAGAAGAGCCTGAAGTGGCAGTCGGTCTACCGCGCGGTGCGCGAGGGCGCGCGCAAGCTCGCCGAGAACGAGAAGTACGACCTCGTCCTCGTCGACGATTCGCGCGTCGAGATCCGTACCCGCCGCGACAAGAACCTCCCGCCGCTCGAGGACCAGGCGCAGTCGCAGATCTCGCAGCTGCGCATCCTGTACGCAGGCCGCACCATCGATGTCACCGAGAAGCTCATCGTCCAGATCAACAACGCCCGCACCGTGGCGCCCGCGGCGCCCGCGGCCTCCCGCTGAACCCGCGATCGGCACCACCATGCAGCGCACCAACGACATGACCGCTTCCCCCCGTGCACTCAGGCTCGACCTCGTCGTGGCCATCGCGTTCCTGGCCGCCCTCGCGGGTTGGGCGCTCCGCCCCGCCTCGGCGCCCGAGCAGGCGCCCTCGCGCGTCGCGACGGTCGACCTCGAGAAGACCTTCAACTCGCTCTCGAGCTACGCCGACATGCTCGCGAAGGCGAAGGCGATGAGCGCCGAGCTCGAGACCAAGCTGAAGGCCTCCGAGTCGCAGCTCAAGGACCTCGAGGCCGAGCTCGAGAGCTTCGCGCCCGGAAGCGACGCGCAGGCCGCCGCGATGGCGAAGCTGCAGGCCGCGGCGGGCGAGTTCACCGCGCTGCAGAAGTTCGCGGCCGCCAAGGTCGAGGCCGAGAAGGCCCGCGCGCTGCGCGAGACCTACTTCGCGATCAAGGACGCCGCGCGCCGCCTCGCCGAGAAGGAAGGGCTCGACTACATCCTGCTCAACGATTCGCTGCCCGAGATGGATCCGTCGAGCGCGCAGCGCACGCTCAGCCAGATCTCGATGCGCAAGTTCATCTTCGCGACGCCTGCGTCCGATGTCACCGAGAAGCTGATCGGCTTCATGAACGGCGAGTCGAAGGGCGGCACGGGTGGCTGACGCCGCGTCGGCGCCACGCACGCTTGGAGCGCTCGCCGACCTCGTCGGCGCCGCGATCGAACTGCCCGCAGGCCACGCCCTCGATGCGGCGCGCGCGCGCGTGGTCGAGGGGCTCGAGACGGTCGACCGCGCGGGCCCCGCGCAGCTCACCTTCGTCGGCGGCGCGAAGTACGCGCGCCTGCTCGAGTCGAGCAAGGCGCTCGCCGCGGTGGTGTCGGCCGATGTCGCGCTCGAGGATGCCGCGGCGGCACGCCCGATCCTGCGCGTGAAGAGCGCCGACCACGCGATGATCGCGATCCTCGAGCTCTTCGCCGAGCCCGAGCAGCTGCCCGCGCTCGGCGTCGACCCGACCGCGCGCATCCACCCCACCGCCACGATCGGCGAGGGCGCGCGCATCGGCGCGCATGTCTCGGTCGCGGCAGGTGCGCGCATCGGCGCGCGCGTGGCGCTCTTCGACGGCGTGCGCATCTACCGCGACGCGTCGATCGGCGACGACTCCGTCCTCCATTCGAATGTCGTCGTGCGCGAGCGCTGCACGGTCGGCCGCCGCGCGATCCTCGCCTCGGGCGTCGCCATCGGCACCGACGGATTCGGCTACCGCCCCGCCGCCGACGGACGCGGCATCGCGAAGGTCCCGCACCTCGGCACCGTGGTCCTCGAGGACGATGTCGAGATCGGCGCCAACTCCTGCGTCGACCGCGGCAAGTTCGGGGCGACGCGCATCGGCGCGGGCACCAAGATCGACAACCTCTGCCAGATCGGCCACAATGTCGAGATCGGGCGCTGCGTGGTCATCAGCGGTCTGTCGGGCGTCGCGGGAAGCTCCCGCATCGGCGACGGAACCCGCATCGGAGGCGGCACGGGCATCGCCGACCACCTTGTGATCGGACGCGGCGTCAGCCTTGCGGCGCGCTCCGCGGTCATGTCCGACATCCCCGACGGGGCGACCTGGGGCGGCATGCCCGCGCAGGACTTCCGTGCGGCTTTGCGGGAGATGGCGCTCGTCCGTAAACTCCCCGAGTGGCATCGCCAGCTCCGTCATCTGCTCGACCTGCCGAAGGCGCCCTGAGCGTCTCGGCTTCCCGCGACCCCGTCACTGCGCTCATGGAGCGCGGAGGCGCCATGCTGGTGGTCCAGCAGAAGCAGCGCACCCTGGCGCGGCCCGTCACCGTGCGTGGCAAGGGCCTGATGCTCGGGGTCGAGGCGACGGTGGTCATTCAGCCCGCCCCCCCGAACAGCGGCATCTCGTTCGTCCGCACCGACCTCAACCCGCCGCTGCGGATCTCCGCGACCGCCGACCATGTCGTGCCGCGCCCGCGCCGCACGGTGCTGAAGATGGGCGATGTCACGATCGACACGGTCGAGCACTGCCTGTCGGCGATCGCAGGCCTGCGCATCGACAACGCCACGATCGAGATCAACGGCCCCGAGCTCCCCTGCGGCGACGGTTCGGCGGCGCTCTTCGCCGAGCCCATCCTCGAGGCGGGCATCGTCGAGCAGGACGCCCAGCGCAAGGTCTTCAAGATCCGCGAGCCGATCGTGATCGAGGAGCCCGACGGCATGATCGCGGCGATGCCCTTCGAGGCCGAGGGCATGCGGGTCGTCTACGACCTCGACTACGGCGCCAAGGGCGACCGCATTCGCCACCAGACCTATTCGTACAACATCGCCGAAGGCGACTACATCGCCGACATCGCGCCCGCGCGCACCTTCGCGCTGCGCGAGGAGGCCGAGCAGCTGCAGGCCGCGGGGCTCTGCAAGCACCTCACGCCGCGCGACATCCTCGTGATCGGCGACGACGGCCGCCCGATCGACAACGCCTACCGCTTCGACGACGAGCCCGTGCGCCACAAGGTGCTCGATGTGATCGGCGACCTCTCGCTGATCGGCGCGCCGATCCAGGGCCGCATCCTCGCGGTGCGCTCGGGCCACGGCCTGAACCGCAAGCTTGCCATGCGCGTGCGCGAGCAGATGCTCGCCGCCGACCTGCGGCGCACGGTCGTCGACGGGAAGGTGCTCGATATCCGCGCCATCCAGAAGCTGATGCCCCACCGCTACCCGATGCTGCTCGTCGACCGCGTGGTCGAGATCGACGGCTCGAAGCGCGCGGTCGGCATCAAGAATGTCACCATCAACGAGCCGTTCTTCCAGGGGCACTACCCGGGCACTCCGATCATGCCGGGCGTGCTGCTCGTCGAGGCGATGGCGCAGCTCGGCGGGCTCCTCCTCGCGAATGTGCTCGAGCACACGGGCAAGATCGCGATCCTCCTCTCGATCGACCGCGTGAAGCTGCGCAAGCCCGTCGTGCCAGGCGACCAGGTCGTGCTCGAGGCGGAGAACATCCGCGCCACCGCCCGCACGGGCCACCTCAAGTGCCGCGCCATCGTGGGCGACAAGACCGTCGCCGAGGCCGAGCTGCGGTTCATGATGGTCGACCCCGACATCGAGTAGCCCGCGCCGTTTTCAATCCGCCGCACCCCGACCTGCCGAAATCCCGCTTCAGCACCCGCATGGCCTCGATCCACCCCACAGCCCAGATCGATCCGACCGCCGAGATCGCCGCCGATGCGGTCGTCGGGCCGTGGTGCGTGATCGGGCCGAAGGTCTCGATCGGTCCGCGCACCCTGCTGCGCAACCATGTGGTCATCGAGAGCCACACCCGCATCGGCGCCGACTGCGTGCTCTATCCGTTCGCGACCGTCGGCGGCACGCCGCAGGACCGCAAGTACCGCGGCGAGGAGACCTGGTGCGAGATCGGCGACCGCAACCACATCCGCGAGCAGGTGACCATCCACCGCGGCACGGGAACGGGCGGCGGCACGACCCGCATCGGGAACGGCAACCTGCTGATGATCGGCGTGCATATCGCGCATGACTGCGTGCTCGGCAACGACATCACCATCGCGAACGCGGCGCTGCTGGCGGGCCATGTGCGCGTCGGCGACGCGGCCACGATTGGCGGCGGCGCGGCATTCCACCACTTCGTCTCGATCGGCACCTGCGCGCTCGTGGGCGGACTCGCCCGCGTCTCGAAGGATGTGCCGCCCTACCTGATCGCCGAGGGCTCGCCCGCCCGCATCCGCGGCCACAACCACATCCAGATGACCCGCCGCGGGGCGTCGGAGGGGGCGATCGAGGCCGTCCGGACCGCCTTCCGCCGCCTTTTCATCGACGCGGGCACGATCTCGATGGCCGCCCGCATCGACGAACTGCGCGCCGAGTTCCCCGAGGTGGGCGAACTGCACCACCTCTGCGAGTGCCTGTCGGCGAGTTCCGAGGGCGTGCATGGCCGCGCGCTCGAGCGCCACCGCCCCGACGACAAGCGTTCGGTGCCCGCGATGTGGCAGCCGCCCGTCTCCTCGAGGCCCTGACAGGCCATTCCCGCCGCCCGAACCCCTTGGCATCGGGTCGGCGCCCCGCTCATTCCGCAAAGGCCGCACAAACCGAACCTTTGGTTCAACGCCCGCGTCGGGGCGGTCGATAGCATCCCGCGCGGCCGTCCAGAGACGCCGCCGAAAGGCCCCGATGCGCATCCTGCTCGACGACTGCGAGACCTCTCTCCAAGCCAACACCGTGGCGGGTGCATTGACCGTCGCCTCGGATCTCGTGACCCACAGTGGGCGCATGATCGTCGAGGTCTTCGTCGACGGCATCGCGTGGAGCGAAGAGGACCTCGCGTCGGGCGAGTTCACCGCACGCGCGGCGGGCGAGGTCCGCATGACCACCGCCCATCCCGCCGAACTCCTGCGCGACACCTTCGCGCACGCGGCTGAGGCCGTGCTGAACGCCGAGGAGATCCAGCGCGCGGCCGCCAAGCTCATGCAGGCGAACCAGGTCCGCGCGGGCTTCGACAGGCTTCTCGAGGCGCTTGCTGTGTGGGGCTCGGTGCAGACCGCGGTCGCGCGTGGCCTCGAGCTCGGCGTCGTGACCCGCGACGAGGTCCGCGCGAAGGGCATCGACCTCGAGGGTGCGCTCGCCTCGCTCGATCGTCAGTTGCGCAGCCTGCGCGATTCGATGGTCGCTCAGGACGCGACCGCCGTGTCCGACTGCCTGCTGTACGAATTCCCGTCGACCACGAAGCAGTTCGCTGCCACGCTGGCCGCGCTTGCCAACGAGGCCGCCGCAAAGGCGGCCTGACACCAGCCGAACGGCGGACGAAAGACATGCCCACGATGAAGACCACTTCCGTGAACGCGCTGATGACGAAGGCCGAGCAGGCGCTTCGCAGGAACCATTGGTTCGAGACCGAGCGCCTGTGCGTGCGCGCGCTCGACATGGCGCGCGCGGCGGGCGACTTCGACCTCATGGCGCGCATCGCGCTGCCGCTGCAGGAGGCGCGCCGCCAGCGCATGCAGGAGGCGTTCGACTCGAAGAAGGTCGTGGTGCTCGGCGAGGCGATGCCCGACGATGCGACGATCCAGCCCGTGTGCTACCTCGTGCAGCCGCCGCTCGTCGGTGCCGACGCGCGCCGCCTGCGGCTTCTGTGCCTCGAGCGCGAGATTCCCGCGGTGGTGCTGTGCCGCGAGCCGAAGACGCAGCTCGGACTCTGCCCCGTCGTCGCGATCGGCCAGGTCACGATCCGCACGCGCATCGACCCGCCGAAGAAGTGGGACAAGCCTGATCTCGCATGGTTCATCGCCGCAGGCGAACAGCTCGGCGACGCCGCGATCGAGACGCTCGACCGTGGCGCCGAGCCTTCGAAGCAGGTCGACGCGCTGCTCGAGCGCCTCGACGCGATGCCCGACCACGAGAAGCTGCACCAGGTGTTCGCGCAGGTCTGCAAGGAGGCCGCCAAGCACTATGTGAACGGCCTCGTCGCGCCGCCGCGCGCCGCGGTGCGTGTCCGTACGGGCGAAGCGCAGCCTGAAGGCGGCGACAACGGCCAAGACGACGAGGAGTGAGCCGATCGGCCGCGCGCGGCGCGCGCGACGAGATGCCGACTGCGAGCCGAGGACCGTCGGGCTGCGCCCGACGCATCGAGCCGAGATCGTTGGATCTTGCGACCCAGTGGCTTCGCACTGGGCACCCGCCGGCCAAGGGCCGGCGGCGTCCAGTGAAACAACCACACCGAGTGCCGTTCGGAGAGTCCGTGTGGAAACCACCCGGACCGCCGTCGGCCAAAGGCCGAGTTCGGAGGCTGGACACCACACTCACGACCATCGCCGTCGGCCAAAGGCCGACGGGTGCCCAGTCCGCAGGCACTGGGTCGCCCCGTTTCCGAGTCTCACGAGGGCGCGCGCGAAGCGCGGTCCTTGACCTCTCAAACCCCGAGGACCGTCGGGCTTC